>NZ_LIPP01000071.1 GCF_001418335.1 Streptomyces aurantiacus | reverse complement strand
GGCCGGGCCTCGGCCGCCGCGCGGATCGCTTCGTCGGCGCTGTCGGCGTCCCGCGGCGGCCGGGTCAGCAGGGCCACCAGCCGGCTCACGTCCTCCACGGACCGGTCGGTGCCGACCGCACGCAGCGCGTCGGCCGTGGCCCTCGCGTACTCGGGTGACTGCTCCAGCAGCTCGATGAGCTGGATGACCTCGTCCAGCGGCCGGTCGGCGACGGCGGCGTGCACCAGTCCGTCGACCGGGTTGTCGTACGCGGGGTCGGCCATGGCGTCGTCGTCCACGTCGTCGGCAGGGGCCTCGGCAGGGTCGGCGAATCGCTCGTCGCCCTCGTCCGCCGGGGCAGGTGCGGGTGCAGGTGCCGGGTGCGGATGCGGGCGGACGCCGTCGCCGGTCGGCTCGCCGTACCGGTGGTCGACGGCGTCCGCCGGTTCCGCGTACCGGCGACCGGCCCTGTCGGCGGCCCTGTCAGGGGCAGTGTCGGCGGCGGTGTCGGCAGCCCGGTCGGCTCTGTCGGCCCTGTCGGCCCTGTCGGAGTACCGGTGGGCAGCGTCGTCGGCCGGGTCGGGGTACGGGTGGTCGATCTCGTCGAGCGGGTCGGGGTACCGGTGCTCGATCTCGTCGGCCGGGTCGACATACGCGAACTCGACGGCGTCGGCCGGGTCGGCGTACCGGTGGTCGGCCCTGCGCGTAGCCCTGTCCGGCGCCTCGTCCGGCGCGGGGTGCCAGGGGGCGGAGACGGGTGGCGGCGGTACGGGGGCGTCGACCACGCTCTCGCGAGATATGCCAGGTCGATCGGAGTCGAAAGGCGAACGGGTAGTCATACTCGGCTCCCTACGAAGGGTGCAGTCGCTGTCGTGGCCCGGACGTGTGGCCCGAGAGTTGCAGTTCGACCTTTCTAAGCGACCGCGCCGGACGCCGCCATCGGGACGAGGCACACGTGTGACGCGGACCGGCTCCGGTCCTGTCGCGGCGTCAGCCGTCGGGCGTGCCGTACAGCCACAGTCGCAGCAGACGACTGAGCCCCGGCATGATCACGTACGTGAGCAGGGGCAGGAGCAGGACAGGGAAGACGGCGGCGCGCAGCGGCAGGGGCCACGAGGCGGTGCTGGGAGTCACCAGCCACTGGATGAGAACGACCAGCGGGTAGGCACCCATGAACGTCGTCAGGACCATCTTCCAGCGCGGTGGGGGCTGCACCGTGGTGCCGGGGAGGCGGAACCAGGCCTCCAGTCCGGTGGTCGACTGGCGTTCGTCACGGACCTCGGTGGCGATGCCCTCGATACGCGCGTGCCACTCGGCCCGCTCGGGCGAGGTCAGCCAGTCGGTGAGCCGCTGCGGATCGGAGAACCGGAGCACCCCGTGGAACCGGTGCCCGGGCTCCGGACGCAGCCAGGACACCCCCTGGCTGCCGGGGAACCGGGAGACGCAGTCGGTGACGCCCCGGGTCCACTCCTCGAAGTCGGCTTCCCGGCCGGGGCGTACCTGCCAGGTGAAGACCGTGGTGACGGGATCGGCGCGTGGGACCTGCGTGGTGCTCATGACCACCACGGGTTCCATGCGCCGAGCGGGTCATGCACGGAACGGCGGTGGCACACAGCGGAAGCAGAGCAAAACTGTCTCAGCCCGCCTCGTCGTGCACCCCCTCGTGCACGCCCGGTGTCACGATCTCGTCCAGCGCCCTGCGTACTGCCTCGTAGGTGTGTCCGCGCAGCTCGGCGTCACGTGCGCTGTCGGGATCACCGGCCCTGAGTTCTTCGCTGCGCGCCTTCCACGTCTGCTCCTCCCGGCCGGCCCACGAACGGGCCCGCTGGAGACGGCGCAGGAGTTCGTCGGAGTCCACTACATCAGTCATGAGATACGCGTACCCGCACAAGCCCTTCCGACGAGTCCGTATTGCTGTCGCATAAGCACTGTCGCATCGCCGTGCACGCACCGTGACGAGGGCGTACGGGCGTCACCCGGCGGGAGGGAGTATCGAGCCACGCTCGATGACCGGCATGGGGATCAGGTGATGGCCGGGGCGCCGGTCGTGGTCGAGGAGGAGCTCGACGGAGGAGCGGCCCATGGCTTCGTGGGGCAGGGCGACGGTGGTCAGGCCGGGCCTGAGGTAAGAGGCGAGTTCGTCGTTGTCGAAGGACACGACCGAGACGTCATGGGGGACGGAGAGGCCGTGATCGGCGAGTGCCTGGTACGCGCCGAAGGCGAGGCGGTCGTTCATGCACAGCAGGGCACGGATGTCGCCGCGGTCCTTCAGGAGCGCGCGGGTCACGTCGTAGCCGTGGTGGGGTTCCCAGTCCCAGCATGACTCCTCGGCGGCGAACCGCAGTCCGCGCTCGGCCATCTCCGCGCGGATCCCGGCGATGCGTTGCCCGACGGTCGCCGAGCGGAAGAGGTTCTTCTCGACTTCTTCGTTGTGGCCGATGAGAGCGATGCCGTTGCGGTGGCCGGCATCGGCCAGGAGCGCGACCGCCGCCCTGCCGCCGCTCAGTTCGTCGGGAAGAACCGACACGGGGTGCTTCTTGTTGCTGGCGTTGAGCATGACCACGTTGGTCGCTTGCGGGATGTCGGGGACGAAGAGTTCCCGGGCTCGCATCACGCCGAAGATGATGCCGTCGACCTGGCGGTCGAGGACGGCCGCGATCGCTTCGGACTCGCGTGCCGGGTCGCCCCCGGTCTCCAGCACCAGCAGGACGTGGCCGGCCTTCCGTGCGGCGTCCAGTGCTCCTTGGATCAGGCCGCTGGCGAAGCGGGTGGTGGCGACCACGTCGGAGATGAATCCGATGGTGAGGGTCTTGCGGGTCCGCAGACCGCGGGCGGCCACGTTCGGCCGGTACCCCAGTTCGGCGGCGGCGTCGTTGACCCGGGCATGCGCTTCTGCGGACAAGCGGGTGTCGGTCCTGCCGTTCAGGATCATCGAAGCGGCGGCCGTGGACAGCCCCGCGCGCCGGGCGACATCGGCGAGCGTGACGCGCTTGTTCGGCATGGCATCTCTCCTCCGGCGGTCGGCGCGGGCACGGGTCTCAAGCCAATCACGCCGTCCAACCTGTTGCGGACCATTCCTTGACAGCACCCACCCTCAGGCTGACTATGGCCTTGCTAAAAGGGTTTAGCAAGCGGTTCGGCTCGTTTCGGGCGGGGACACCCGACGCGCCGCGTGGCCGCCGAGGCGCAGGAGACACCCCTGCGCCATGCCTGACCCCCCTTCCGCGGACCCGCGCACGGACAACGGAGTCTTGTACATGTCGAACGAGCATGAGCGTTCCCGTCATGGACGCAGCACCGCGTCACGCAGCACCGCATCACGCACGGCGTGGGCGGCCCTCACAGCCACCGTCACCTCCGGTGCGCTCGCCCTGGCCGGGTGTGCGCCGGGGTCACCCGCCGCGGACCCGACCGAGTCCGGGAAGGTGAGCCTGAAGCTCACCTCCGACAAGATCACCATCAAGATCCAGGACGAGACGGGCTTCCCGGTCTCCGACGACCTGGCGAAGGAGTTCACCAAGCAGCACCCGAACGTCACGTTCAAGGTCGTACGGGACAGCTTCGCGAACCTCACCGCGAACGCGCCGCGCCTGATGGCCAGTACCAACGCACCGGACCTCATCCGTCTGCCCACGCTGGGGGACACGGTCAAGGACGGCCTCCTGACGAACCTCGATCCGTACTACAAGGGCTTCGGCTGGGACAAGTTCTCCGCCGGGCAACTGGCCGCCTCCCGGATGAGCAGCAAGGGCGTACGGGGAGAGGGATCGCTCTACCAACTGGGTCTGGGTTACAGCGTCACCGGCATCTACGTGAACCAGAAGTACGCCGAGCGCCTCGGACTGTCCGGCGCGCCGGCCACGATCGGCGAGCTGGAACAGTGGATGGCCAAGGCCAAGGCCGCGAAGATCCTTCCGGTGCAGATCGGCATGCAGGACGGCGTGGGCACGTTCGCGCTGCAGGCGCTGATCAACCAGTACGGGAACAAGAGCGACCTCGTCGACTGGATGTTCAACAAGTCGGGCGCCACGTTCGACACGGCCGCGAGCCTCAAGGGCGCCACGGTGTTCAAGAAATGGGCGGACGCCGGGTACTTCCCCGACGACGTCAACGCGATCAACTACACGACGATGGTCTCCAACTTCCAGGCGGGCAAGGGCCTGCTGATGTTCGACGGGAACTGGGACGCCGCGGGAACCGACAAGGCCATGGGCCAGGGTGCGGCGACCTTCGTTCCGATGCCGCCCGCGGCCGGCGACGGCAAGTACGTCGCCATGGGCGCCGCGAACTCGTTCTCCATCCCGGCCAAGGCGAAGCACGCCGACGCGGCGGCGTTCTTCCTGAACTGGATCCACACCGACACCAAGGCCCGGCAGATCGTCGTCGATGTCACCGGTGCGTCGCCCGGCGGCGACCCCGCCCGGCAGCTGCCGAAGACCAAGAAGGGCTCGCTGATCGAGCAGGCACTCAAGGTCTCCGCGGAAGTGGCAGCCGACAACGGGTTCGTGGACTTCATGGCCAACACCACCTCGGGTATCTACGCCGGCGCGTTCCAGCCCTACGAGCAGCGCCTGCTGACCCGCCGCATGGAGCCCAAGGCATTCACCGACGCCATCCAGCAGTACTACGAGAAGGAACTGGCCGGAGCATGAGCAGCGACGTCCGCAGGCACGGGGCCTCGGAGCCGCCCGCAGCCGCGGCGCGGGGCCCCCACCCGGGCACTCGTGCCGCGAGCCCGGGGAACCGCCTTCGCCGGCCCACCCGCGGAGCGGCCCGGCGCACCACCCTGGGCTGGCTCTTCGTACTGCCCGCCCTTGCCTTCTTCACCACGTTCGTGATCTATCCGCTGGTCACCGCCGTGCAGTACTCGTTCTACAGCTGGAACGGCATCGGCGCCTCCACCTGGGTCGGCTTCGCCAACTACACCCGGGTGTTCACCGACCGGGACCTGCTGATCTCGATCATCAACGCACTGATCCTCATCATCTTCTTCACGGTCATCCCGGTCACCAGCGGACTCGTCCTGGCCACCTTGATCCGCTCGATGAGGCCCGGCGCGTTCGCCACCACCGCGCGGACGATCCTGTTCCTTCCGCAGATCATCCCGCTGGTGGCCGCCGGTATCGCCTGGTCATGGATGTACGCGCAGACCGGCACGATCAACACCATCCTGGACTCCGTTGGCCTCGGGTTCCTCTCGCGGTCATGGCTGGCAGGCTTCGGCACGGCTCTTCCAGCCGTCGGCCTGATCGGTTCGTGGGTGCTGACAGGTCTGTGCACGATCCTGCTGCTCACCGGCATCGGAAAGATCGACGCCTCCCTGTACGAGGCGGTGCGGCTGGACGGCGCCGGCTGGCTGCGGGAATTCGTGACCGTCACTCTTCCCGGGCTGCGGCAGGAGATCGCCGTACTGGTCACCATCACGGTCATCGCGGCGCTGAGCAGCTTCGACATCATCTACACCACCACCAAGGGCGGCCCGGGGACGAGCACCTTGGTTCCGGGTATCTCGATCTTCCGGCTCGCCTTCACCCAGAGCGAGGTCGGCCTGGCCTCGGCCTTCGGCATCGTCCTGCTGCTGCTCGTCCTCGCGGTGGTGCTGCCCATCCAGCTGCTGGCAAAGGAAAGGTCCTGATGATCGTCAACAAGGCCGAGGCGGTCATCGGACGTGTCGTCCTCGTCGTCGTCCTCGTTCTCACCGTGCTGCCGCTGGTCGGCATGGTCTCCGGCGCACTGCAGCCCGCGGACCGCATTCCCAACGGCATCTCCTGGCCGAGCGATCCGCAGTGGGGCAACTTCGCCGTCGCCTTCAGAACGGCGCACGTCTGGCAGTTGCTCGGATCCAGCGTCCTCATCGTGCTGGCCGTCGTCCCGCTCAGCCTCCTGATGGCGGCCCTGGCCGGCTACGCGCTGGGAAACCTGCGCATCCGCGGCGGCCGGGCCGTGTTCATCCTGTTCGTGCTCGGCCTGACCATCCCGTTCGAGGCGATCATCATCCCGATCTACTACCAGATCACCGACATGGGCCTGCTCAACACGCGTTGGGCGATCATCCTCCCGTTGATCGGGCTCTACATGCCGTTCAGTGTCGTGTGGATGCGCGCGCACTTCCTCGGAGTGCCCGGCGAACTGTCCGAGGCGGCTCGTATCGACGGGGCGAGCGTCTTCCAGGAGATCCGCCGCATCCAACTGCCCCTGGCCGCACCGGCACTGTCCTCCCTGGCGATCCTGCTGTTCCTGTGGACGTGGAACCAGTTCCTGCTCCCGCTGGTCCTGGTCGACGACCCGGACCGGCGCACCATGGCCGGGGCACTCGGAGCCTTCCAGGGCCAGTACCTCAATCAGCTCCCGCTGATGTTCGCCGGCGCGCTGATCATCATGCTGCCCACGATCGTCGTCTTCGTCGTCTTCCAGCGTCAGTTCATCAAGGCGCTGCTCCAAGGTGCCGTCAAGGGCTGACGCTCCACACCTCCCGCCCACCCGATCGCACCCGGCCGCCTCCGCCACAGGGCGGCCGACGCACAAGGACGCCCCATGACATTTCACCTGGACCACGCCTGGGTGTGGGACTTCTGGTTCGCCGACGACGGCGACACCTTCCACCTGTACTACCTCCATGCCCCCAAGAGCCTCGGCGACCCCGAACTACGGCACCGCAACGCCCGTATCGGCCACGCGACCTCCACGAATCTGACCGACTGGCAGGACCACGGACCCGTACTCGGCCCGGGCCCCGCGGGCGGCTTCGACGAGACCGCCGTCTGGACCGGCAGTGTCCTGCGCGGGCCTGACGGAGTCTGGCGGATGTTCTACACCGGCGCCCGCTTCGCCGGCCCCGGCGACCTCGGCGGCAACACCCAGGCGATCGGTGTGGCCACCTCCGAGGATCTGCACACCTGGACGAGACAGCCGGGTCCCCTCACCGAGGCGGACGGCCGCTGGTACGAGAAGCTGGGTGATTCCGGCTGGCCCGAAGAGGCCTGGCGCGACCCATGGGTCTTTCCCGACCCGGCCGCGCAGGGCTGGCACATGCTGGTCACGGCCCGGGCCAACCACGGCGCCGCCGACGACCGCGGGGTCATCGCACACGCCACCTCACCGGACCTGCGCACCTGGACGGTCCGGCCCCCGCTCAGCTCCGTGGGCGCGGGCTTCGCCCACCTCGAAGTCCCTCAACTGGCTACCATCCAGGGAAAGACAACACTGCTCATGTCCTGTGACACACCACGGCTGTCCGCGGCGAGACGCGAGGCAGGACAGCGCGGCGGGATCTGGAGCATCCAGGCACCCTCCGCGCTGGGCCCCTACCCGGCGGAGGACGCCCGTCTCGTCGTCGCCGAGTCCCTCTACAGCGGCCGGGTCATCGAGGACCGGGCCGGCCGGACGGTGATGCTCGCCTTCGACACCACGGACGCCGACGGCACGTTCCTGGGCTCGATCTGTGATCCCTTCCCGGTGGGCCGTTCCCCGGAGCACCAGGGCATCGTCCCGCTCAGTACCAGCGAAGGAAGTCTCCGGTGAACACATCAGTCAACGGCCACACGGCCCCCGGCTTCGAACGCGTCGCGGAAGCCTTCGCCGCGACGTTCACCCGTCATGACGACATGGGAGCGGCACTCTCCGTACGGGTGGCAGGCGAAACAGTCCTCGACCTGTGGGGCGGGACCGCCGACGCACGCGGACGCACCCCCTGGACGGAAGACACCGTCAGCGTCGTCTTCTCCTGCACCAAGGGCCTCACCTCCATACTCGCGGCCCGTCTCGTGGAGGAAGGCCGGCTCGGCTATGAGACACCCGTCGCCGTGTACTGGCCCGAATTCGCGGCCGCCGGCAAGGAGACGGTCACCGTCAGGGATCTCCTCGCCCACAGATCCGGCCTCTCGGCACCCCGCGACGCCCTCACCGTCGAGGACGCCATCGACCGGGACGGGATGACCGGGCTCCTCGCGGCACAGGAACCTCTGTGGCCGGTCGGTGAAGGACACGCCTACCACGCGCTCACCCATGGATGGCTGATCGGCGAGGTCATCCGACGCGTGACCGGCAGGACGGCCGGCCGGTACTTCGAAGAGCTCATCACCACGCCGCTGCGCGCCGACGCATGGATCGGCCTTCCCCCGGCTGTCCGGCACCGCGTCGCGCACATGCGCGCGGGAGGGACCCTCACGGCCTTCGTGGCTCAACAGGCCGCTGCGCGTCCCTCCGGAGAGACCGACTGGTCGGAGCGGGCCCTGACGCTGGGGAACGCGTTTCCCGCCGAACTCGTCGACGAGACCGGCGGTGGCTTCAACGACCCCCGGGTCCAGGCAGCGGAACTTCCGGGAGCGGGCGGTATCGCCTCGGCCCGTGCGCTGGCCTCGATCTGGTCATCCACCGTGGTGGCAACCGACGGCGTACGGCTGCTGCACCCCGACACCGTCGCCGACGCCGTCCGACCGCAGACCGAAGGCCCTCCCGTCTTCGGAGGACAGCCCCCTTTCCCTCGCTGGGGAATGGGATTCCAACTGCCGTCACTTGCACGGGAGTTCCTCGGTCCTGCGTCCTTCGGCCATGACGGAGCCGGCGGACAGGTCGCGTTCGCCGACTCGATCCACCAGGTCGGGTTCGCCTATCTCACCAACGTCATGGAAGCAGGTACGGACACCCGCGCCACGTGCGTCATCGATGAACTGCGCAGAACACTTCGCCTGCTCTCATAGCCGGCCTGCACGACGTCCACCGGCTTGCACCCTCGCGGAGATCTTGTCGTCGGCCTCTCGGTAGAGCACCAGGTGTTCGTGGAAGAGGACCCCGTCGCGGACGTCGCCGGTGGCGGTGAAGCCCGTGTCGTCGAGGTAGTCGATGTGACTGCCGGTGACCGTGTAGCTGCCGGTGTACGCGCTCTCGCGCGTCCCGCGGGCCTCGTCGTAGCGCCCGTCGGGCCGCAGCGCCTGTCGGATGTGCCCGTCCGCGGTCACCCACATCCCGACGTACGGGTGCGGGTGCGCGTTCGGATGCGGGTCGTGGGGCGGGGCGTCGTCCGTGGTCCTGTTCGTGTGCGGTTCCGAGTTCGTTGCCATGGGTCCTACGGTCGCTCCGGTGTCGCGTCGCTACCAGGCCGCCGTCTTCCCCGGTGAGCGCTTCCTGGGTGCCGCGCACCCAGGGAAACGGCGGCCTGGTTCGCCTGGTCCGTAAGGCCGAGGCTCGGCCCGACAGCCGTCGCGCCCGGCTCACCACGCAGCCGCGGAAGCCAGGGAAGAGGCCCCATGAACGCCCACGACACCACCAGCACCGCCGTCCTCGAACAACTGGGCCGCCGGTCCGCCGACGCGCGGCGACGGATCCTGTTCACCGGCGCGACCATCGTCACCATGGACCCGGACCTGGGGGTGCTCGACCGCGGGGACCTGCTGGTGGAAGGGGACACCATCGCCGCGGTCGGCCCCGGCCCGATCACCGGCGACGCGGTGGTCGTGGACGCCACCGGCACGATCCTGACCCCCGGTTTCGTCGACACCCACCGGCACGCCTGGGAGACACAACTGCGCCGGATCATGCCGGACGTGGACGACCTCGGCGCGTACGTGACGACCACCCTGGCCGGCCACGCCACGGTCTACCGGCCCCAGGACATGTACGTCGGGACCAGGCTCGCCGCGCTGACCGCGATCGACAGCGGCATCACGACCATGCTCGACTTCTCCCACAACTCCCGTACCCGTGAGCATTCCGACGCCGCGATCCAGGCTCTGCTCGACACCGGCATCCGGGGCGTGCACGCCTCCATGGGGCCGCACTTCGGCACCTGGGACCGGCAGTGGCCCGCCGATCTGACCCGTCTCAAGGAGCAGTACTTCAGCAGCGACGACCAACTGCTGACCCTGCGCATGGCGACCCTGGCCACCGCTGAGATCGCCGGTCCCGTACTCGCCTATGGGCCCGAACACGCCCGTGCGGCAAGGGAGTTGGGGATCGGGGTGAGCGTGGACGCTGTCTTCGGCAAGGCGTCCTCGGACGCGGTGCTCGGCTGGGCCGCGGCCGGTGTCCTCGGTCCCGATCTCACACTCATCCACGCCACCGGCCTGACTCCCGAGGCATGGCGGGCGATGGGGGAGTCCGGTACCACCGTGGCCCTCGCGCCCACCTCCGACGCCCAGATCGGACTGGAGACCGCGATCCCGGCCGTCGACGAGGCGCTGTCCGTGGGCATTCGCCCCGGCCTGAGCATCGACGTCGAAGTCGCCCTGGCGAGCGACATGTTCACACAGATGCGAACCCTCCACGCCATCCAGCGGATGCGCGCGGTCAACGCCGTGTACGCGACGGACCGGAGCCCTTCCCGCCGGATCACCACCCGGGACGTGCTGGACTTCGCGACGCTCCAGGGCGCCCGCACCAACGGTCTCGCGGGCGTCACCGGTTCCCTCACGCCGGGCAAGAAGGCCGACCTGCTGGTGATCCGGGCCGAGGACCTGAACAACATGCCGCTCAACGACCCGATCGGCACGGTCGTGCTGGGCTCCGACGCCCGCAACATCAGTGCCGTCCTCGTCGACGGCGTTCCGCGCAAGTGGAACGGGCAGGTCCTCGACGTGGACCTGCCCGCACTGCGCGACCAGGTGCGCGCCTCACGCGAGTACGTCCTGAACACCCCGGCGCCGCGGCCGGACGTCATCGCCCGTCGGAGGTGACCTGGGTCACCGTCGACGGCTGCCAGCCCAGAGCCGGGCCGAGCCCGGTCGCGATGTCGGTGAGGATCTGGACGTAGTCGGCGTGCTCGAAGGTGAAGGGCAGCGCGAACGCGACCTCGTCGATCTCCCGGAACGCGGCGTGCGAGTACAGCCGTTCGGCGATCTCCGCGGAGGTCCCGACCAGATCGGGCGCGAACATCAGGCGGGCGGGACCCTGGGGCGCGGCCGTGCGCGGGGTCCGCTCGGCGGCGTACGCCTCGTACCTCGCGCGCTGCTCGGGAGTGGCACTGTCGGTGGGGATGACGACGAGCCCCTGGGAGACGCGGGCCCGGTCGCCGTCGGGGTGCCGGGCACGGAAGGCGCGTACGTGGGACAGCTGGACCTCGGCGAAGTCCTCGGACTCCTCCGCCTTGACGACGCTGCTGGTCAGCAGGTTCATCGCGTGCTCGCCGGCCCACCGGGCCGACCGCAGACTGCCTCCGCCGTACCACAGGCGGCGGCCCAGGCCCGAAGCGTGCGGCTGGACACGGTCGGAGAACACCTCGAAGCCCTCGACACCGCTGAAGTCGGTCGCGGGTGCGCCGCGTACGAAGTCCAGCAGCCGGGCCACCCGGTCGTGGCCGAAGTCCTCGGCGTCGGCGGTGTCCGGGTACAGCGCGCCCTTGACCCGGTCGAAGTGCATCGGCGGGCCGACACTGACGCCCGGGTTGAGGCGGCCCCCGGACAGGATGTCGACCGTGGCCAGGTCCTCGGCAAGCCGCAGGGGGTTCTCCCAGCCCAGCGGGATGACCGCGGTACCGAGCTCGATACGGGTGGTGCGCTGCGAGGCCGCGGCCAGGACGGCCACGGGGGAGGAGATGCCGTACTGGAGATGGCGGTGGCGCAGCCACGCGCTGTCGAAGCCCAGCCGCTCACCGAGCTCGATGATCTCCAGCGTCGACTCGTGCCCCTTACGGGGGTCGGCCTGGTCGAACAGGCCGATGGTCAAGAAGCCCAGCTTCCGCAGTGGTTGTGAGGGCAGCGGCACGGAGGCTCCTCCATCGTCCGGGACGAGTTCTCTCGAACTCCAGCACTGATCCCATTCTCGCAGGCGATCACGGCTCGGTTCCGGTGCCGCTACTGCTCGGTCTTCTGGTCCTTCTCGGTCTTCTTGTCCTTGATGCGTGCCGCTTCCTTGCGGACCTCTGCCTGGGTGGCGCGCTCCTTCTGGAGCCATTCCGGGGAGTCCGTCTTCAGCGCCTCGATCTCCTTCGTGGTGAGGGCGTCGGTCACTCCGCCGCGAGCGAGCCCCGAGATGGAGATGCCGAGCTTCGCCGCGACCACCGGCCGGGGGTGCGGGCCGTTGCGCCGCAGCTCCTGCAGCCACTCGGGAGGGTCGGCCTGGAGTGCGGTGAGCTCGGAGCGCGAGACGACACCTTCCTGGAACTCGGCGGGTGTGGCCTCTAGGTACACACCCAGTTTCTTCGCCGCGGTCGCGGGCTTCATCGTCTGGGTGTTCTGGTGCGACGTCATGCTGTCAAGAGTATCGAGCATGTGAACCAGCGCCGACCACGACGGGTAACCTGGCCAGGTGACAGGCTCGGAAGAATCCCCTTCGTTCCGGCTCGCGTATGTCCCGGGAGTGACGCCCAGCAAGTGGGTGCGGATCTGGGACGAGCGGCTGCCCGACGTTCCCCTGGCTCTCCTCACGGTGTCCGCCGCCGAAGTCCTCGACGTGTTGCGGGGCTCCGACGCCGACGCGGCTTTCGTCCGGCTGCCGGTCGACGGTACGGACCTCAGCGCGATCCCCCTCTACGCCGAGACGACCGTGGTCGTCGTCCCGAACGACCACGTCGTGGCCGCGGTGGACGAGGTGACCGCCGAGGACCTGGCGGACGACGTCGTGCTGCATCCCCTCGACGACACCCTCGACTGGGAGCGCCCGCCGGGGCGCCCCGCGATCGAGCGCCCCGCCACGACGGCCGACGCGATCGAGCTGGTGGCGGCGGGCGTGGGGCTCCTCGTCGTTCCGCAGTCGATCGCCCGGCTGCACCACCGCAAGGACCTCACGTACCGGCCGGTCACGGACGCTCCCGAGTCGCGGGTCGCCCTGTCGTGGCCGGAGGAGAGGACCACGGAGCTGGTGGAGGACTTCATCGGGATCGTCCGGGGCCGGACCGCCAACAGCTCGCGGGGCCGTGCGCAGCCTCCCGCCGAGCCGAACGCCGCACGCTCGGACAAGGGCACTGCCCGCCGCAAGCCGGCCGCGGGCAAGCCGGTGGGCAAGACCCCCGGCAAGAGCCCCCGGACCGGCTCCGGCACTTCCCAGGGAGCCAAGGGCGCCAAAGGGGCCAAGGGAGCCAAGCGCGGCAAGCCCCGCCGTCGCCCGTAGCCCCTTCGCCGATCAACAACCCGCCTGACACGGGCGGGACCAGGATGGTAGAAGCAGGACATGACCACTCGTTCCGCCTGGACCTGCGCCTGCACCGGTGCCAGTGCCACCTCCGCGACCACCCGCACCTCCTCCCCGGCCGACGCACGATGACGGCGGGCATCGACACCCCGGACCGCAAGGGCCGTACCGGACTCGACCGGGTCGGCCTGGACCTGACCGGAAACCCTCGGGTCAAGGTGCGGGACGTGACACTGCTGTCCTGCCACTGGTACGTGGAGCGCACCACGACCTTCGACCTCCAGCGCGCCGACGGCACCTGGTCCACCCAGGAGCGCGAGACGCACGACCGCGGCAACGGCGCCACGATCCTGCTGTACGACACCGAACGCGAAACCGTGCTGCTGACCCGGCAGTTCCGCTATCCCGTGTACGTCAACGGACACCCCGACGGCATGCTCGTCGAGACACCGGGCGGTCTGCTGGACGAGGCCGACGAGCACCCCGAGGTCGCCGTACGGCGCGAGGTCATCGAGGAGACCGGGCACACGGTCGGCGAGGTCCAGCGGGTCTTCGAGGTCTATATGAGCCCGGGCTCGGTCACCGAGCGCGTGGCCTTCTACGCCGCCTCCTACGGACCGGCCACCCGTACCCACGAGGGCGGCGGACTGGAGGAGGAGGGCGAGGACATCGAGACCCTCGAACTGCCCTTCCAGCAGGCCCTCGCCATGATCCGTACCGGCGAGATCGCCGACGCGAAGACCATCATGCTGTTGCAGTGGGCGGCACTGGAAGGGCCGTTCAGCAAGTGAGCCCGCGCGGCTCCGGGCCGCCGCCCGTCAGCGGAGCAGCAGTTGGACGAGGGCGGCGGTGCCGATCGTCACGATGAGGGTGCGCAGGACCACGGGGCTGAAGCGGCGGCCGACCGCGGCCCCGAGTTGCCCGCCGAGCGCGGAGCCGACGGCGATCAGCGCGACGGCCGTCCAGTCGAAGTCCGCGACGAAGAGGAAGAAGGTCGCCGCGACGGTGTTGACGATGGCGACCAGGACGTTCTTGACGGCGGTGAGGCGTTGCATCGTCTCGTCCAGGAAGACGCCCATCAAAGAGATGTAGATGACCCCCTGCGCCGCCGCGAAGTAGCCGCCGTAGACGCTCGCGAGGGTCATGCCGACGAACAGCAGCGGGCCGCCGTCGCGACGGGCGTAGGTCTGGGCAGGGGCAGGGGCAGGGGCAGGGGCGTCGGCAGAGTCAGGGGCACCGGCGTCGGCCGACGCGCGGCGGTGGCGCAGACGCTTGGTGATCAGTGGCTGGAACGCGACCAGGACGAGGGCCAGGCCCACCACGACCGGCACGATCTTCTCGAACGCCGTCGCGGGAAGCGCCAGCAGGAGCACGGCGCCCGTGAAGCCGCCCAGCAGGGCGCCGACGCTCAGCCGGAGGATGCGCCGCCGCTGACCGCGCAGTTCCTCCCGGTAGCCGAAGGCTCCGCTGACGGCGCCGGGGATCAGGCCCAGCGCGTTGGAAACCGTCGCGGTGACGGGCTGCAGACCGGTGGCGAGCAGAACGGGAAAGGTGATCAGGGTCCCCGAGCCGACGACGGTGTTGACGGCCCCCGCGCCCACCCCCGCGGCGAACACGGCGACGCCCTCGACCGGCGTCACCCGGCGACTCGGGCGGTGCGGCGCGGAAGAGGCGGGGCGATGTCCATGAACGGGACGATGTTCATGAAGCCGACGCTAGACGGTGGACGCTTCGGCGCCCACCGAAACATCCCGGCCGTCACCACCCGGTTGCCCGCGCCGGCCGTACCGACTCCCGACGTTCGGGCCGGACGACGGCGGGTCACTCGAACCGGGACGGGTCGCCCGCTCCCTTGCGTACGATCTCGGCCTCGCCGCTGGAGAAGTCGATCACCGTCGTCGGCTCGGTGCCGCAGTCCCCGGAGTCGACCACCGCGTCGACGGAGTGGTCGAGCCGCTCCTTGATCTCCCAGCCCTGGGTCATCGGCTCGTCCTCGTCGGGCAGCAGGAGAGTGCTGGACAGGAGCGGCTCACCGAGCTCGGTGAGCAGGGCCTGGGCGACCGTGTGGTCGGGGATGCGGACCCCGACCGTCTTCTTCTTCGGGTGGAGCAGCTTGCGCGGCACTTCCCTGGTCGCGGGAAGGATGAAGGTGTAACTGCCGGGCGTGGACGCCTTGATCGCGCGGAACACGTCGTTGTCGACCTGCACGAACTGGCCGAGCTGCGCGAAGTTCTGGCACACGAGCGTGAAGTGGTGACGGTCGTCGAGCCGGCGGATGGAGCGGATGCGGTCGATGCCGTCACGACTGCCCAGCTGACATCCCAGCGCGAAGCAGGAGTCCGTGGGATACACGACGAGCGCACCCGCGCGAATGGAGTCGGCGACCTGGGTGATGGTCCGCTGCTGAGGATTGTCGGGATGAACGTCGAAGTACTTTGCCACCCGTCGAGCTTATGCTCTCCGCCACCGCCGCCGACGCAGGCCCCGCTACGGACGGCAGGGCGCCGACAGGGCGCCGGTGAGGACGGAGCTCTCACCGACGGCCCTGAGCGGCGCTCTCAGTCCCTGAGGCGGTCGATCTGGCGGATCTTGTTGGTGGCGTCGAGCGCGGCGACCTTGTAGGACTCGGCGAGCGTCGGGTAGTTGAAGACGGCGTCGACCAGATAGTCGACCGTGCCGCCGCAGCCCATCACCGACTGCCCGATGTGGATCAGCTCGGTGGCGCCCGTACCGAAGCAGTGCACGCCGAGCAGTTTCCGGTCGTCGGGGGAGACGAGCAGCTTGAGCATGCCGTGCGAGTCGCCGATGATCTGCCCCCTGGCCAGTTCGCGGTAGCGGGAGATGCCGACCTCGAACGGCACGCGGTCCTCGGTGAGCTGGTCCTCGGTCCGCCCGATGAAGCTGATCTCCGGGATGGTGTAGATGCCGATCGGCTGGAGGTCGTGCATCCGGTTCACCGGCTCGCCGCACGCGTGGTACGCGGCCGTACGTCCTTGTTCCATCGAGGTCGCCGCCAGTGCCGGGAAGCCGATGACGTCGCCGACGGCGTAGATGTGCGGTACCTCGGTGCGGTAGTGCTCGTCGACCTTGATCCGGCCGCGCTTGTCGGCGGACAGGCCGGCCTTGTCGAGGTCGAGTGCGTCGGTGAGGCCCTGCCGGCCCGCGGAGTACATCACGGTGTCGGCCGGGATCTTCTTGCCGCTCTCCAGGATGGTGAGCGTGCCCCGCGCGTGGCGTTCGACCGCGGCGACCGTCTCGCCGAAGCGGAAGGTGACGGCGAGGTCCCGCAGGTGGTACTTGAGCGACTCGATCACCTCGACGTCGCAGAAGTCGAGCATCCCGGGACGCTGCTCGACCACGGTGATCTTGCTGCCGAGGGCGGCGAACATGGAGGCGTACTCCATGCCGATCACGCCGGCCCCGACGATGACCATGGAGCGGGGTACCTGCTCCAGGTTGAGAACGTTGTCGGAGTCCAGGATCGTCTGCTCGTCGAACTCGACGGTCGCGGGCCTGGCCGGCCTGGTGCCGGTCGCGATGACGATGGTGTCGGCGCTCAACAGCCGGTCGTTGCCGGTCACTTCGCGCAGCGCGATGGTGTGGTCGTCCACGAAGCGGCCGGTGCCCGCGAACAGGGAGACGTGGTTGCGGGAGAGCTGACTGCGGATGACGTCGACCTCGCGGCTGACCACGTGCTGGGTGCGCGCGGTCAGGTCGCCGATGGTGATGTCCTCCTTCAGCCGATAGCTCTGGCCGTACAGGTCCCGCTGGGTGAGACCGGTGAGATAGAGGACCGCCTCGCGCAGGGTCTTGGAGGGGATCGTTCCGGTGTGGATGGAGACCCCTCCGACCATGTCGGGGCGGTCGACGACGGCGACCCGGCGGCCGAGCTTGGCCGCGGCGATGGCGGCCTTCTGGCCGCCCGGGCCGGATCCGATGACGAGGAAGTCGTAGTCGCGCACCTCCGAAGTCTGTCAGCCGAGGCGGTCGCCCGAAAGGGTGAATCGCTCCGCGGGTCGGCGTGGGGTCGTCAGGTCGTGGGTGCACCGCGACGCCGTGGGGGCCGGCCGCGCAGTTTCCCGCGCCCCTTGCGGCGGGGCCGCCGCAAGGGGCGCGGGGAACTGCGCGCCAAGCCCCCACCGGCCCGCGGTGCACCCACGACCTGACGCCCCCCACACCCTTACCGCGCGCGTCAGTGTGAAACGGACCGCGCCACCCGGAACCCCACGTCGTCGACCTGGAAACTCGGGTGGCTGCGGCGCCGCGCGGAGGCCCGGCAGCTCCAGTGCTCGTCGAACCAGCCGCCGCCGCGCAGGACCCGGTAGGTGCCGTAGACCTCGGCGTCGTAGACGTCCCAGCACCAGTCCCAGACGTTGCCCAGCATGTCGTGCAGCCCCCACGGATTGGGCAGCTTGCCGCCCACGTCGTGGACCCGCTCCTGGGAGTTGTCGCGGTACCAGGCGATCTCGTCGAGCGGCCCGTAGCGCGGTCCCGGCGTGCCGGCACGGCAGCCGTGCTCCCACTCGGCCTCGGTGGGCAGCCGGTAGCCGTCGGCGGCTCTGTCCCAGTCGATGCCCTCGCTGCCGGCGTGGATCGCGTAGGCGGGGGTGAGCCCCTCGCGCAGCGACAGGGCGTTGCAGAACCGGACCGCGTCCCACCACGAAATGCCCTCGACGGGCAGTTGGTCCCCGTCCCCGGCGCTCGGCCGCTCACCCGTGACCCGCGCGTACAACGCCTGCGTGACCGGGAAGGCACCGAGCCGGTAGGGCGCCAGCTCGACCGACCAACTGCGCCGCGTCCGCCGGTCCGACAGTGTGACCTGCCCCGGCGGCACGGTAATCATCTCGTTCGCCACGCGTGTGTCCATGAACAGGCAATCCTACTGACCATCTCGTAGGCGCACGGTTCGGGGCAGCACGTACCGCGCGGTTATGCCAGGATCATTCGGCCGGAGCGACCCAGGTGCCGTGCTCGGCGGAGCGGGCCATGGCGTCCAGCGCGGCAGCACTGCGGACGGCGTCCTCCAGGGTGGCCCCGTACGGGGTGCTTTCAGCGATGGAGCGCAGGAAGTTGTACGCCTCGACGACCTTGAGGTCGTCGTAACCCATGCTGTTGGCCGCGCCCGGCTGGAAGGCGGCGTACTCGCCGTGCCCCGGGCCGACATACACCGTGCTGACCGGCTGGTCCTGGAACGACGTACCGCGGCTGACGCCCAGTTCACCCATACGACGGAAGTCCCAGGAGACCGCGCCCTCGGTGCCGTGGATCTCGAAGCCGTAGTTGTTCTGCTCGCCGACCGAGACCCGGCAGGCCTCCAGCACGCCGCGGGCGCCGGAGGCGAAGCGCAGCAGGCAGGACACGTAGTCCTCGTTCTCGACCGGCCCCAACTCACCGCCGGCGGAACGGGCGTGGCCGGCGGTGGCGCCCGTGGGCCGGGCCCGCTCGGGGACGAAGACGGCCGTGTCGGCGGTCAGCGACGCGATCTCGCCCAGCAGGAAGCGGGCCAGGTCCACGCCGTGCGAGGCGAGGTCGCCCAGCACCCCGCTGCCACCCCGCTCACGCTCGTACCGCCAGGTCAGAGCGCCCTGGGGATGGGCGGCGTAGTCACTGAAGAGGCGGATGCGGAGGTGGGTGACGGTGCCGATCTCCCCGGCGGCGATCAGCTCGCGTGCGGCCGAGACGGCAGGCGCGTTGCGGTAGTTGAAGCCGACCGTGCCCTGGACGCCCGCCTTGGCGACGGCGCCCGCGACGGCCCGCGCGTCGTCGGCTGTGAGGCCGACCGGCTTCTCGATCCAGAGGTGCTTGCCCGCCTCGGCCATGGCGACGCCGATCTCGCGGTGCAGGAAGTTCGGGGCGGCGACGCTCACGGCCCGGACACGGGGATCGGCGGCGACCTCCCGCCAGTCCCGGGCGGCCGTGGCGAACCCGTACTGCGCGGCGGCCTCCTCGGCCCGGCCGGGCACCTCGTCGGCGACGGCGATCAGTTCGGGCCGGAGGGGAAGCTGCGGGAAGTGGTGCGGCACGCGCGCGTACGCCTGGGTGTGCACCCGCCCCATCCAGCCGAACCCCACGACGGCGACGCCGAACGTACTCCCCATGACTGCCCCTCTTCGGATCGATAACGGGTCGGTTTTTGATCCGTTCGGATCGGCTTAAGACCGGCTTGAGACTGGCTTTGGACCGCTTTTGGATCGGTCCATAATGGTTCCGGCTCAGATTGGAGTCCGTAACACCAGGTGTCAACCCCTTTGACTTTCCGTCGACCCTTGTGGAACGGTCCATTTCATGAGAGCACCGACGATCCGCGACGTCGCCGAACAGGCCGGAGTGTCGAAATCACTGGTCTCGCTCGTGCTGCGCGGCTCCGACCGGGTGCGCCCCGAGAAGCGGCAGGCGGTCCTGGCCGCCGTCGAGGAGCTCGGCTACCGGCCCAACGCCGCCGCGCGCAGCCTCAGCGAGCGGCGCGCCCACCCCCAGCCTCTCGACCACGCGCGGTCCGGGGGCACCCCCACGGTCGGTGTGCTCCTGAACGACATGCGCAACCCCTGGTTCGTGGAACTGCTGGACGGTCTCAACTCCCTGCTCGACGCCCACGGTCTGCACATGCTGCTGGCCGACGGCCACCTGAACCGGCGGCTCGGCGAGGACCTCACGCGCATGTTCACGGACCTGCGGGTCGACGGCCTCGTCGCGGTCGGGACACTGCCCGATCCACAGGTACTGCGCACGGCGGCCGGGCGGCTGCCGACCGTCGTCGCGGGCGCCCGCGAGCCTGAACTGCCCCGCGCGGACATCGTGGCCAACGACGACGAGTACGGCGCCCGCCTCGCCACCGAGCACCTCATCGGACTCGGCCACCGGCGCATCGCCCACATCGCCGGTCAGGGCATGGTCGGCGCACTGCGCCGCCACAGTTTCGAGGCTGTCATGCGCGAACACGGGCTGACCGGCACGGCGGTCGTGGAGCAGGGCGACCTCACCGAGGAGGGCGGCTACCGGGCCACGGTCCGGCTGCTCAGCTCCCCCCGGCGGCCCACCGCCGTGTTCGCGTTCAACGACATCGCCTGCGTCGGCGCGCTGTCCGCCGCCGAGGAACTCGGCCTCCGGGTGCCCCGGGACATCTCACTCGTCGGCTACGACAACACCTACCTTGCCCGGCTGCGCCACCTCTGGCTCACCACCGTGGACAGCGCGGGCCACGACGTCGGCCGCCGCGCCGCGCAGTGCCTGCTCGACCGGATCGCCGACCCCGCCCGCCCCGGCCAGGTCGTCCTGAGTACGCCCGTCCTCGAAGTACGGGGCACGACCGCGGCGCCCTCGGAGGCCGAGGTCCACGGGCGGCCGGCCTGACCGAGGGCCCCGGCCCCTGAGCCGGAGCCGGAGCGTCCGGCCGCCCGCCGAAGTCACGGCTCCGCTTCCTGGAGCAGCTCCTCCGGGACCGGTCCGGGGACGTCGGTGTCGTGGGTGGTTGCCTGCCGGGCCGGGACGAGTTCGGCGACCGCCGCGGACAGCTGCTGCCGCAGGGGCTCGGGCAGTGGCTCGCCCTGGACGGCGGCCACCGTGCTCTCGGCGAGGTGGTGGAGCTTGATGTTGGTGTTCTGGGAGACCGTGACCAGTACGGTCCAGGCGTCCTCGGGGCTCAGCCCGAAGGACGCCATCAGGACTCCGCGGGCCAGGTCGATGACCGGCCGCGTCTCCATGGCGCGCTTCAACTGGACCACTTCGACGCGAAGTTCCTGCGCGGCCTCGCCGGTGCCGGCAGTGTCAACGGCGGCAACGGCGGTGGTGGCGTCGATGGCGTCATCGGACAACGGGCTCTCCTCCGTGGTGCTGTGCGTCGCGCCGGGGCGCGGGACGTGCGTGAAGGCGATGCCGGGGCCGGCCTCGCTCGTGGGCGCGAACAGGGACGACGTGTCCGAGAGAGCGAGCAGCCGCACGACGGCGGGGCCGGCTGACCCGATGGTGACCGTTCTGCCGTACGCCGACGCGTGTTGACGGGCGTCCAGCAGGACGTTGAGGCCGGCGCAGTCGCAGAAGGAGACCCTGGTCAGGTCGAGATCGACACCGCTGACCGATTCCGCGAGGGCGTCGCGCAGGGAGCGCCGCAGCCGTCGGGAGGTGGCCATGTCGATCTCGCCGATCACCACGACGGTCATCCGCTCGCCGGCGGGGTGCGTCTCGGTCTTCAGGTACGCCGACGGGCGTTCCCTCGCGAGGTCGGGCGACTTCGCGCAGGGTGCGGCGTACAAGCCCATGAGCTGGGCAGAAAGCATTGGTTCCGACATGGCAGCCGCTCCCCGGGCATCACCGTCACTGTCTCCTCCCAGATTCAGCTCTGGACCTTCACGCGTCAAGTGATACATGAAATTTTTTTCACCCTTTTATTTACGCGAATGCTGGATCGTACCGGTCGTCACAGGGCCGGGTTTTCCGGCGCCGCCGCGGGGGACCCGGTACCGGTAACCGACAAAGCGCAGCAACATGACGCAGACCCGCCCCCGAGTGGGACAGGGCGCGGAAGGAATGTGAGGAGTCGTGACCGCGTACGGCAGCAGCACCCAGGACACCGTTCGGCGCCCCGAGACAGGCTGGGCGCAGGCCCGTCACCGGGACGGTCGCGTGCGTATCTGCCTTCCGGCGACAGCCGACAGGGACGCGCGCCGCGCCTGCGCGGAACCGGAGGGGAACATCGTCAGGGGTGAGGACTGAACGGCCCTCGTAGCCCCCGGCCCCCGGAGTCCCGGAGTGCGGCAGTGATCGACTGGTCGGGACGCCGGCGCGGGGCTAACGTCGATGGGGCGAACGTCCGACGCCGGACGTCGCCAGGACGCAGGGCCATCCCATGACCAGCGCTCACCCGACACCTTCCGACACTGCCAAGTCCCCGCGGCGGGGCCACGGCAGCGGGATCGCGCTTCTCGTCATCGCCTCGTGCCAGCTGATGGTGGTCCTCGACATCACCATCGTGAACATCGCCCTCCCGCACATCCAGAGCTCGCTCGGCTTCTCGACCGAGAACCTGTCGTGGGTGGTCAATGCCTACACCCTGACCTTCGGCGGTCTGCTTCTGCTCGGCGGTCGGCTGGGCGACATCCTCGGCCGCCGCAGAGTCTTCGTCTCCGGTGTCCTGCTCTTCGTGGTGGCCTCTCTGCTCGGCGGACTCTCCCAGGAGTCCTGGCAGCTGCTCGCGGCCCGCTCGTTGCAGGGCGTCGGCGGAGCCATCGCCTCGCCGACGGCCCTCTCACTGATCACCACGACCTTCCGCGAAGGGCCCGAGCGCAACAGGGCGTTCGGAGTGTTCGCCGCGGTCTCGGCCGGCGGCAGCGCGATCGGGCTGCTCGCGGGCGGCCTGCTGGTGGAGTGGCTCGACTGGCGCTGGGTCCTGTACGTCAACATCCCCATCGGCCTGCTGATCGCGCTCGCGACGCCCCGCTACATCCGGGAGTCCGAACGCATGCCGGGCCACTTCGACCTCCTCGGCGCGCTCACCTCCACCGCCGGCATGGTGCTGCTCGTCTACGGGTTCATCCGCGCCTCGGAGGAGGGCTGGAGCGACGGCCCGACCCTCGCGGCCTTCGGGGCGGCCGTCGTGTTCCTCGCCGCCTTCATCCTCGTGGAACGCCGGTCGAAGCAGCCCATCACACCCCTGTGGATGTTCCGCGACCGCAACCGCGCCGGCGTCTACGCGATCATGCTGAGCCTGGCCGCGGCGATGTTCGGCATGTTCTTCTTCCTGACGCTCTTCGTGCAGAACGTCCTCGGCTTCAGTCCGCTGCGGGCCGGCCTCGCCTTCCTGCCGGTCAGCGCCATCATCGCGATCGGCGCCGGGCTCGCCTCCCAGTTGCTGCCGAGGTGGGGCCCCAAGCCGTTCATGACGGCGGGCGCGATCCTGTCGGCCGTCGGACTCGGCTGGCTGACCCTGACCGAGGTCGACAGCACGTACGCGGGCAGCATCCTCGGGCCCATGCTGGTCTTCGGCTTCGGCATGGGGCTGAACTTCGTGTCACTGACCCTGATGGCGGTTTCCGGCGTCGCCCCGCAGGAGGCGGGCGCGGCCTCCGGAATCCTCAACGCCACGCAGCAGGTGGGCGGTTCACTGGGCCTGTCCGTACTGGTCACCGTCTACGGCACGGCCAGTCGCAACGAAGCCACCGACCAGGTCCGCCGGTTCATGGCGGAGGCGACCGACGCCCAGCGCTCGGAGTTCCGCAGAACCGGCACGCTGCCGTCGCCGTGGAGCGACCAGGTGCTGACGTCGGGCATCTCGACCGCCTTCATCGTCGCCGCGGTCTTCGCCGTCCTCGCGGCCCTGGTCGCCCTGCTCGTCATTCAGGTACGCCCCGGCGACCTTGAGCGTCTCCAGGGGAACGGCACCCGCTGAGGCGCCGGCCGAGGAGTGGCTCAGGGGAGTGGCTGTTCGGTCCAGATGACCTTGCCCGCGGGGGTGTACCGGGTGCCCCAGCGGTCGGTGAGCTGTGCGACGAGGAACAGACCGCGCCCGCCCTCGTCCGTCGTCGCGGCGTACCGCAGATGCGGTGAGGTGTTGCTGCCGTCGAAGACCTCGCAGATCAGGCTGCGGTCGAGCAGCATGCGGACCTGGATGGGGCCTTGGCCGTACCGGATCGCGTTGGTGACCAGCTCGCTGAGGATCAGCTCCGTCGTGAACGCCATGTCGTCCAGGTCCCACTCCGTCAGCTGCCGGGCGACCGAGCCACGTACCTCGCCGACGGCCGCCGGGTCGGACGGTACCCGCCACTCGGCGACGCGGTCGGGACCGAGCGCCCGGGTGCCCGCGACGATCAGGGCGATGTCGTCGCTCGGGCGGGACGGAAGCAGGGCGTCGAGGACGGCCTGACAGGTGTCCCCGGGGGACCGCCCGGCCCCGGTCAGGGCGCTGCGCAGGAGTTCGAGGCCCACGTCGATGTCCCGTTCCCGGTCCTCGACCAGCCCGTCCGTGTAGAGGACCAGCCTGCTGTCCTCCGCCAGCTCCAGCTCGGCCGTCTCGAAGGGGAGACCGCCGACACCGAGCGGCAGCCCGGCGGGCACCTCGGGGAAGTCGACGCTGCCGTCCGGGCGGACCACCGCCGGCGGCGGATGGCCGGCCCGGGCGACGGAGCACCGCCGGGTGGTCGGGTCGTAGACGGCGTACAGGCAGGTGGCGCCGGTGATCGCGGCGCTGCCGTCGTCCGTCGCCTCGTCCTGGTCGATACGGGCGACCAGCTCGTCGAGGAGACCCAGCAGCTCGTCGGGCGGCAGGTCCAGGGCGGAGAAGTTGTGGACCGCGGTCCGCAGGCGCCCCATCGTGGCCGCCGCGTGCAGCCCGTGACCCACGACGTCGCCCACGACCAGTGCGACCCGGGCACCGGACAGGGGCAGCACGTCGAACCAGTCGCCGCCCACCCCCGCCTGGGCGGGAAGGTAGCGGTAGGCGATGTCCAGGGCGCCCTGCTCGGGCAGGTTGCGGGGCAGCAGACTGCGCTGCAGTGCCTCGGCCATGGTGTGCTCGCGCGTGTAGCGGCGCGCGTTGTCGATGGAGACCGCCGCACGGGCGACCAGCTCTTCGGCGAGAGCCAGCTCGTCCTCGTCGAACGGTTCCGGGTTCTCGGAGCGCCAGAAGTGCGCCACGCCCATCACCAGGGGCCCCGCCCGCAGGGGGACCGTGAGCAGCGAGTGCATTCCGTACTCCACGACCTCGGTGGCGCGCTCGCTGTCATCGGCGAGCCAGCCATGGGCGTTCCCGAGGTCCGGCGCGACCACGGCCTCACCGGTGCCGAGGCTGTGCGCCTGTGGGGTGGAGGCGGCGAATCCGATCCGCTCGCCCACGGGATACAAGGGTGCGTCCTTGAGGATTCCGTTGAGCGCCGCACGGCGCAGCGGGGTCTGCGCGTCGGGCTCCTCGCCGCTCAGCACGGTCTCTGCCAGATCGACCGCGGCGAAGTCCGCGAAGCGCGGGACGGCCGCCTCCGTCAGTTCCTCGGCCGTACGGGTCACGTCCAGGGTCGTGCCGATGCCCACCCCGGCGTCGTACAGGAATCTGAGGCGCTCCCTGGCCACCTCGGCCCTGCCGGACAGCGCACGCAGTTCGGTCGAGTCGCGGAGCGTCGCGACACTGCCGGCCGGGCCGCCCTTGAGGTCCGTGGGCCGTTGGTTGATCGCCAGCAGCCGGTCACCGACGAGGCGCACCTCGTCCGTGACGACCCGCCCCGAGGCCAGCAGCTCGGCGGTGTCCTTGTCCAGGCCCAGTTCGAGGGCGTGCCGCCCCTCGGCGTCCTGGGGGAGGTCCAGCAGGCGGTGGGCCTCGTCGTTGGCGAGCAGCAGCCGGCCCTCGCCGCCGACGATGAGGACCCCTTCGCGGACGGCGTGCAGGACCGCGTCGTGGTGTTCGTACATCCGTGTCATCTCGAACGGTCCCAGGCCATGGGTCTGGTGCAGCAGCCGCCTGCTCACCAGTGCCGTCCCCACCAGGGCCAGGACCAGGGCGGCGGCCGCGGCGGCCAGGAGGAGCGGCAGCTGGCGGTCCCCGACACCTCCCACCTTCTCGGTCGTGATGCCCGCCGACACCAGGCCCACGACCGACCCGTCGTCCGCCTTGACGGGCACCACGGCCTGCACCAGCGGCCCTATGGTTCCCGTGATCTCCTCGGTGAAGGGCTTGCCGGCCAGCGCGGGGCCGAGCGTCCCGATGAACTTCTTGCCGATCCGGTCCCGCTCGGGGTGGGTGTAGCGGATGCCGTCGGTGTTCATCACCACGACGAAGTCGACCTTGGACCCCACCCGGGCCGCCTCGGCGCGCGGCTGGAGCACCGCCGTGGGATCGGAGGCACTGAGCGCCTCGCGGGTGCCCGGAGCGTTGGCGAACGCCTCGGCGACGGCGAGGGAGCGGTTCCGTGCCTCCTCCGTGCTGTCGTGGCGTACCTGGAGGACCAGCGCGACGACCGCGACCGCGACCAGGAGCAGCACGATCGCCACTTGGAGCACGAAGACCTGGCCCGCGACGGTGCGTCCGCCAAGTGCGTGTCTGCGCCGTGCGCGCAGAGCGTCGCGGCGGGAGGTCGACCGGGCCCAGGATCGACCCAAGAGTCGGACCATAGGCCCATGTCTACACTGCCGGGAGTCATGAGGCGAGGGGCGCCCCTGGTACGACGGGTGAAGATCTACCCCGTGTGGCGCAGCGCAGTGCAGCGAATCGGTCGGAAAGTGGTCGGAAACGACCGGAAGTGGGCCGGGGCAGGTCACGGACCGATGGGTGACGCCGGCCCGGCGCGGTCGGCCGGAACCAGGGACGATCTGCCGGCGGTGTGATTCGGCCGCATCATGGAAGTGGATGCATTCGCCGTCGTAAGTCTTTATAAGTCGTCGTTCGTCGTCGTTCACCATCGTTCGTAGTCGTTCGTCTGCATTCGCGTGTAGTCGCGTGTAGTCCGCGACAGGGCCAGAGCGTGCACGGAGGCCGTCATGCAAACCCCGGACCGGTACCGGCTCACCTTCACCCATGGGCGTTCGAGCGATGGCGGCGCCGCCACGGACGAGGTGGTCGTCGAGCGGACCGCCTCCCTCGGGCCGGGCGGCAACCCCGTCTACTGCGATCCCACGGGCATCCTGCGGGCCGAGATCAGTCAGGCGGGGGAGGTACGGATGCTGGCCAGCGGCGGCTACCAGACACCCGCGCCGCCCTCGGCGGAGCCCCTGTCCTGAACACCGAACCCCTGCCCTGAACGGCCACGGGGGCGGCATACGTGTCCGAAGAACCCGTTGGCCCGGTGGCAGGGCCCGGTTAGCGTGCCGTTCGGGCGACCAATCCAGCGGAAGAAGCGTGGCACGGGGGAAACAAGTCGAATGGGGGAAACACCGTGCAAGCAGGGCCTGTTGTCGATCTGCGGAAGCTCGGAGCGAGCTTCACCCGCGATCCCTATCCCGTCTACGCCGAGCTCCGCGCCGCAGGACCGGTGCACCGGGTGCTCGATCCCGGCGGCGAGGAGGTGTGGCTCGTCGTCGGCCATGAGGCGTGCCGCACCGCCTTCACCGACCCCCGGCTGAGCCGGGACTGGCGCAAGTCCGGGACCATGGGGCAGATCATCAACACCAGGGCGGACCAGCCCGCCCTCGCCCACATGCTGATGTCGGACCCGCCGGACCACACCCGGCTGCGGCGGCTGGTGGCCAAGGAGTTCACGCCGCGCCGGGTCGACACCCTGGCCCCGCGTGTCCAGGAGATCGCCGACGAACTGCTGGACACGATGCTGGTGGCGAAGGAGCGGCGGGCCGATCTGGTCGCCTCCTTCGCGTTCCCGCTGCCGATGACCGTCATCTGTGAACTGCTCGGCGTCCCCACACTCGACCGGGACGCCTTCCGCGGCTGGTCCAACGAGATGGTGGCCCGTACGAGTCCGGAGGCGGAGTCGGCGGCCTACGACGCGATGGCGGCCTACCTCGCCGAACTGGTCGCGGCCAAGCGGGCACAGCATGCCGATGATCTGCTGAGTGCGATGATCCACGCCGTCGACGAGGGCGGCGACCGGCTCTCCCCGGACGAACTCATCGGCATGTCGGTGCTGTTGCTCATCGCCGGCCACGAGACGACGGTCAACCTCATCGGCAACGGCATGCGGGCCCTGTTCGCACACCCCGACCAACTCGCCGCGCTGCGCGCCGGCACCGGGCTCCTCGACGGAGCGATCGAGGAGATGCTGCGCTACGACGGCCCGGTGGAGACGTGCACGGACCGTCTCGCCCTGACGGACGTGGAGATGGGCGCGGTGACCGTTCCGGCGGGTTCCACCGTCCTGATCGCCATGGCCGACGCCGACCGCGACGCCGAGCGCTTCCAGCACCCCGACAGCTTCGACATCCGGCGTGACGCCCGCGGCCACATCGCGTTCGGCCACGGCCTGCACTACTGCCTGGGAGCCCCGCTGGCCCGGCTGGAGGGCCGTATCGCGATCCGCACGCTCCTGGCACGCTGCCCGGACCTCGCACAGGACGCGGACGAGACCGGGCTGCCGTGGATCCCGGGGCTGCTGATCAGGGGCGTACGGGAGCTGCCGGTGCGCTGGTGACGCACGCGCGCCCTGGCGTCGCAGAGTGCGTCGGATCGGCACGTCCCCAACCAGACGGCAGGAAAACGTGATTGCCCGGACACGGGCCGCGCAAACGTCTGGTTCATGAGAGGTTTCTATGAATCCGAGAGGCGTTTGAACACTCGGAGCTTCATCTCCGTATGAGGCGGGGGATTGCCATGCCGGTCGGCAACAGAAGCGTAGGAGTAGATCCTTGGTACGCAACACGCGCAGACGCCCAACAGGCGCACGACGCGCGACCATAGGGGCGGTCGCGCTGATGCTGGGAGGAGGTGGGCTGGTAGCGGCGAACGTCTACGCCACGGCCTCCGAGAGCACCTCGGGCGAGAACCGGACCAACCAGGTCCTTGCCTCGGGTGCCGCCACGATCGACTGCCCGGATGTCGGCAGTGAGCTGGCGGCGGTGCCGGACGGCGCCAAGACGCAGGTCGACAAGGAACTCGCCCTCCTGGACAAGCAGATCGCCGAGGCCTATCAGCGACTGCAGAGCTCAGCGGAGGCGATCAAGCAGGACGCGGCCTTCGCCGACAACTCGATCATGAACCCGCTCAAGGACAAGCGAGCGGCGGCGATCGATCGGATCGTGGCAGCCATCGACGCCGTGGGGGACCGCCCGGAGGGCCTCGACGCGTTCGCGCCCTGCATCCTGCGCGCCTCCGGCAACCAGGACGAGCCGGCGAACGGGCAGGACGGCGAGGAGAACGGCGAGGGCCAGGGCGACAACGGCAACGCCGATGACGCCGGCAACGCCGACAACCAGGACGGCCAGGACCAGGGCGACGGTCAGGACCAGGGCGACCAGCAGGGCGGCAACGGCGGTCAGACCGGGAACGGTCCCGTGGTCGCCGACTTCGCGGACATCAAGAGCGTTCAGCCCAATGTGCCGAAGCCGAGTGCCCAGGACGGCGCCTCCAAGGGTTCCTTCACCACCAGCTGTGGTGTGAACGCCGAAGGACTGTTCAACTCCGACAACATCATCGCGGCCCCCGGTGTCACCAACGGGGCCCACCACTTCCACGACTACGTCGGCAACCAGTCCAACGACGCCTTCGCGAGCGACGAGGACCTGACCAACGCCGAGACGAGCTGTGCGAACGAGGGCGACAAGTCCTCGTACTACTGGCCCGTGGTGCGGCTGCAGAACGGCACCGACGAGAAGGACGCGGCCTCTCCCGGCGGCGGCATCGAGGGCAACGCCGGTGAGATCGTCACGCCCAAGCAGGTCACGCTGAACTTCGTGGGCAGTCCGCGCGGCGAGGTCACGGCCATGCCGAAGCTGCTGCGCATCATCACCGGCGACGCCAAGTCGTTCGTCAACGGCCCCGCCAACGCCAACGCGTCCTGGAGCTGCACCGGCTTCGAGAACCGGCAGCTGAAGGACAAGTACCCGCTCTGCCCCCAGGGCAGTGACGTGGTCCGCACCTTCAAGTTCCAGAGCTGCTGGGACGGCCGGAACATCGACAGTGCCAACCACCGCACGCACATGGCCTTCGCCGACGCCAACGGCGCCTGCGCGGGCGACTTCCGTGCCATCCCGCAGCTGGTGCAGCGCATCGTCTACGACATCGACGCGCCCAGCGTGGCCGACGGCGGCAAGACGAAGCCGCTGTTCGCGGTCGACTCCTTCCCCGAGCAGCTCCACAAGCCGGTCACCGACCACGGCGACTTCGTCAACGTCTTCGACGAGGCGCTGATGGCGGAGATGGTGGACTGCATCAACGAGGGCCGCAAGTGTGACTCCGCGGACGGCGGCAACGGCGGCGGCAACGGTGGAGGCGGCAACGGCGGTGGCGGTGGCGGCGAGGAGCCGACCAAACCGCCGACGACGCCTGCTCCGGACCCGACAGGCGACAACGATCAGCCCGCGACCGAGCAGCCGGGCGGCGGCGAGCAGTCCGACGACCCGGCGGACAACGGCGACGAGAACGCGCCGGAGCCCACGGTCAGCAGCACCCAGGAGACCGAGGCGGCGGGCGGCGCGGACAAGGGCAAGAACGACGCACAGCCCAAGGCCGACACCTCCCCGTCAGCCGTCAAGAGCGACGCGGCCGGCTCGGCAGACGGCTCGGACGCCGCCGGCGCCGTACCCGGCCCCGAACCCTCGGACGCGGGCGGCCTGGCCGAACCGCAGACGGTCACGGGTGGACTGGCGGACACCGGTACGAGCCTGTGGCCGGCCGCGGCCGGCGGGCTGCTGGTGATCGCCGGCTTCGTGCTCCTGCGCCGCATCGCCAGTCGGTCGAAGTAGCGGCACTGTTCTACGCATCCCACTGAGGGCGGTCGGACCTGTGAAGGCAGGTTCGACCGCCCTTTGCGTACACGCGTGCACGCCGCGACCGGCCGAAGAAACGCCCCGGCCGACGAGTGACTGGATCAAGACCTGCCCGAAAGGCGGAGATGAGCGCAACGAATGCGCCAGGACCAGACTCGTGCATGTCGGGCTTGTTCGGTATTTCTGCTCGCCTCCCTCCGGGCACTTCTTGGATTCAGGTGTGGCCGACACGGCTCTCGTTTGACATATTTGCCTACCGAGTGGGGCGCGCTGGAGCCCGTGCCGGTGGTCAGTTGGGATTCGGCGGACGCCGCGCGACGGTGCCCGTGCTGAGGTTCACGGGGAGAGCGGTGCGCACAAGCAGAGCCAGAGAGATGCGGAACCTGATCGGTCAGCTGGCCGACAGGCTGACTCTTCCCACGCCGGCGGATCCGGACGCGCTGTTCGCCGCGCTGATCACGGCCGTGAGCGAGCTGAGAGGCCGTGAGGTCCGGCTCGTGAAGGAGGAGTTCCCGCACCACACCGCCAGCGGACTGTGGCTCGACCTCCCCGCCTACGACCTCATCGTGGTGGACAAGCGGGCGACGCCCCTGCACCAGTTGGCGATCTTCTTCCACGAGGTCTGGCACATGCTCAAGGGAGACTGCGGCAACCACGTCGTGGGCAAGGCGGTGGCGGCCCGGATGCTCTCGACCGGCGCCGAACTCCCCGAACTCCAGGAGCCGGCCCGCAAGGTGGCCGCCCGCACCGAGTTCGACCGGCGCGAGGAGGCGGACGCCGAGCGGTTCGGCCTGCTGGCCGTCACCCGGTTCCGCGGCCGGCTGGAGGGCGAACCCGACAGTGCGGCCATGGACCGGGGCCGGATCGCAGGCCGCATCGGTGCGTCGCTCGGACAGCGCCGGCCACAGGTCTGAGCAGTGAACTCATCGGACTACTACACCCCGGCCGTCGCCACACTGGTCGGCCTGGCCGTCAAACTGCCGGGCCTGGTGAAGGACTGGCGCGACCCGCTCGTACGGTCCGTCTGCCTGGTGATCGCTCTCGGCGGCGCCGGGTTCTTCTTCGCGGCTCCGCCCACGATCGACGCCGTCAACGAGGCCACCGGCACAGCCAACTTCTCCAGCCCTCTGGTGTACGGCATCATCAGCGCCTTCAGCGCCGCCTGCCTGCTGCTCATCGTCCACTGGCGTGGGGGCCCGCCCGCGTACGTGCGGCGCGTCTCGCGGCGCTGGCAGGCCGGGTACGCCCTGGTCGTCGTCATGCTCGTGGTCCTCTTCGTGCTCGGTGACGCCCCGGTGGACCGGCACACCGACTTCGACACCTACTACGCGACGACCCCGTTCATCCGCGAGATGATCGTCCTGTACCTGGTCGCCCACATGACCGCAGCGCTCGTCACGACGGTGCTGTGCTGGCGCTGGGCACTCCAGGTCAGCGGGTGGCTGCGGGCAGGCCTGTGGATCCTCGTCGTGGGCTGGCTGCTGAACCTCGCCTTCAGCGGCCTCAAAATGGCCGCGGTCGCGGCGTGCTGGGCCGGTCAGGACTGGGGAGCCCTCAGTACGACCCTGGCGCCCGCGCTCTCCGCGATGTCCGCGCCCTGCGCCACCGTCGGATTCCTGCTGCCCCTGGTGGGCCCCTGGGTGGTCTACAACTGGCGGGCGGCGACGACCTACCGGAAGCTCGGCCCACTGTGGCGCGAACTGGGGGGCGCCTCGCCCCGGACGCCGCTCGCCGGCCCCATCCCGTGGTACTCGTCGCCCCGGGTACGCCTCACCCAGCGCGAGGCGGGCGTCCAGGACGGGCTGAGCCTCGTGGCACCGTGGTTCGACACCGAGGTCCGTACCCGCGCGCGGAGCGCGGCGCTCGCCGAGGGCCACACCGGCGACGAGGCCGACAGGATCGGTCACGCGGCGATGGTCGCCGCCGCCGTCCGGGCCGTCCGCCGGGGCCTGCCCGTCGGCTCCCGCCTCCTTCCCGACCACTCCGAGATCAGCGCGGTGCGCACCGCCCCCGTGGGCGTATCGGCCGCGCTGCGCACGTCCCCGATCGTCGCGGCTGCCCGCGCGGGCCTCGCCACATCCCCGGCGGAGGACGACGAGGCCCGCGTGAGCCCTGCCGCCTCCCCGGCCGAGGACGGCGAGAAGTCCCCCACATGAACCACCTTCACCCTGCCGCTCAGCACCGCCCGAGCACCGGCCTTCCCCGGCCGCGGAAGGCCGGTGAAGCGTGGACGCCGTCCTCTACATCCCAGGCGTGATCCTTCTCGTCACCGCGGTCCTCAACCTGCCGGCCATGAGAGGGGAGTGGCGTGACCCGCTGATGGCCGCGAGCATCTCCGTGCTGCTCATCGGCGCCCTCGTGTGCATCCTGTCCGCGCCCCCCACCATCGGCGTCGTCAACGGGCTCACCGGCATCACCAACTTCTCGGCGCCGCTGGTCTATTCGGGGATGTCCGCGCTCAGCGCCTGCTACCTCGTCCTGATGATCGCCTGGAGAGGCGGGAAACCCGAGCGGGTCGCCCGCGCGTCCCGCCGGGTGGTGTGCGTCTACGGGCTGGTGATCATCGGGATCGTCACCCTCTTCGCCCTGTCCGACGTGCCCGTGCAACGGACCCGGGACCTGGACACCTACTACGCCAACACGCCGTACATGCGGGAAATGATCCTGCTGTACCTGATGTTCCACACCGCGGCCACCGCCGCCCTCGCGGTCATGTGCCTGGCATGGCTGCGGAAGGTACGGGGCCTCACCCGCCAGGGCCTGACGCTGATCGTCGTCGGCGTGCTGCTCGACCTGTCGTACCAGATCGCCAAGTACCTGGCCATCGGCGCCCGCCTGGCCGGCCACGACTGGGACTTCCTCTCCACGAGCGTCTCGCCGCCCCTGGTGGCCGCGGCGGGCGTCACCGTCGCCGCCGGCTTCGCGCTGCCGCGCGTCGGCCCCGCGACCGCGGACAACTTCCGGGCCTGGCGGCGGTGCCGCCTGCTCAGACCGCTCTGGCTGGAGATGCGCGACCTGCGGGTACCGGTGGCCGACACCCACTGGTGGGACCTGCCCGTGGTGCGCCTGGTACGGCAGGAGATCACGATCCTGGACGGTGTCCTGGTGTGCTCGCCCTACCTCGACAACGAGGTCCACCGGGCCGCCTGCTCGGCGCTGCGCGCACAGGCGGTCTCACCGGGCGAGCGGGCGGGACCGGCCCACCTGGAGATCGTCGCCGAGGCGGCCATGCTCGCGGCGGCCAGGGCGCGGCTCGGCACGGGCCAGGACGCGGAGATCCCGTCGGACGTCGGCCGGCTGCGGTCGGTAACGAAGCCGCACCTGATGGTGGAGCTGGCTCGGGCCCTGTCCCGCTCGCCGGTCGTCGCGGAGGCCCGCCGGCACGCTGCCCGGCAGAAAGTACGCCACGACTGAGGCCGGTTGCCGGGCCGCCACACCTGATACCCAGTCAACAGAACGCCTCGCGCGCCCACTTGGCATACCGGAGGCCCTGATGACCTCCTGACGCGATCATGGTTCGATCAGGGGGAGGGCCGGACCGAAGAAGTCCCGGCTCCGGGCTCCGAGCAGCGATCGCCCACCCGCGCGACCCGCGTGCCCGCAGCCACGCACCGACGGCGGTCGACAGAGAGGGCCAACACCCATGCCTGACACGAACTCCACCACCGGGCGCAGTGCGATCGTCGTCGGAGGGGGCATGACGGGCATGCTCGCCGCCTCGGTGCTCGCCGACCACGCGGACGTCACGATCGTCGAGCGGGACCTCCTGCCGGACGGGCCCCGGCCCCGCAAGGGCCTTCCGCAGGCCCGGCACGCACACATCCTGTGGTCCGGTGGCGTCAAGGCCCTCGACGACCTCCTGCCGGGCGTCGTCGGCCAACTCGTCGACCGGGGCGCCCGGATGATCCCCGTCATGGCCGGCCTGGTGTCCAAGGCCCCCTCGGGCCAGTGGTTCCGGCGCTTCAACCACGCCGGCCACCTGAGCCTTCTGTGCAGCCGGGACCTGCTCGACGCGGTGATCCGCGCCCGAGTGCTGAAAAGCCACCGCATCACCCTGCGACAGGAGACCGAACTGCTGTCCCTGGAAGGCGGTGCCGGCCGCGTGACCGGAGTCCGCATCCGGTCGGCGGACGTCGAAAGCGCCCTTCCCGCCGACCTGGTGATCGACGCCGGCGGGCGGGGCAGCCGCGCTCCCGCCTGGCTGCGGGACCTCGGACTCCCACCGGTGGCGGAGCGTACGGTCGACGCCGGCTTCGGTTACGCCAGCCGGATCTATCGCGCCCCCGGCACGGCCGCCGAAGGCTTTCCGATCGTCAACGTCCAGGCCGACCCCCGGCGGAATCCCGGCAGGGGCGGCATCATCGCCCCCATCGAGGGCGGCCGGTGGCTGGTCACGCTGGCCGGAACCAGGGGAGGCAGGCCGAGCGCGGACAACGACGCGTTCGTGCCGTTCGCACTCGGTCTGCCGCACCCCGTCATCGGTGAGCTCCTCGCCGGCGCCGAACCCGAGACGGACGTCGTCACGACCCGCAGCACGGCCAACAGGCGCCGCTACTACGAGAAGGCCGCCCGCTGGCCCGACGGTTTCGCCGTTCTCGGCGAGGCGGTCGGCAGCTACAACCCCGTCTACGGGCACGGGTTGAGCGCCGCCGCGCAGAGCGTCGTCGCGCTGCGCCACATCCTGGAAAGGCAGGACCTGCGCGCCCCCGGTACGGCCCGGCGCATCCAGAAGAGCGCGGCACGTCCGGTCGAGAACGCCTGGAGCCTGGCCGTGGGCCAGGACGTGTTCTACCCCGGCGCGAGCGACGAGCCCCCCACGCGGCTGGAAAGGGCTCTTGCCGCCTTCGTGGACCGGGCCGTCGACACCGGTTCGCGCAACCCCCGCGCCCTGCGCATCCTGCTGGACGTGATGAGCATGGAGAAGCCACCTGCCAGGCTGCTCATGCCCGACATGCTCGCCCTGGTCTGCTTCGGGCGCAAGAAGCCCCATCTCGCGGGCCCACCACTGACGGACCGCGAGCGCGAGGCCGCCACGGCCTGAACGCCGGACGACACACCCGCGGCCCCGTCAGCTGCCGATCAGTTGTGGAAACGGATGTAGCCGTTGTTGTCGGGGTCGGAGCCACGCTTCGTGTAGGCGTGCACGTCGGAACGGCTGCCGGAGGGCTTGTCGAGGTAGATCGTGTCGCCGCTGTTGTTCCACATGAAGTTGCAGTTGTCGCGGTAGACGACGTTCCGGCTGTCCGAGTCGGAGCCGTTGCCGCCGCGCAGCTTCACGTAGTCGCCGGGCTGGAGATAGTGATTCGCGGTGAAGCGGAAACGATTGCCCGCGGCGTCCTTCACCAGGTAGTTCTTGAGGTTGATGGTCGCCGAGGACGAGTAGTTCTTGATCGTCACATACTCCTCGTCCGTGTTCCCCCCGGAACATCTGTTGGAGTCGCTGCCGGGCGCGTCGTACTGCACGCCGCGGATCTTCAGCGCCGAGTGGTACTCGGCCGCCTGGGCCGGCGCGGCGGCGGCGACAGCCAGCGCGCCGACGGTGACCGCGGTGACGGCCGCGGCTATGACTGGGTGCTTACCCATGAAAAATTCCCCCTCCGGATATGTGCAAGACATCGGAGTTTAACCATGTCGTGAAAGATCCGTGTTGAGTGGGTGGAGACAACTTTTTTCTCCACGAAACCGTGATAAATGGCGCCGCGGGCCGGGCTGTCAGCCCTCGGCCGGTACCGGGGGAGCGGACTGCCGTGAGGTCAGGGCAGCCAGTTCGTCCGCGGTACGCGGGCCGGGGTGCGGGCCGGTCAACAAGTCCTGGACCCGCAGGAGTTCAGCTACCGCGACGCCCCAGGGCAGGCGCAGTCCCGCCTGCTCCAGGAGGTCCGTACGGGCCAGGGTCGGGGCCGCCGGGCCGGTGACCGCTCCGGCCGGGGTGAGGAGCGCCGCGTCGTCGGCCCAGCGCAGGGCGAGGTCCACGTCGTGCGTCGCCATCACCACGGTGGTGCCGCTCTCGCGCAGCCCGTCGAGGGTCGCGAGCAGCCGCTCCTGGCCGTCCGGGTCGAGCCCCGCGGTCGGTTCGTCGAGGATCAGGACACGCGGCCGCATCGCCACCGCGCCCGCGATCGCGGTCCGTTTGCGCTGGCCGTAGGAGAGCAGATGGGTGGGCCGGTCGGCCAGCGCCGAGATGTCCAGCGCGGCGAGCGACTCGTCCACCCGGGCCCGTACCTCGGTGTCGGGCAGGCCGAGGTTCAGCGGCCCGAACGACACGTCCTGGGCGACGGACGCGGCGAACAGCTGGTCGTCCGGATCCTGGACCACCAGCTGGACGGTCGTACGCAGCAGGGTCAGGCCCTTGCGGTCGTACCGGACCGGCCGGCCCTCGACGGTCAACTGTCCGGCGCGCGGCCGGAGTCCGCCGCTGAGCAGCCGCATCAGCGTGGTCTTGCCGCTGCCGTTGCGGCCGAGCAGGGCGAGCGCGCGTCCCGCCCGCACCTCGAAGTCGAGGCCGCTGAGCACGGCCGGGCCGTCCTCGTACGCGTACGACGCGCCCCGCAGGGCGACCAGCACGGGCTCGTTCATCGCAGCGCCCTTTCCAGTACGAAGGTGAGTGCGGCCACGGCCGCGAGCAGCGCGCCGGCGGCGAGCGTGAAACGCGCGGAGACCCGGGCCTCCGGTACCAGGACGCGCAGCGTGCCGTCGTAACCGCGCCCGGCGAGCCCCGCCTGCAGCCGCGTCGCCCGGTCGAAGGCCCGAATGAAGGCGGTCGCGCCGAGCCCGGCCAGGGAGCGCCAGGTGGCGGCACGTGTGGTGTGCCCGAGCCGGGCGGCCTGCGCCTCCCTGATACGGCGTACCGAGTCGAGGAGCAGGAAGCTCATCCGGTACGTCACCAGGGCGACGTCGACGACCGGCGCGGGCACTCCGGCGTTCACCAGGCGGGGGAGCAGGTCGGACATGGGGGTGGTGAACGCGAACAGGAGCACTCCGAGGGAGGCGGCGGAGGTGCGCAGCAGCAGTTCGCCGGCGCGCGTCGGCCCGCCCGCGGCCAGGGTCACGAACCCGTCGGGACCGCCGACCTGGAGGAGCAGCGGAAGTGCCCCGGTCACGCAGAAACCCAGCGGCACCCGGTAGGCGCGCCAGAGCCGGCGCCCCGGTACGGCGGCCGGGCCCAGCATCACGACGAGGGCCGTCACCAGTACCAGGGCGGCGCCCGGCCAGGGCGGGAGCGAGATCGCCAGCACGGTCAGGCCGAGGCCGAGCACGGCCTTGTCCACGGGGTGGCGGTGGCGCCAGCGGCTGCTGTGCGCCGCCGCGTCGATCGGCAGCACGAAGACTCAGGCCCGTCCGGCCGCGGACCCACCGGCACCGCTTGTACCGCCGGCACCGCCCGTACCACCGGCCGCGGCGGGCGGCGGGCCCTGACCGTCGTCCCGCCGTGCCGAACCACGCAGTTCGCCCTGTCGCCGCCCCCGGCGCAGACCGAAGTAGTAGGCGAGGACGCCCGCGCCGAGGGCGGCCTGGAGGGCGAACAGCGCCGACTCGATCTCACCGGACGGCGGCTCGTACAGGGGCGAGAACCACGGCTCGTAGTCCGGCTCGATCTCGGTGATCGCGGTCTCCGCCTCCGTGTCGGAGCCCGTGAACGGCTCCTTCTTGTGGTCGCCCAGGCCGAAGGCCAGCGGCAGTACGGCGAGCGCGGCCACGACGAACAGCAGCACGGCGTTGATCTTCGCGTTACGGCTCATCGGACCACCGTCTCGGTCGTTTCGGAGGTCTTGGTCGCCGCGGTGGTCTCGGCGGACTCGGCCGTCCGGGTCCCGGACTGCTTCCTGGCGAGGAACACGCCGAGCCGGGTCAGTTCGCCCTTGCTCGACTGCACCAGCAGCCGCATCACGAGGACGGTCAGCAGCCCCTCGCTCACCGCGAGCGGGATCTGCGTGACGGCGAAGATCGAGCCGAACTTGCCGAGCGCGCCCAGGAATCCGCTGCTCGGGTCGGGGAACGCGAGCGCCAGCTGCACGCTGGTGACGCAGTAGGTGGACAGGTCGGCGACGAACGCGCCGAAGAACACCGCGACCATCAACGGCACGTCGAGCCGCCGGAGCAGCCGGTAGATCCCGTACCCGGCCCACGGTCCGACGATCGCCATCGAGAAGACATTGGCGCCCAGTGTGGTGAGGCCGCCGTGCGCGAGCAGCAGTGCCTGGAAGAGCAGGGTGATGGTGCCCAGCACCGCCATGACCGGCGGCCGGAACAGGATGGCGCCCAGTCCCGTGCCGGTCGGGTGCGAGCAACTGCCCGTCACGGACGGCAGTTTCAGCGCGGAGAGGACGAATGTGAAAGCCCCGGACGCCCCGATGAGCAGTGTGCTCTCGGGATGTTCTCTGACCTCACGGGTGAGCGACCGGACTCCGTGGACGACGAACGGCGCCGACGCGATGCCCCAGGCGACCGCGTGCGCCGGAGGAAGGAAACCCTCGGCAATGTGCATGGCTCGGCAGACCCTCTCCAACACCTCGTGGATGGTTGACGCGCCTTGGCCGGTCTCCTGGCTTACGGGTAGGACCACCCCTGCTCCGCCTTCCCGGGTCCGAGGACCCAGTGGCTGCCCGTGAGGGCTGGAGCCGGACTTCCCGATCACAGTGGCGAGGGCCGCACCGGCATCACACCGATTTCCCGAGCACCAAGGCGTGGCGACAGTAGTGCGCGTACAGGGGTGGTGACAAGCGGCCCTCGGGGAGCGCGGGGTGGCACAGGAGATGCTGTGGGCGCGTCGATTCGGCACGGCACCCGTCGAACCAGGGGTGGAGGAGCCGTCCTTGAGTGCGACAGCGTCGAGGAAGCCGTCGAGGCGGCCGTCGGTGCCGTGGAGGTGCGCGCGTTCCGGGAGGACGAGGACGCCGAGGGGGAGATCCGCCGTCTCGACGCGGAGCTGACCTGGAACACCTCGACGTCCGGCGCGTAGCGGGCCATCGCGCGGTCGAAGTCCCGCTCGCCCCGCGGCGCGGATGCGTGCCACGCCGGTCAGCGGTGACGCGCTGGACACCACGGCGCGGGTGGGGTCACTGCTCCTTGTCGGCCGGAGTGGTCCTGGACGTCGTGTAGAAGACGGACGAGCCCTGCTTGGTGCGCTGGACCTGCCCCTTGGCGACGAGCCCTTCCACCGTGGTGCGTACGACCTTGGGCTTGATCTCGCGCTCCGGGTGGGCCTCGGCCAGCGCGGTGGCGACCTCGGCGGACGAGCGCGGCTCGGACTGCCGGCCGAGGTGTTCGCGGATGAGCTCGACCAGCGTGGGCTTGGCGGCGGCCGACTTGGCGGCATCGGGCTTGTCCGCGGTCGAGTCGGCGGCAGCCTTCGGGGCGCCGGAACCGGCGGCCTTCGTGGCCGCGGGCTTGGCCGCCGACTTCGTGGTGGCGGCCTTCTTCCGCTTGGCCGCCGTGGCCTGCCGCGGTACCGAAGGCGCGGGCGCGGAGCCGTCGCCACCCAGTGCCCGCTGCAGTTCCGCCAACAAGGTCTGGTCGTGGCGCAGCGCACGCAACTGCTCCTCAAGGGCGGCCACTTCGGCGCCGATACGTTCCTGCTCCTTGGTGTTGCGATCGAGGTCCGCGGACACCTGGGCGGCGTACTGGCTCTTGAGCTCGGTGGCGGCCGATTCGACTTCGGACATGGCGGTTACCTCTCCTCGTCATCGTGTGGTGCTGGGCCCGGATGCTACTCGCATCATCAGGCCATGATCCCGAAGTAGTCAGGACCGTTCCCACTGTTCGATGACCCGCAACGCGCCGCCGTGGACAGCAAAGGCGCAGGCAGGAGCGTACGCGGGAGACACCTGGCCACCCGCGCGAAGCCATGTCTCGAATTCAACCTTCAAGGTGACTGTACGAAGACATGGGGCGCGCCTGTCTCACGCGGCGAGGAGTCCCGTGCGCAGGCGGGTGAGGGTGCGGGTGAGCAGGCGGGAGATGTGCATCTGGGAGAGGTTCAGTTCGCGGCCGATCTCGGCCTGGGTCATCTCCTGGCCGAAGCGCATCTCGATGATGGTCCGTTCGCGTTCGTCGAGTTCCCGCAGGAGGGGGGCGAGTGTGTGCAGGTCCTCGAAGAGGTCCATCGCCGGGTCCTCCTCGCCCAGGGTGTCGGCGTACCTGGGTCCGCCGTCGGTCGAGTCGTCGTCGCCCCCGGGGGTGTCGATGGAGCCGGCGGCGTAACCGTTGGCGGCCACCAGTCCTTCGATGATCTCCTCCTCGGACAGGTCCAGGTGCGTGGCGAGTTCCCTGACCGTGGGCGGGCGGTTCAGCGCTGCGGCGAGGGTCTCCTTGCTCTTGGCGAGGGCCACGCGCAGTTCCTGGAGGCGCCGCGGGACGTGCACGGCCCAGGTGGTGTCCCGGAAGAAGCGCTTGATCTCGCCGACGATGTAGGGGATCGCGAAGGAGGTGAACTCGACCTCGCGCGTCAGGTCGAAGCGGTCGATGGCCTTGATCAGGCCGATGGTGCCGACCTGGATGACATCCTCCATGTCGCCGCCGCCCCGGCTGCGGAACCGGCGGGCCGCGAAGTGCACCAGGGACAGGTTCATCTCGATCAGCGTGTTGCGGGCGTACTGGTATTCATGGGTGCCCTCTTCCAGCTCCCGCAGCCGGTCCAGGAACAGCCGGGACAGTACCCGCGCGTCCTGGGGAGCGACCTTGCCCCCGTCCTCGATCCACGGCAGATCACCGACAACCTCGGTCACTCCCACGCCGGAAGCGACTGCCTCGGGAGCGTTCACGGAGAAAACCACAGGTGCCGCCTCAGATAGAAAGCAAGTTGGTCGTCTAGTGCCCGGCATACCCACAAGCATGTCCGCAAAGACCCGAGCGATCGCGAAGGCGCGCATTCGGCGCCGGCCGGAGAGACTCGGATCGGCCCGGTTCGGCCCGGCCTGGCCCGTCACCCTGTCGGCCACCACCGTGGCGGCGGCGCCGTGTTGACGACGGTCCGCTCGGTCAGGAGGGGTTCTCGCCGGTCCGGCAGACCTGGCGGGCGATCTCACGCAGTTTGACGTTGCGGTCCTGTGACGTCTTCTTGAGCACCTTGAAAGCGGCGTCCTCGGCCAGTCCGTAGCGCTCCATGAGGATGCCCATGGCCTCGCCGATCTCGTGCCGGGTCTCCAGGGCATGGCTGAGCTGCTGATGCGTACGGGCCGCGGAGAAGGCCACGGCCGCATGGGAGGCGAGGACCCAGCCGGCGCGCCGGGCGGTCTCGTCGAAGGTGCCCGGGGTGTGCGAGTACACGTTCAGGGCGCCGAGGTTGTCGTCCTCGGTGAAGAGGAGGAAACCCATCATGCTCCCCATGCCCAGCTTCCTCAGCTCGGGGGCGAAGAGGGGCCACTGCTTGCTCGGCTGCCGCAGATCCTCGATGGTGTAGATCTGCTGACGGTCCGTCACGGCGTCGAAGCAGGGGCCTTCTTGCAGGTCCTGCTGGATGCGGTCCGCGAGACGCACCCGGTCACCCGTCGCCGCAAGAGCATGCACTTCGCCCTGGCGTACGGTGAGGATGCCGGCTTCGTCGCACCCGTTGATCAGGACCGTCGCGTGCTCCACGATGCGGTCCAAGGTGCCCTGGGCGGAGTCCTGCGCCAGCAGATCCCGCGCCATTTCCGCCACGGCGATCGCGAACTGCTCCCAGACCTCGACCGGCTCCTGCGACATATGTCTCCTGTCCATTCCCCGAAGTGTTCCGTCCGTGAAGCCTTGTGTCCGTGAAGCGTCCCGTCGGTGAAGGTCCCGGACGCCGCTCCGGGGAGGCCCATCTTGTCACCCGTGCGCCTGTTTCACCGGTGCGGTCGGGGGTGACCCGAAGGGAACCGAGCCCCAGGAACCACACCCCTGCGACCGAAGGAGGCCCCATGGAGGGCTGGCGCGAGTACGCGGAATGCCGCACGGTCGATCCCGACCTCTTCTTCCCCATCGGCGGCACGGGCCCCTCGCTCGTGCAGATCGAGAACGCCAAGTCCGTCTGCCGACGCTGTCCCGTACGCGAGGACTGCCTGAACTGGGCGCTCGAAACGGGCCAGGGCATCGGCGTGTGGGGCGGCAGGACCGAGGGCGAACGGCGAGCCCTGAGGCGACGCCCCCGCAGCCGCACCTCCCGGGACAACAATGCGTAGTCTGGGCAGGTATGCAGGTTGATGCCCGCGGTGCGAAGCGCGGTGCTCACGCCGGCGGCAGACGAAGACGCTGAACGAAGCATGCTGAACGAAGCATGCAGCGCGGTACCGAACGAGGTGGAGCAGTGAGCGTGGAGCAGGACGGAGCGCCCGGCCGCATCGACGACACGAGCGACGAGGCGGCAAGATCGCCCGAGGACGCGGCGGAGCCGTCCGAGGGCGAGCGCGAAGCCTGGGCACGGGTACGGCGCTCGGCCACGGGAATGCGGCACCACGAGGCGAAGGACGCGCTGGACGAGGCCCGCAAGGCGGCCAGGACCAAGTCGCTCACCGCACACGAGGCGTTGATCGCGCAGGCGGAGGTCGAGGAGTGGGAGCGCATCGCCGACGCGCTCTTCGATCACGCGGGGGTGTACGACGCCGCCGACGACCCCTTCGTCCAAGGCGAAGCGGAAGGCCGCGCCCACCACACGCCGCCACCGCCCGACCGCCGTTGAGGGGCGGTACCGGGGAGCGGCCCGGTGCGGCTCCGGCCGCGTTGTCAGTGCCCTCCGCAAGAATGCTGAGCAGCGAGAATGCAGAACAGCGACAACGTCATCGCTCCTGGCGATACGCGATCGAACCCGTCCGTCGAAAGGCCGCCCGCACATGACGCCCACTCTCCACCGCCGTGCCGTGCCGCGAGCCACGAACGGAGAGCGCTGACCATGCTGCGAGCTCTCCCGGGTACGCCCGCGCCACTCGGCCCCGGCGGTGCCGAGGTGCTGCGTCTGATCACCGTGCAGCGCGTCCCCGTGTGCCTGACCGTGCACGCCAACGGCCGCCGCAGATACGGCTATTGGCAGGCCGCCACGGCCGGCTCCGGGTACGGGGGCTGCTACGTGGCCCTGCCCACCGACGAGTGCGACGCACTGCACGCGGCGGGCCGCATCGTGCTGGGGGACCCGGTGATCGACCCGGCGAAGACCACGTACCCGGTGCGCCCTGTGGTGCGTCCCGTGGCGCGCCCCACCGAGCGGGGCACGGACCGGGGCACCGAACGAGGGCCCGATCGAAACACGGAGCGAGGCCCGGATCGAGGCACGGACCGGGGCACGTCGTCGCCGGCGGGCACGCCCCGGCGGGCCCTCACGGCGTAGCGGGTCGTCCGCGGCCTTCCCTCGATCCTCCCTTGTCCGGAGTACTGACAGCGCGAACCTGGCTCTGTAGATTTCAGCCGTCACGAAAATGCACAACGTGCATCGAGCTGAAGCGCCGACCCGTCAAGTCGCCTTCCGCTCAGCCGTGTTGGTCTGTCCCCCCTGCTGCCAGGAGGAGCCCATGCGAAGGCGTATTCCGGGGCTTGTCGCAGTACTGTCCGTGATCGTCGCCGCGGCCGGATGCGGGTCGTCGGACTCGGGGGACGGCGGTTCGTCGTCCTCGGGCGGGGACGGGACGACACGGGTCAAGGTCGGCATCATCCCGATCGTCGACGTGGCCCCGCTCTATCTGGGGCAGAAGAAGGGCTTCTTCGGCAGCCGCGGCATCGAGCTCGAAATGGTGAGCGCCCAGGGTGGCGCGGCGATCATTCCCGGTGTGGTGAGCGGCCAGTTCCAGTTCGGCTTCAGCAACACGACGTCGCTGATGGTCGCCCAGGTCAAGGGAGTTCCGGTCAAGTCCGTGGTCAACGGCGCGGCGTCCAACGGCAAGGTCGGCGGTGACGTCACCGGCGTGGGCGTCAGGAAGGACAGCTCGATCAAGTCGGCCGAGGACCTCGCCGGGCACACGGTGGCGGTGAACACGCTGCGCAACATCGGGGACACCACCGTGCGCGAGTCGGTCCGGGTGGCCGGCGGCGACCCGTCCGAGGTCGAGTTCGTGGAGATACCGTTCGACCAGATGCCTGCCGCTGTGGACGACGGACGCGTGGACGCCGCGTGGATGGGTGAGCCCGCGATGACCGTCGCCAAGGCGCAGGGGGTACGCGTCGTGGCGTCGCCGTTCGCCGAGACGGACCCGAAACTCACCGTGGCGACGTACTTCACCTCGGCCGAGCTGGCGAAGAAGGACCCCGGCCTGGTGAAGAAGTTCACCGAGGCGATGACCGAGTCGCTGCGGTACGCCACCGACCATCCCGACGAGGCACGCCAGATCCTCACCACGTACACCAAGATCAGTGGCGATGTCCTGACGAAGCTCACACTGCCCAGCTGGCCCCCGGACATCGACACCGCCTCCCTGGAGAAGCTGGCGTCCCTCGGTGAACGGGACGGCCTCTTCGACGACAAGAAGCCCGACCTGGACGCCCTCTTCTCCTGACCTCTTCTCCTGACCACCGCCCGTGCGCACCCCGTGCCGCCGATCCGGTGCAGGCAGCCGGGTCGACGGGCCCGCCGGATCGCACCGATACGTCGTATCGTACGCTGACACGCATGCCCCGGAGCTCCCCGTCCCTGGACCGCGCGACCCCCGACCGCATCGCCGAGAGCGCCCTGTCGCTGGTCGACGAGGCCGGTCCCGAGGCGCTGACCTTCCGCGCGCTGGCCGCTCGACTGGGCATTTCCCTCGCGTCCCTCCAGCGTCGTTGCACCGACCTGGCGGGGCTGCTGGACCTGTGCACCGACCACCTGGCCGCCCGGCTGCCCGACGTCGAGCCGGGCACGGCCTGGGCCACGGCCACCGAGGCACGGTTCACCGCTCTGTACCGACTGCTGTCGGCGCATCCGGGCCTCGTCGCGCTCCGGGGCGCCCGCCCCTGGCTCGGCCCGCACCTGCTGGCCCGCCTCGTCGAGCCGCAGCTCGCCGACAGCCTGACGGCCGGGATGACCCCCGAGGAGGCGATCACCGCCTACCGGCGGATGTACCTGCTCACCCTCGGCAGCGCGAGTTTCGTCGACCACCGCGATCCCGAGGCCACCCGGACGGTGACCCGCACCGCCCTCGCCTCGCTCGACCCGGCGGGCTACCCGGCGCTGACCGGCAACGTGGCGGCGATCCTGCCCGCCCTGACCGACCACGAGGTCTACCACGGGGCACTGCGCCAGCTCATCCACGCCGCCGACCCGGCGCGGGAGGCCACCGGCAAGGACCCCTTGTGACCGCATCCGAGGCCGGGCCGCCGCCCCCCGCATCCACCGTCGTACCTCCCGCCGTCAACGGAAAGTCAGGACCCTCGGCATGAGCAACAGCACCACCACCGCCACCACGACCGCCACCCGGATGTTCAGCAGTGACAACGCCGCCGGCGCGTCCCCGGAGATAGTCGACGCGGTGGTCCGGGCCGCCGCGGGACAGGCGTCGCCGTACGGGTCCGACACCGTCACGGCCGAGGTCCGCCGCCGGCTGTGCGAGATCTTCGAACGTGACGTCGACGTCCTGATCGTCTCCACGGGCACCGCCGCGAACGCCCTGAGCCTGGCCGCACTGACCCCGCCCTGGGGCAGCGTCCTGTGCCACCGCGACAGCCACATCAACAACGACGAGTGCGGGGCCCCGGAGTTCTACACCGCCGGCGCGAAACTCGTCCCGCTCGGCGGCGACGACGCCAAGATCGACGCGGCCGAACTCCGGGCGGCCGTACGGAACAAGGCCGGGGACGTGCACAGCGTGGAGCCCTCCGTGGTGAGCGTCACCCAGGCCACCGAGACCGGCGCCGTCTACACCCTCGACGAGCTCCGCACGCTGGGCTCCGTCGTCAAGGAGCCGGGCCTGCGGTTCCACATGGACGGCGCCCGCTTCGCCGGAGCCGTCGCGGCCCTCGGCGCCACCCCCGCCGAACTGACCTGGCGGGCCGGTGTCGACCTGTTGTCGTTCGGAGCCACGAAGAACGGCACCATGACCGCCGAAGCGATCGTCGTCTTCGACCGTTCCCTCACCACGGAACTCTCCTTCCGGGCCAAGAGGTCCGGCCAGCTCGCCTCCAAGGCGCGCTTCCACGCCGCCCAGCTCGACGCCTACCTGACCGACGACCTGTGGCTGCGCAACGCGACCCACGCCAACGCCATGGCCGCCCGTCTCCAGGACGGCCTCAAGGCGATACCGGAGGTCGACCTCCTCGGTGCCGCGGAGGCGAACATCCTCTTCTGCCGACTGCCCCAACAGGTCATCGACAGCCTGCTGTCCGAGGGCTACGTCTTCTACCACGACCGCTGGGAGCCCGGGGTCGTCCGCCTCGTCGCCTCCTTCGCGACGAGCCCGCAGGACATCGACGACCTGCTTGACGCCGTCCGCCGCCACACCGCCTGACCGACCCCGGACCGACGTGAGGCAGGCGGAGCCGTTGGAAAAGAACACCGCAGAACCCTAGGGACCGACTGGACGGTATGTCATTCTACGGGGCAGGACGAGACGGGTGCCGACGATCACAGGGAGCCCGCGGCCGACAGCAGGCCGCGGACCGACCGCTGTGAGCGCGCCGCCACCGAGCCGACGCCCCGGGAGAACGCGATGCATCACGCCGTACGGTCCCGAGTCGAGCTGGGCCACGGACCGCCGACCGCCGCACGGTCGCATGCCCCCAAGGCCCGTTCGCTGATCGACGCCGACGCGCTTCGCGTGCTGCACCGGTCGGCCCGGGTGCTGCAGAACAACCTCCCGGAGCTGACCGACCGGCTCGTGGCGGCGCTGCGGGAACGGGAACCCGCCTACCGGAGCACCCTGGAGAGCGACGCCGCGGGCACGTGGCAGGAGGTGCACCGATCGCTCCTGCACAGTGTCAATTCCCTGCTGGACCCGCGCAGCGCCCGGGACGCCGCGCTGCGCTGCTCGTGGCGGATCGGCGCCGCTCGCGCCGAACAGGGACTGCCGCTCGACGCGCTCCTGCACGCCTTCCGGCTCGGCGGCTCCCTGATCTGGCAGGTACTGGTCGAGGAGACCTCCCGGACCGCTCCCGAGGACGTCCGCCTCCTCGTCCATGTGGCGGCCGACGTATGGAACTTCGTCGACGAGCACTGCACCCTCGTCGCGGACGTCTACCGCAAGGTGGAACGGCAGCACGCCTGGCGTCAGGAGCACCGGGTACGTCTGCTGACCGCGGCCCTGCTCGACGGCACGAGCCGTATCGCCGACGTCGCCGAGACGGCCGAGATCCTGGACCTGCCGGAACAGGGCAGGTACGCCGTGGTCGCCGTCGCGGGCGGCCGCCCGGCCGGTCGTGCCTCCGTGCCCGGCGACCGCGGCGTACCGGCCGGTGCGCGCGTGCACTGGCACACGGGCGTGGACGTCGACCACGGCATCGTCCTGGTCGGCGACGGCGACGGCAACGGCGACGGTGATGGTGAAGGCGGAGGCGACCTGTCCGTGCCGACGGTGGGGCCCACCGCCCCCACAGGTACGAGAGTCGGTGTCGGTCCTGTCGTGTCGGGGCTGGCCGCCGTGGGCGACGCCCGCAGGCTGGCGGACTTGGCCCTGAGCATGTGCGCGGACGACGGCGGCACCGTACGGCTGACCGAGCAGTTGCCCGCGGCCCTCGTGATGTCGTGCCCCGAACTCGGCGGCGCGCTGGCCGAAGAGGTCCTCGGGCCGCTGCTGCGCCTGGAGCAGTCCGACCGGGACATCCTGCTGGACACGCTGGCGGCGTGGCTCGCGTGCGACGGCTCGGCGCAGCGGGCGAGCGCCCGGCTGTACTGCCATCGCAACACCGTCCTCAACCGGCTGAAGCGGTGCGAACAGCTGACCGGGCGCTCGCTCGCCCGCCCGGCCGACATGGTGGAGTTCAGCCTCGCGCTGACCGCCCGACGGCTCCTGCGCGACTGAGAGGACCTCGCGGTGTACGCGATGCCCAGTATGTGATCGTTGGAAAGTTACCTCAGGGTATGGCGTGACTTCTCACGGGGGTGCCAGTAGAACCCGTTTCACTCTATGGAGAGTGAGGAGCCGCGCATGAACGACGATTCCCCACATGGGACGCGCATGAGGGGCGTGTCCCGTCGAAGGTTCATCGCTGGAACAGGTTCTCTTCTCGGGTCGGCCGCACTCGCCGGGCAGGTGGTCCCGGCCCACGCCGCCACCGCCACGGCGGCGGCGGTGATCGAACCCGGGGCACACGTACCCGCCCTCGTGATCGGCACCGGATACGGCGGCTCCGTGGCCGCTCTGCGCCTGGCCCAGGCGGGTGTCGACGTACACATGGTCGAGATGGGCATGGCCTGGGACACCCCCGGGCCGGACGGCAAGATCTTCGCCAACACGACGAGCCCCGACCACCGGTCCTACTGGCTGCGCACCAGGACGAAGCAGCCGCTCAGCAACTTCCTCGGCTTCCCCCTGGACAAGGACGTCCCGCGCCACACCGGGATCCTGGACGCCGAGGAGATGGGCGGCATCATCGTCTACCAGGGCCGCGGCGTCGGCGGCGGTTCGCTGGTCAACGGAGGCATGGCGGTCACTCCCAAGCGCGAGAACTTCGGCGCCGTCCTGCCGTCGGTCGACGCCGACGAGATGTACTCCGTCCACTACCCGCGCGCCAACGCGGGTCTCGGGGTCGGCACGGTCGACCCGACGTGGTTCGAGACCGCCGACTGCTACCAGTACGCCAGGGTCGGCCGTAAGCACGCCCAGCGTTCGGGCTTCCCGTTCGTCTTCGTGCCCGACGTGTACGACTGGGACTACATGGAGCAGGAGGCCGCCGGGACCGTACCGAAGTCCGCGCTCGCGGGCGAGATCCTCTATGGCAACAACTACGGCAAGAAGTCCCTGCAGAAGACCTATCTCGCCAAGGCGAGGGCGACCGGACGGGTCTCCATCTCACCGTTGCACAAGGTCACTTCGGTCGCCCCGGCCACCGGAGGCGGCTTCACGGTCGCCATCAGTCAGCTCGACACCACCGGCACCACCACGGCCACCAAGACCGTCACCGCGGACCGGGTGTTCTTCGCGGCCGGCAGCGTCGGCACCAGCAAGCTCCTGGTCGGGCTCAAGGCCACCGGCGCGCTGCCGGGCCTCAACAGCGAGGTCGGCAAGGGCTGGGGCGACAACGGCAACGTGATGTGCGGCCGCGCCAACCACCTGTGGGACCCCACCGGCGCCCTGCAGTCGGCCATCCCGTGCTCCGGCATCGACAACTGGGCCGCGGGCGGCGCGTTCGCCGAGGTGGCCCCCCTGCCCACCGGCATCGAGACCTACGCCTCCTTCTATCTGTCGATCACCAAGAACCCCCACCGCGCCCGGTTCACCTGGAACGCCGCGGCGGGCAGGGCCGAGCTCGACTGGCAGACCGCCTGGAAGCAACCGTCCATCGACATGGCCAAGACGATCTTCGACAAGATCAACGCCAAGGAGGGGACCATCTACCGGACCGATCTCTTCGGCGTCTACAAGATCTGGGGCGACCATCTCACGTACCACCCCCTCGGTGGCGCGGTGCTCAACAAGGCGACCGACAACTACGGCCGCCTGCACGGACATCCGGGGCTCTACGTCATCGACGGCGCGCTCATTCCGGGCAACACCAGCGTCAACCCGTTCGTCACCATCACGGCGCTCGCCGAACGGAACATCGAAGCGATCATCGCCGCGGATCTGTAGCGGCGTGCGGGCGAGTGGCGCCCGCGAGGAGACCGAGACGGAGACCGAGGCCGGGGCCGGGGTCGCCCGGATTCGCCGGGTGGCCCCGGGCCGGTTCAGTGCCCCGGCAGCACACACATGGCGTCGAGTCCCAGCACGCGGTTGAGCCGTCCGAAGGCCAGCCACGAGCCGAGGCTCATGGTCAGCTCCACGATCTCGGCCTGGCTGTAGTGCGCGGTCATCCGGTCCCAGAACTCCTCGTCGAGGCCGTGGTGGTCGAGCGTGTACCGCTCCGCGTACTCGGCGGCCAGGCGGGTGCGTTCGTCGAAGGCGTCGGTCGTGCGCCACTTCGCCACCGCGTCGGCGAACTCCTCCTCGACCTTCAGCCCGTCCCGCTCGGTCCGCCAGTCGAGGCAGAAGAGGCACCCGTTGAGCTGGGCGATCCGCAGCCGCGCGGCCTCGAACTCGCGGAGCCCCAGGGTCGTACGGGCGTAGACGGCCAGCGAGAAGTCGGCGGCTGCGGGCCCGATGCCGGGGACCATCTCACCCCACACGTACTCGATGGGGTTCCTGCCTTCGGGGATGTCGACCTTCATCCGGGGCTCCTTCGGGTACGCGGTGTCACTTCCTGCCGAGCCTTCCGACCGCCGGTCGCAGCGGGACGTCCAGCGCGTCGTACAGACCGGGCTCCGCGTCCACGAGCCATTCGATGGCGCCGACCAGCCGGCCGACCGCCGTGGCGTTCCCGCCCGCGGACCGGTTCTCGCCCTCGTCGGTCGCCTCGACGGTGATCTCGATGCGCGGGCGGCCCTCGATGATCACGCGATGCGCCCCGTCGCCGCCCGGCGGCGCCGGCCAGTCCGGTGCGCAGGACGGATGGATCCGGGTGACGTGCTCGATGACGATGCGGGGTTCGCCCTCGACGACACCCTGCACCTCGAAGCGCACCGCACCCTGCGTGCCGGCCTCGAACTCGCCCATCGTCCGGGTGCTCACCGTGGCGTCCAGCGCGCGGCGCTGCAAGGTCTCGCGGATCTCGTCGAGTTCGACGCCGAGGGCCCTGGCCATCAGCCGTATCTGCCCGCCCCACACCATCGTCGGGATCGACGGGGCGAGCATCAGCGGCTCGTACTCCATCGGCTGGCCCATCCCGACCAGATACCGCACCGACTCCTCCTGCTCGTACGTGGAGTAGTCGAAGATCTCCTGGCAGCGGATCGCGTCGACGACCGTGCCGAGACCGCTCATCAGCAGCGGCAGTACGTCGTTGCCCCAGCCGGGGTCGACACCGGAGACGAACAGCGACCCCCCGCCGTCCGCGACGGCGGCCAGTACGGGCTCGCGGAACTCGGGCGGGGCGTTGCGCTGGTCGTAGAGCGGGTACAGGGCCGGAGTGACGACCACGGCACCGCTCCGGACCGCCCTGGCGATGTCGGCCAGCGCCTCGTCGGGACGGAGGTCGCCCGACGCCGCGTACACGACCGCGCGGGGTCCTTCGGCCAGTACGGCGTCGATGTCGTCGGTCGCCGCGACGCCCAGGCCCCGGCCGAGGCCACCGAGTTCGCCCGCGTCGCGCCCGACCTTGGCGGGGTCGTGGACGAGCACGGCCGTGAGATCGAGCGCCGGGTGTGCCTCGACGGCACGGATCGCCGCGCGGCCGACGTTGCCGGTACCCCAGACCACCGTGGGAAGCATGCGCGGAGCGTAACCTGACGAGGCGTCAGATTCCATAGTCCTGCGTAGGTGGTCCTGCATCGGTGGACCTGCATCGACAGTCCTGCGGCGACGGATGGGCGATGGGCGCTGGGCGGGTGCGGGGGCCGGGCCGGCGGTCCGTAGGTAACGGTTCTCCGGCTGTGCGGCCGTGCCGTTGCCTCACGGGCCCTGCGTGATAGTCTTGATCCAGTTGCAGTTGTAGTTCCCGCACACTTCAAGTGCCGCAGGCGAATTCGTATTCGTCGGGCACTTTTGTATTTCCGGCATTTCATTCCGGACGGGGTCAATTGCGGCGTCACAGGGGTCCACACAGTGCGGGCCCCCGGGTACTGCCCCGAAAGGGATATGACATGGCTACTGGAACCGTGAAGTGGTTCAACTCGGAAAAGGGCTTCGGCTTTATCGAGCAGGACGGCGGCGGCCCCGACGTCTTCGCCCACTACTCGAACATCGCCACCCAGGGCTTCCGTGAGCTTCAGGAGGGCCAGAAGGTGACCTTCGACGTCACGCAGGGTCAGAAGGGCCCGCAGGCGGAGAACATCACTCCTGCCTGATGCTGTAGCGCACAAGGCAGCTGGGGTCCCACCTCACGGTGGGGCCCCAGCTTGTTGCGTTTTCAAGGGCTTCGGAGGGATCGTGGCGGGATTCCCGCCGTCCGGCGCCGCTCTTCCGCACTGCGCCGCGTCGGCGCAGCGGGCTTCACAGTGGGCTTCATTTCGTTTTACATTCGGCTCGTTCTTGCAATTCATTCGGCTTGTGCATGCCGAGGATTCCTCGATACGTGCCATATCGAGGAAGGTTCTTCATGAACCGATCAGCACGTACGAACGATCGTTTCTCCAGTAATCGCAGGGACGGTTTCGGGGGTGCCGGCCGCGGTGGCCGGTCCGGCTCGCAGGGCCAGGGGCGCCCCGCCACCCGTTCGGGCGGCAACGGACGTCGCCCCTCCGCCGTGCAGGGCGAGTTCGCGCCGCCGGCCACCCTCACTCCCGCCCTCCCCGCCGTGGCGGCCTTCGGGGAACTGGACCTGCCCGCCGAACTGCTGGAGACGCTCACCGGCCTCGGCATGGTGGAGCCCTTCCCGATCCAGGCCGCCACGCTGCCGAACTCCCTCGCGGGCCGCGACGTGCTGGGCCGTGGGCGCACCGGGTCGGGCAAGACGCTCGCGTTCGGCCTGGCGCTCCTCGCCCGCACCGCCGGACGGCGGGCCGAGCCGCGGAAGCCGCTGGCCCTGGTCCTCGTCCCCACGCGTGAGCTGGCCCAGCAGGTCACCGACGCGCTCACGCCGTACGCCCGGTCGCTGAAGCTGCGGCTGGCCACCGTGGTCGGCGGGATGTCGATCGGTCGGCAGGCCGGCGCGCTGCGGTCCGGAGCCGAGGTCGTCGTCGCGACCCCGGGCCGGCTCATGGACCTCGTCGAGCGCAAGGACTGCCGTCTTGACCGGGTCGACATCACGGTTCTGGACGAGGCGGACCAGATGGCCGACATGGGATTCATGCCCCAGGTCACCGCGCTCCTCGACCTGGTGCGGCCCGACGGCCAGCGCATGCTGTTCTCGGCCACGCTGGACCGCAACATCGACCTCCTGGTCCGCCGCTACCTCCACGACCCGGTCGTCCACTCGGTCGACCCGTCGGCCGGCGCCGTCACCACGATGGAGCACCACGTGCTGTACGTGCACGGCACCGACAAGTACGCCACCGCCACGGAGATCGCCGCCCGCGACGGACGTGTGCTCATGTTCCTCGACACCAAGCACTCCGTCGACCAGTTCACCAAGCACCTGCTCGGCAGCGGTGTGCCGGCCGGGGCCCTGCACGGCGGCAAGTCACAGCCCCAGCGCAACCGCACCCTGGCACAGTTCAAGAGCGGCCAGGTCACCGTCCTGGTGGCGACCAACGTGGCGGCCCGTGGCATCCACGTCGACGATCTCGACCTCGTCGTCAACGTCGACCCGCCCGCCGACCACAAGGACTACCTGCACCGCGGGGGCCGTACGGCACGGGCCGGCGAGTCCGGCAGCGTCGTCACGCTGGTCCTGCCCAACCAGCGCCGCGACATGACCCGTCTGATGTCCGACGCGCGCATCAGGCCGCAGGTCACCCAGGTCCGCTCCGGCGAGGCCGAGCTGAGCCGCATCACCGGCGCCCGGACGCCCTCCGGTGTCCCCGTCGCCGGAAGCGCTCCGGTCGCGGAGCGCCCCCAGCGCGGCGGTGCTCCCTTCCGGGGCATGGGCACCCGCCCGGGCCGGGCCGGGGGCGAGTCCCGGCGGTCGGCCGAGGCCCGTCAGACGGCCGAGGCCCGGAAGGCCGCCCGGATCCGGCGCGGCGCGTAGGCCGGGAGCACACGGGAGGCGCTACGGGAGCGCATACGGGAGGCGGGGACGGGAAAGCCTTCCGACGGCCGGTGAACGGTGTCGAGCGGCGGTGCAGGCCGGGATCCACCATTCTGGAGTCAGATGCGATCACATTGCCCACATTGGGGAAGTCGAGTCCCATGACTGAATCAGAGTTTCCGTCGCAAGGCCGGCCCGTGGACCTCTACCTCGATCTGTTGCGTGTCCGCATGACCCCGTCGGACTACGCGCTGCTGCTTCGCATGGTCGAACCCGTACTCGAAGCGATGCAGGAGCAACGTGCTGGACCGATCGAGCTGAGCCTGGAGGGCGAGGAAGGCGCCAGCGTCTCCCAGGAGGTCCGTGACGAGGCATCCCTCGTGGTGGCGGTCGCCGTCACGGGGCGCATGGACAACCAGATCGTCGAGATCGAGACCGAGGAGGGCGGATCCGTCAGGGTCGTGACGGACTCGGGCACCGCGGCCGATCCCGCCCGGTGCCAGGAGATCGCCGACTTCATCGGTGAGCGCCACCGCCAGGACGAGGAGCTGCGAGGTATCGCCGAGGTGAGCGGCCTGCCCACCGACGTCTGACCGCCGTGTCCGCCAGGTCCGGCGTGTGCCAGACGCGTCACACGGCACGGGTTCTCGTCCGGCCCGGGGCGCGGCCCTGCGATGCTGGCGCCCGTGTCGATCACCTCGTCCGTGCCGGAACCGATCACGCCCGACGCCCCCGTCGTGCTGCACAGCCCGCTGCTCACGCAGGAGTGGCTGGACCTCACCTTCGTGCACTGGGCCGTGGATCCGGCGGTCGTGGCGGGGCTGCTGCCGGCCGGCACCGTCCCCGACACCCTGGACGGCGTCACCTTCGTCGGTCTGGTCGCCTTCCGCATGCACCGGGTGGGCTGGATGCGGCTGCCGGGTGTGCCCTACTTCGGCTCGTTCCCGGAGACCAATGTGCGGCTGTACTCGGTGGACGAGTACGGGCGGCGCGGCGTGGTCTTCCGTTCCATGGACGCGTCCCGGCTCGTACCGGTGGTCATGGGGCGCCTCGGTTTCCGGCTGCCGTACGTGTGGTCCCGTATGTCGGTGCGGACCGGCGGGCAGGGAGGGGACGGCGGGAACAGGGTCGCCTACACCAGCGCGCGGCGCCTGCCGGGCCCGCGGGGTGCGTACAGCCGCCTCGTCGTCAGGCCCGGGGAGCGGATAGCGGAGCCGACCGCCCTCGAACACTTTCTGACCGCCCGATGGGGCATGCACAAGCCGTTCCTCGGTGGCGCCGGTGACGCCGCCGGCTTCCTGCCCAACGACCATCCACGCTGGCCGCTGCACCGCGCGACGCTGGTCACGTGCGAGGAGAACCTCGTCCGGTCGGCCGGTCTGCCGGCACCGGCGGGGGACCCGGTGAGCGTGCTGTACTCGCCGGGAGTCCGCGTACGCCTGGGCCGTGCGACGGCCGGGCCTCCGCGCGGGTGAGGCCCGGAGCGGTGCCGTCGCCTCAGTGGTGGGGGCCGGGCGGGCCGGGCTCCGGGCGACGTGTGGCGAGCAGGAGCGCTATGTCGTCGGGGCGGTCGGCCACATGCCTGGCCTTCGCGGTGAGCCGGTCGGCGACCCCCGCGAGCGACCGGCTCCCGGGGCGGCCGGCGGGGGAACCGGCCCGGGCCAGGGCGACGCGCAGTGCGGTGATGCCCACGTCGATGTCGATGCCCGGCCGCTCGACCAGGCCGTCCGTGTAGAGGGCGAGGATCGCGCCGGGGTCCAGCTGCAGCTCCGTCACCGGGTAGTGGGCCCCCGGATCCACCCCGAGTACGACACCGCCCGGGATGTCCAGGACGTGCGTACGGCCGTCCGGGCGGCGCAGGATCGGCGGCGGATGACCGGCCCGCGCCACCCGGGCCAGACCGGTCAGCGGATCCAGCCGGATGTAGCAGCAACTGGCGAACAGACCGGGGTCGAGGTCGATCAGGAGATGGTTGGTGCCGCTCATGACCTCGTCGGGCGGCCGGTCACCGAGTGCGAAGGCCCGTACCGCACTGCGCAGTTGCCCCATCGTCGCGGCTGCCTGGACACCGTGCCCCTGGACGTCCCCGATGACCAGCGCGAGACCGTCCCCCGCCTCGACGACGTCGTACCAGTCGCCTCCCACGTCCATGCCCTGGGTGCCCGGCAGATAGCGTCCGACGGTCTCCATCCGCGGATGGGCGGACAGGCGCCGGGGAAGCAGTGCCTGCTGCAGGCCTCGGGCGAGCGCGGCCTCGGTGTCGTAGCGGCGTGCCTTCTCCATGGCGTGGGCGATCAGCCCGGCGAGGGCGGTGAGCACCGTACGTTCCTCGGTGCTGAAGTCGCGGGGACGGTCGAAGCCCAGGATGCAGGAGCCGACCGGACGCCCGGAGGCGATCAGCGGCAGGAAGACCCGGGAGCCCTCCGTGGCGTCGAGGGGGATGCCCGGATAGGTGGCCGCGAGCTGCTGCATCGACTCGAAGAAGATCGGGTGGCCGTTGGTGAGGGTCTCGACGCCGGGCAGCCGCGCGTCGAGGCCGACCCCTTCGAACGGCGCGAGGAACCCCTGGGGAAAGCCCGTCTCCCAGGCCAGGTAGAGGTGCCGGTCCTGCAGCAGGTAGATGGCGAGCCGGCCCCCGCCGAAGGCCGGCAGCAGCTCCTGCATCACCACCGCGGACACCTGGCGCGCGGTGACCGCCTCGGTCAGCGCGATCGCGAGGACGATCGGCCGGTACAGCGGAGCCATGGAGGTGACTTCGGCAGCCGATCCGGCCGATCCGGCCGATCCGTCGGGCAGGGGCATACCGGCCACCGGCGCCCCCTCGGGCGGGGGCGCGAGGTCGGCGGCCGGGCCGGCCATCCGGTTCGCGGGCACGACGGTGCAGGTCAGGATGTCGGGTCCGGGATAGACGGAGAGGGCCAGCCAGTCACCGCTCCCGCACGGCTCGGGGGGAGGCTCCGCACCGTGGCGAAGAGGCCGTACGACGTGGAAGTGCACCGGTTCCGCGGACAGCAGGGCCTCGCGCAGATGGTCCTCGTAGGCGGATCGTTCCAGCCAGGGCACCTCCTCGCCCAGGGGGCGGCCCAGCAGCCGTGTCCGCGGTCGTCCCAGGAGCCTGGCGGCCTGTTCGTTCGCGTAGACGATCAGGCCCAGCCGGTCGAGGCAGAACACGCCCTCGGGAAGCAGGTCGGCCGCTCCGTCGGCCGCCGAACCGATGCCCGGATCGAGCACGATGCCCCGGACGGCACGCGGTCCCGTCGCGGGGGCCGTGTCGTCCTGCGGGTTCCAGAGCTCCAGCAGCCGCAGGCCGCCGTCGGCCGTGTGCACCGGCAGGGGAAGGGACGGCGGCCGTCCCGCGGCCGTCTCCCGTAGGGCGGCCAGGATCTGCTGGGCGTCGGCGGCGGCCACGGTGTCCGCGAGCGCCTGCGGGGTGTCCGCGGTGCTGCCCGGCGCCACGCCGAGCAGGGCACGCAGATGGTTGTCCGCGGTCACGACGTCGGACGCCGGGTCCCAGGTGAAGCGGCCGATGAGACCGGCGGGAGGCTGGGCCGCCGGTGGCCGTACGCAGAGCGGTTCGCCGTCCCAGGCGATGTCCGGACCGCCGTCCTCCGCCAGGTCCCACAGGGACTGTCCCAGGTCCTCGGCCAGCTGCGCCATGCGGTCACGGTCGGGCAGGACCTCGGCGGTGTCGGACGCCGCGGGACGCAGAATGGTCAGTACGCCGTACGTCGTCGACCTGCCCACGACGGGCACGTACAGGGAGCCGAACTGGAAGGGCAGGCCCGCCGCGAACTGGGGATAGCGGCGCATCGTCTCCGTGGCGTCCGGGAGGACCACCTGGACGCCCAGCCGGTAGGCGTCGGCCACCGGGAACCTGCGGTCCACGTGCAGGCGCCACCAGGGGCGGAACAAGGGTCCGGGCAGTCCCGAGAGCACGGCGAGCCGTAACAGCCCCGGCGTGCCGGAGCGCAGGTACACGCCTGCCGCGAAGCCGCCGGCCGCGCTGATCGCCTCCGTCGTGGTCTCGGTGAGCAGCGCGTCCAGGCGTCCGGGGGCCCGGGTCTCGTGCTCGGCTCTGCCAGTCATCGGCCCTACCTCGTCCGTGCGCCGCCCGGGTGGCTGACACAGCAAGAATGCGCCACGAGGCCCTCTGCCTGCACCCGGGAGAAGCATTGCGCGCATGAATTCGACGAGGCTACCGGGGGCTGGGCAAAGTGTGCTCGTCCGGTGACGACCTCTGTTTTCCCGGTACGTCCGCCCAAGGCGGCGTGGTCCCCGTGTCGCGGTGGAAGAGACGGTGGAAGAGGCGGCGGAAGAAGCTGGTCAAGGGGCCCGACCGGCTGCCGCACCGGTCGATCCGCATGTCCCGCCGCAGGAGGGGAACGTGGAACTGGGTCGCCCGTGAGCCGGGAAGCGGAGCACGGCCGGGAGGAGCCGAACACGGAGCGGATCACTGAATGGACCACTGAGCGGGTCACCGAACGGGGCGCTGCCGAGGGAAGCGGACCACATGGGATCAGGACACCGTTCCGACTTCGCCACGACCGGCTCGTACGGCCCTCGGCGCCTCGGCACGTTCTCGTAGGGAGTCCACATGACCACGTACGTCATCACCGTCCCCGGCACCTTCGTCAACGGCGTCCCGGACGCCGCGCGCTCCGACATCGAGCGCAGGCTCCGCTCCCGGGACCCGAAGAACACGGACCTGGGCGAGAGCGAGGAGCTGAGCCTGCTGTCGGTCGAGGAGGGCGGCATGTTCTCCGCCAGGGTCGAGGTCGAGGCGGCGGACCGGGCCGGCGCCGAGAACGAGGCGGTCCAACTGGTCTCCCGCGCCCTGCGCGACAGCGGCTTCCCCGAGAGGGACGCCCCACTGGGCCCGCCCTTCGTGACCGGCATCGACCGCGAGTTCTGAGCGGGATTTCTTTCAGAGCTGGGCGCCGTTCTTCTCCGCCTGCTCGACCATCCGGGACAGCTCGACGCGCGAGCGCACCCCGAGCACGGCGAAGACCTTCCGCAGGTGGTAGTCGACCGTGCGGGGGCTGACGGACAGGTGCAGGGCCACCTCCCGGTTCGTGGCGCCCTCGGCCACACACCGCGCGATCCGCAGCTGCTGCGGGGTGAGGCCGGCCAGCGCCGCGGAGCTCGCCACGGCCGGAGCCGCGCCGTTCGCCCGCAGTTCGGCCCGCGCCTGGTCCGCCCAGATGCGGGCGCCGCAGCGCTCGAAGGCGACCAGCGCGTCCCGCAGACAGCCGCGCGCCTCGCGGAGTCTGCGGCGCCTGCGCAGCCACTTGCCGTACAGCAGCCGGGTACGCGCCTGCTCGAAGTCACCGCCCACGCGCGCGTGCAGAAGAAGAGCGTCCTCGTACAACGTGTCGGCGTGGTCCGCGTCGGCCACCAGCGCCCGGCACCGGGCGAGCTGGGCGGGTGCCTGCACGTCGGCGCCGAAGCGTGCCCACAGGGCGAACTCCTCGACGACGGCGCGCGCGTCGTCCCGCTGCCCGGCGAGCACCGCGGCCTCCACATAGCAGGGCACGGCCAGCATGCGTACGGCGAAGTGGCCGCCGTCCGGGCCCGGACGGACCAGCGGGCCGAGCCGCGCGGCTGCCTCGAAGGGGCGTCCTCGCCCCAGTTCGGCGCGACCGGCAGCCCATTCGGCGAGCGCCGCGGCCTGCCGGAGTCCGTGGCGCCGCGCGGTCGTCAGCGCGGCGTCCGCATGGTGTGCGACCAGGGTCGGCTCGTCCGCGATCGACGCCGCCAGGGCCAGCACCGCGTGGTGGCGGGCCGCCACGTTGCTCTGCCCGTACCGGTGCGCGGCGCGCAGCCCCTCTTCGGCGTGCGCCCGGGCCCGCGCGTGCTGCCCCGTCCGCAACTCCGCGTAGGCCAGCAGCTCCAGGGCCCGCGGCACGGCTGCCTCCGGTCCCCGGGACCGGGCCGCCGCCAGCGTCCGTGCGCCGATCCGGCAGGCGGCGTGCACGTCTCCCAGGAGGAGGGCCGCCGCGCCGGACCACAGCAGCCGCTCCGGCCCGTCCTCCTGCCAGGCGTGCTCGACCACGCGGCGCAGCGACGGGATCGCCCGGCCGAAGTCCCGCTCCAGCATCGCCCGCATGCCCCGCAAGTAGTCCCGCGGCAGCTCCGGCGCCGGGGCCGCAAGGGCGGGCGCCCGCTCCGTGACCGCGCGGACGGGCACGACCGTACGGTCCGCCGCGTTCAGGGCCCGCAGACAGGCGACGGCATCGCCGGTGGCCCAGGCGGCCTCCGCGGCGGCGAGGCCCGCGAGCAGGGCGCGGTCCGGATCGTGGGCCGCGAGCAGGGACCGGGCCAGCAGCAGGGCCTCGCAGGCGTCGGCGGCGGGTCCGTCGCGCAGGGCCAGGACGCCCCGCACCCAAGCGGAACGGCCTTCCACCGCGGCGGGCAGGGCGCTGTCGTGGGCCCCGCCGATCAGCCGGCGGGCCGTCCGTGCGTGGCCCGCGAGCAGCGCCTGCTCGGCCGCCGCGGTCCGGTGCTCCGCCCGCTCGCGGGCGTCCGCCGTCAGCTCCGCGGCCCGCGCGTACGCCGCCGACCGCTGCCCGTGGGAGGCGGTGACGCACGGGTCGGCCGCCGCGGCGGCCAGCTGATCCGCCGTCGGCGGGGCGTACCCGGCGATCGACCAGGCCCGGTGGAGCAGCGCGACGAGCCCGTGACCCTCGTCCGCCAGTACGGAGGCGAGCGCCCGGTGGGCGGCGCGTCTTCGGCCGGGGCCGGCGCATTCGTGCACGGCTCTGCGGAGCACGGGGCTGGTGAAGCGGTACCGGCCGTCGGACAGCACGAGGGCGTCCGGGACGCGGTCCAGGGCGAGTACGGCCCGCGCGCCTTCGAGCCGTGCGACCGCTGCGTGGACCAGTTCGGCGTCGGCTCCCGGACCCTCGGGGTCGGGTACGTGTGCGGCCGCCACCAGTAGGAGGAGTTCGCCCGCGCCGGCGGACAGCCCCGCCACGTGCGCGCCGGCCACACTCCGCAGGGTCTCGGCATCGGCCAACGGCCAGGGCAGCGGCTGCTCACCGGCCAGCTCGGCGGGCGACAGCCGGGCCACCAGGGCGCGCAAGAGGGCCGGGTTGCCCTCGGCCTCCTCCAGCAGGTCTCTGCGGACGGCCGGGGCGACGGGCCCGCGCACAGTGTCGTCGAGGAGCACGTCAGCGGCGTACGGGGGCAGTGGCGCGAGCGTGCGGACGGGCAGCGCGGCGAAGTCCGGGTCGGCCGTGTGCCGCCCGGCGACCGTGAGGAGCAGTCGCACCGGCCCGGCCGGGTGCAGGCGCCGGGCGGCGAAGCCCAGGGCGGCCCGCGAGGGAGCGTCCCACAGGTGCGCGTCGTCGACACACACCAGCAGGGGCGAGCCCGCGGCGGTCGCGGTCAGCAGCCGGAGCAGCCACTCGGGTGTCGTCCCGGAGTCCGGGACACCGACGGCTCCTCCGCCAGGCAGAGCGTCCGCGGCGCACCGCAACGCGTGCATCCCGCCGCCGGGGAGCCGGGACTCCGCGCGGTCGGCCCGCACGTGCAGCACGGGTCCGGCATCGAACGAGCGGACCGCCCATTCGGTCAGCGCGGTACGGCCGAGGCCCGGATCGCCCGCGAGCACGAGCACCGGGGCGTTCGCACCGGGCCGGTCCGACAGGGCCGTCAGCGCCGCGAGTTCCACGAGTTCCGCGCTTCGGCCGTGCAGCGGGGGAGTGCTGTCGCCGTGCGGTGGGGGAGAGGCTTGTGCCGTGTGGTGGGGCAAGCCTCGGGCGTGCAGTGGGGGAGACTGGGGAGCGTTCGTCCGTCCGGTCATCCCGGGGACGTTACCTGCGGGCGACGAGAAGCGGAAGCAGTTCGTCCGGCGCCTCCCGCCGCGCGGTCTCCCACTTTCACCTGCGCCGATACGGCTTCGCCCGGGCACTCCCTTGCCTGTAGCCGTGTACCCCTGCCCAGCGACGTCGCCGCGGTTCTGTGCGTCCGCACAGCGCCGGTGGGCGGCCGCGTTCCCCACGCGCCCGCCCACCGGCTGCTCCTGGGGTGCCGGCCTCACGAAGACCTCACACAGACCTCACGAGGTGTGGGGGCAGTTGCCCCGGTACTCCTCGATGGTCAGGCTCGGCCGCGGCAGCGGGCAGAGGAACTGCTCGTAGCGGGTGTCGTTGTCCACGAACCGCTTGAGCCACGAAATGCTGTACTTCGCGATCGTCGTGTCGGACGAGTTCGGCGTGAAGTGCGTCGCGTTGTTGAGTTCCAGGTAGGCCTTGTCGGTGGACGACGGCAGGCTTCCGTAGAACGGCTCGGCGTGCGAGGCGACGGGCGCGATCGTGTCGCCGTCCGCTCCGACGATCAGGGTGGGTGTGCTGACCTCGGGCCAGGACTTGTCGGTGTTCCAGGGAGTCAGCGGAATCGCCGCCTGGAGGGACGGGCGGCTCTTCGCGGCCTCCAGACTGCCGCCGCCGCCCATCGAGTGCCCCATCACCGCGAGCCGGCTGCCGTCGACCCGGGTGCGTACGCTGCTGCGCTCGGTGAGGTAGTCCAGCGCCGCCAGCAGTTGCCGGCCGCGCGAGTCGGGCTGGTCCAGGGTCGTCAGGGTGTCGATGGTGAAGACGGCGAATCCCTGGGACGCCAGCCGTGCGCCCAGCCACGAGATGGAGGACTGGGTGCCGGTGTACCCGGGCGAGATCACCACGGCGCCGAACGTCCCGTCGGCGGTGCTCGTCGGGTAGTAGACGGTGCCGCCGCCGAAACCGGTGACCGCCAGCGACGAGACGGTCGTCTGGGACACGCTGTAGGAACCGCGGGCCGCCTCGATGCTGGACGTGGTGGGGGCGGGGCCGCGCTCGTAGGGGTTGTCCGCGGCATGTGCCCCGGGACTCGCCAGCGAGCTGAGGCCCACGACGGTGGTGAGCGCCGCGAGGGCGCCGGTGATCCGCTTCGCGGCCCACCCACCGCGCCCATCGCGGCGGCGCGGGCGATGGCCGGCGGACTCGGGTGGGACCGTCCCGGCGATGAGCGAGCTGTTCTGCGAGTGCTGCTGCACGACGAAGTCGTCCTCTCGGTCATGACGTACCGCCGGACCGGACGCGGCATACGGAGGATCCGAGTGCCACGTCCGGAAGCTCTGCCGACGGCGCCGACCGGTGGCCGGCCATGCCACTGTCGGCCCATGGACGGGGTGCGGCCATCGGCGATATCACCGGTCGTCCGCGAGCACCGCCGGGCGTTCGTCAACCGCATGGAGCGGATGCCCTGAAGAGGTGAACGCGGGACACCTGCGCGCGCATCACCTCTACGCTCGGAGCCGCAAACCCGCCAAGGGCGTTGGCCCCGGAGGGAATCGAGGCGCCGGGTGTGCGGGGCGGGTCGACGCGACGGGATGCCCGGTCGGGCAGGCCGGCGGTTCGCCCCCGCCGGCCATACACGTGCAGGAGCGGCGAATGGACCACGCGGACTACTACGACCTCGGCACGCACGGTCGCACCGTGACGACGTCGTCCCCCCGGGCCCAGCTCTGGTTCGACCGCGGCCTGGTCTGGTCGTACGCCTTCCATCACGAGGAGGCCGTCGCCTGCTTCGAGGCCGCCGCGGCGGCGGACCCCGACTGCGCCATGGCCCACTGGGGTATCGCCTACGCCCTCGGCCCGAACTACAACAAACCCTGGGAGTTCTTCGACGGCGAGGACCTGGCCCGTACCGTCGACCGCACGCACGCCGCCGTGGAGCTCGCGCAGCGGAAGGCGGCCGGCGCCACCCCCGTCGAGCAGGCCCTGATCGGTGCGCTGCGTGCCCGCTATCCGCAGGCGAAGGCCGTCGAGGACTGCTCGGTGTGGAACGAGGCGTACGCCGACAGCATGCGCGCCGTGTACGAACTCGCCCCGGACGACCTGGACGTGGCCACGCTCTACGCCGACGCGCTGATGAACCTCACCCCCTGGGCGCTGTGGGACCTGCGCACGGGTGAGCCGGCCGACGGCGCGCGTACCGCGGTGGCCAGGGCGGTCCTGGAGCGGGCGATCGCCGGCGAGGCCGGGGCACGGCACCCGGGGCTGCTGCATATGTACATCCACCTGATGGAGATGTCCCCGGTCCCCGAGACCGCGCTGCCCGCCGCGGACCGGCTGCGCGGCTTGGTCCCCGACGCCGGCCATCTCCAGCACATGCCCACGCACCTGGACGTGCTCTGCGGCGACTACCGGCGCGTCGTGGCCGACAACGGCGCGGCGATCGCCGCCGACGAGAAGTACCTCGCGCGGTCCGGGGCGATGAACTTCTACACGCTGTACCGGACGCACAACTACCACTTCAGGATCTACGGCGCGATGTTCCTCGGACAGTCGAGGACCGCCCTGGAGACCGCCGCCCGGCTTGAGGCGTCCGTCCCGGAGGAACTGCTGCGGGTCGAGAGCCCGCCCATGGCGGACTGGCTCGAAGGCTTCCTCGCCATGCGGGTCCACGTCCTGATCCGGTTCGGCCGCTGGGCCGACATCCTGCGGCTGGCCCCGCCCGCCGATCCGCGGCTGTACCGCGTGACGACCGCGATGCTCCACTACGCCCGCGGCGTCGCGTACTCGGCCACCGGCAGGATCGCCGAGGCCGAGAGCGAGCGCGCGCTGTTCAGGGAGGCGGTCACCCGGGTCCCGGAGACCCGGATGCTGTTCAACAACACCTGCGCCGACATCCTCGCGGTCGCGTCGGCGATGCTCGACGGCGAACTGGAGTACCGCAAGGGCGATCACGAGGCCGCCTTCGCCGCCCTGGAACGGTCGGTCGAACTGGACGACAGCCTTCCCTACGACGAGCCCTGGGGATGGATGCAGCCCACCCGGCACGCGTACGGCGCCCTGCTTCTCGAACAGGGTCGCGTCGCCGAGGCGGAAGCGGTCTACCGCGCCGATCTGGGGCTCGACGACTCGCTTCCCCGCGCCTCGCACCATCCCGGCAACGTCTGGGCCCTGCACGGGTTCCACGAGTGCCTCGTCCGGCTGGGCAGGACGGGGGAGGCGGAGATCGTGGCCCAGCAGCTGAAGATCGCCGCCGCCGTGGCGGACGTACCGATCGAGGCGTCGTGCTTCTGCCGGCTGCGCCCTGATGCGGTTTCCGGCGCCGTTCCCGGCACGGCCGGGGCCGCTGACGGCAACTGTTGCTGACCGGACCGGTGTTGGCAGTGGTCGGTGCCGAGGCCCGCCGGCAACCGAGAGAATGGCGTATCCCCTTGCCGCCCCCGAACGGCTGACCGTACGCTGACAAGTCATAGAACTTCGGGCGTGATTGACTGGGGGAGCCGTCATGTCCTGGGACCACAATGACTTCCGTGACGGGTTCGTCATACCGCCGATGCCGGCCGCGCCGCCGCCCGCACCCGCGGACGGCGGGAGAGCGGCCGGGGTCGCGCTGCTGAACCTCAGCGGGCTCGGCCTCGGCTACGCGCTGACGCGCCGCTGGTGGCTGATGGCGGCGTGCTGGGTCGCGACGGCGGTGCTGCTCCTGGTGGCCCTGCCCGCCGACCCGGACGGAGTCTCCACCGGGGCCCTCGTCGCCTACCTCGTCCTCCTCGGCCTCGCGGCCGTCCACGGCGCGCTCGTGGGGCTGCGGACCCGGCTGACATGGCCGCCGACGGCCTGGCTCGCCGTCGTCCTCGGAATCGTGCTCCTGGCCGTGCCCGCCGGAGGCGTCGCCCTGTACGACGGCGCGCGCGACGAAGCCACCGAGCAGATGCTCCTGGACCGCCTTGAGCGCGCGGACACATTGGTCCGGACGGCCGGCAAGCAGTCGTTCCCGACGGCGGAGCCCGACTACCGCCGGGCCCTGACCGCCTACCGCGATCTCCGCAGCGATCACCCCGGCTCGCGGGCGGCCGACCGGGTCCCCGACCGGCTCACGTCGTACTACACCACCGTAGGTTCCGCCTACGAGCAGCAGAACTACTGCGACGCCGTGGAGCCCCTGAAGTACCTCCGCACGGTCCCGCGCACCATGGGCGAGGAGGAACTCGGCACGCTGGCGACCTGGCCCGACGACCGGCTGGCCACCTCGCTCTACGAGTGCGGCGCGCAGTCGCTGTCCGGCGGAGCCGGAGAGTGGACCACGCACTACGGCGAGCTCCTGTCGACCTTCCCGCGGTCCGACCAGAGCGCGAAGGTGGAACCGTCGGTCAGGACGGCGGTCGACAAGGCCGTGAAGGCCGTGGGCGGAGACGACCCCTGCGCGGCCGTCGAGCGACTGGAGACCCTCAACACCCAGGTCGCCGGGCTGCCGGGAGAGCGCGCCGGTCTGGGCGAGGCCCTCGGCAAGGACGCCGACCGGGCGGACAGGAGCGCGGCCTCGGGTACGTACGCCTGCGGGGTGGACCAGTACAAGGACAAGAGCTTCGCCGAAGCCGTCACCACCATGAACGACTTCGTCAAGAACAACGAGCGGCACAAGAACCGGGCCCGCGCCAAGAAGATCGCCATTGCCGCCGAGGTCGCCCAGACCGTGCCCGCCGCGGGCAAGCGTCTGCCGACCACGGCATCCGGCGGCGGCATCTCCGTCACCGTCAAGAACGACAGCCCCGACGACATCACGGTGCTGTACACGGGACCGGTGACGGGCAGCTTCACTCTCAAGGGCTGCGGCAGCTGCACCTCCTACTCGCTCGCCAGCACGGTGGGGCTGAACTTCGAACCGTGCAGCGACAGCGGCAAGAACTACCCGCAGCGGACCATCCGGCTGCCCGCCGGGACGACGTACTTCGTGCACAAATCCAAGAGCGGGCTCGGAAAGACCCCGGCATCGGACACCGCCAAACTGTCGTCCGGCTACATCTACACCGAGTGCGCCTACACGACGAGCTTCGGTTACTGACGGCGCTGCCACGCAGTGCCGTGCCGTCACGACTTCACCGCATTTCCGTGATCGGCGCAATTCTGGCGCCCAGCGCATATTGCCCCTTTCTGTGCGTGGAATTCATGTCGTTTTGAGGCGTTCGGTGCCGGTGGCTCAGGCCAGGCACTCAGTGCCTTCTGGGGGCTCGGTAACGGGTGTGTGGATTCTGTGGCCCATTGGCCGGGTGGGGGTCGTCGGCCAGTTGCCGGGTATGAATCCGGTAAACTCGTGGATCTTGGTTCGGCTTTGCGGAAACATCTATTGCGTAATAGCTAGGTGAGTCATGAATCTTTTTAATCGAGGTGCTTCTCCCCGCCGCTCGACCACACTCGTCGAACCGGAACGGCCCGCCGGCCCGCCCGATGTCCCCCACGGCGGCCGGTCCGAACCCGACCTGAGAACGCTGACCGGGAACTGGGTCATCGATCCCGCGCACAGCAGGATCGGCTTCTCCGTCCGGCATGCCATGGTCACGACGGTGCGGGGCGCGTTCACGGACTACCGCAGCCGCCTCTACTTCGACGGCCGCGACCCGTCCCGCTCGGGGGCCGAGATCCTGCTGTCCACCGCCAGCGTCGAGACGGGCGTGGACCAGCGCGACAGCCACGTGGCGGGCCGTGACTTCCTGGACTCCGCCGCGTACCCGCACATGCGATTCCTCAGTACCGCCGTGCGGCTCGCGGACAGGGATCTCTACCGGATGACCGGCGACCTCACCATCAAGAACCGGACGCGTCCCGTCGTCCTCGATCTGACGTACATCGGCTATGTCACCGACCCGTTCGGCTACGAGCGCGTCGGCTTCGACGGCACCACCACCATCAACCGCTCCGAGTGGGGCCTGACGTACAACACCAGGCTGGCCGAGGGCGGCGCCATGGTGAGTGACAAGGTCCGCCTCCAGTTCGACATCGCCGCCATCCGCGCCACCCCGTCGGACGGCTGAACGCCGAAGTACGGCGAAATGCCTGTGTACGTGCCCGACGGGTACCCGGTTCGTGACACGGGGGTACGGCGGGAGTACGAACGTACGGACGACAGGGACGGGAGCAGGTCGGTGGGGGTCAGGGCGATGGGCTGGGCGCATTCGTTCCCGGTGGCGGGCGGTGTGCGCGCGGGGCGGGAGTGGACACGCGAGCACCTGGAGTCCCTGCCATGGACCGCGGCCGAGCCGGACACGGTGGACGCCGTCGTCCTGACCGTGTCGGAGCTGCTGACCAACGCCCACGTCCATGCGCGCAGTGACGCGCACCTGGTACTGACCTGGGACGGCGACTGCCTCCATGTGTGCGTCCACGACGAGGACCCCACGCTGCCGCGGCAACGGGACCCGGGGGCCGGCGAGATGTCCGGCCGAGGGGTGGGGATCGTACGGATGCTCGCCGACGAGTGGGGGATGCGCTGTCAGCGCCACGGCAAGATGGTGACGGCCTGCTTCCGCCCGACCGGAGCCGATCAGCGGGGCGGCGGCTGAGTGACGCTCCGCGGCGCGAAGGCTCCGCCGGCGGCGAAGACCTGTGCGGCGAAACGTTCGCCGATGCGGCGGTGGGTGGCCGTGTCTGGGTGGAGCGCGTCGGGCAGCGGCAGCTCGGCGAAGTCGGCCTCGCCGTACAGGCCGAGGCCGTCGAGGTGGTGCAGGTTCGGGTCCTCTTTCGACCGCTGCGCCACGATCCGGGACAGCTCGTCGCGGATGACGCGCAGAGTCAGCTTCCCGGCCGCCTTCTCCGCCGGATCGCCCATGGCCACGAACCGCAGTTGCCCGTCGGTGAGGTTGGTGAGGTCCGGGGCGCTCGGGCCGGGTGTGTCCTCGTGGATGGGGCACAGGATCGGTGAGACGACCAGGAGCGGTGTGTCGGGACGGCCATCCCTGATGGTGTCGAGGAAGCCGTGGACGGCGGGGGTGAACGCGCGCAGGCGCATCACATCGGCGTTGACCAGGTTGATGCCGATCTTGACGCTGATCAGGTCGGCCGGGGTGTCCCGGAGGGCGCGGGCGGTGAACGGGTCGAGCAGAGCGCTGCCGCCCAGGCCCAGGTTGATCAGCTCCACGCCGCCGAGGGAGGCGGCGAGGGCGGGCCAGATGGCGGTCGGCCCAGCGGCGTCCGAGCCCTGGCTGATGGAACTGCCGTGGTGCAGCCACACCCTGCGCCCCTGGTCGGGGGCGGGCTCGACCGGGGCGTCGGTGCGCAGGGCGACGAGTTCGGTGGTCTCGTTGTGCGGCAGCCAGATCTCGACGTCCTTGCCGTCCTCGCCGCCGTCGGGCAGCCCGGTGAAGCGGACGGTGCCGGCGGGACCGGTCCGCAGCTCGGCGCTCCCGGCGGTCATGTCGATGGTCAGCGTCCTGCCGCCCCGCACACTGCCCCGGCCGGCAGGAACCCCGTCGACGAGCAGTTCGTACAGGCCGTCCGGGCGGGGCGGGGCCCCGACGTAGATCCGCTTGGTGGGCAGCGTGTCCAGTTCCACGGTGGTGGCCCGGGTGCGGAAGACCAGCCGTACGCCCGACGGCTGGGACTCGGCCATGGCCAGTTGCCCGTCGGCGTACTGGGCGCGGACCCAGGCGGGCAGCCGGTGCGGCAGTACGCCGTGCTCGGTGCGCTCCAGGTCGAGGGCGCCGCGCAGGAGGTCCGCGGTGATGGGGGTGGTGATCCAGTCGTCCTCGGTGTGCGGGGTTTCGGTGTGCATGGCTTCGGCCTTGTCGTTCGGTGTGTTCGGGGGACCGCCTGGCCGGCGCCTTATGGGGCGGGCCAGTTCCGCAGGAGGGCGTCGAGGCCGTCCAGGATCCGGGTCCAGGTCTCCTGGGAGTCGGGGGCGCTGTGGCTGAACCCGCCGGCCAGCTCCAGGCTGACGTAGCCGTGGAAGACGCTGCCGAGCAGCCGGACCGCGTGTGTCTGGTCCGGTTCCGTCAGGTCGTAGCCCCGCAGGATGGCCCGCGTCATCTGCGAGTGCCTGCTCCCGGCGCTGGCGGCCGCCGCCTCCGGGGTGAGTCTGAGCTGGGCGGCGGCATAGCGGCCGGGATGTTCGGCGGCGTAGTCGCGGTAGACGTTCGCCAGGGCGATGAGGGCGTCCTTGCCGGCTCGTCCGGCCAGGGCGGCGGCTCCCCGGTCGGCGAGCTCCTCCAGGGCGAGCAGCGCGATCCCGGTCTTGAGGTCCTGGGAGTTCTTCAGGTGCGAGTACAGACTCGCGACCTTGACGTCGAACCGCCTGGCGAGCGCGGACACGGTCACCTGATCGAAGCCGACCTCGTCGGCCAGCTCCGCGCCGGCCTGGACCAGGCGCTCCGTCGTCAGTCCCACGCGGACCATGAGGTTCCTCCCGTTCGGTCGGAACCATTATGCATTTGCCTAAAGTTTTTAGGCAAATGATCGCATCTTGAAGGAGGAGGGTCGCCTTCGGCGGGCCGGGCCGGTCAGTGGGTGATGGCGTCGATCAGGTCGCGGGCGCCCTGGCGCAGCAGGGCGACGGCCACGGAGGTGCCGAGGGTGGCCGGGTCGAGGCGGCCGGCCCACTCGTGAGCGTTGAGCCGGGTCTTGCCGTCCGGGGTGAACACGCAGGCGCGCAGGGACAGTTCGCCACCGCGGTCGGCTGTGGCGTAACCGGCGATCGGTGAGTTGCAGTGGCCTTGGAGGACGTGCAGGAACATGCGTTCCGCGGTGGCCTCGCGGTGGGTGTCCGGGTCGCCGAGCGCGCTGACGGCGTCGATGACCGTGGTGTCGCCCTCGCGGCACTGGAGGGCGAGGATGCCCGCGCCGATCGGCGGCATCATCGTCTCGGGGGAGAGGATCTCGGTGATCACGTCGGTGCGGTCGATGCGCTCCAGACCGGAGACCGCGAGCAGCAGCGCGTCCGCCTCGCCTGCCGCGAGCTTCTCCAGGCGCCGGTTCGCGTTGCCGCGGAACGGCACGCACCTCAGGTGCGGACGGGAGGCGGCCAGCTGTGCGACGCGGCGCACGGAGGAGGTGCCGATCCGGGTACCGGCCGGCAGCTCGTCGAGGGACAGCCCGTCCGGGTGGATGAGGGCGTCACGGATGTCGTCCCGCTTGAGGAACGCGGCGAACATGGTGCCCGCCGGGAGCGGCCGGTCGGCGGGCACGTCCTTGACGCAGTGCACCGCCAGGTCGGCCTCGCCGGCCAGCAGTGCGGCGTCGACCTCCTTGGTGAACGCTCCCTTGCCCTCGACCTGGGAGAGGTCGCCCAGCCACTTGTCGCCGGTCGTCTTCACGGGGACGACCTCGGTGCGCGTCCTGGGATGGAGCGCGGCCAGTTCGGCGCGTACGCGTGCCACCTGGGCCAGGGCCATGGGCGAGTCGCGGGAGACGATACGGATCAGCTCGGGAGCGTGCATGTGATCCACGATAGACCGTGGGTCTCACGCGCATCGGGAGTCGGCCGGTGGACCCCTCTCCCGCGCTCCCGCTCATTAGTTCGGGGCTTCAGTGGCCGGGGTGATCCGGGTCGTCCTCGGCCGACGGCAGCGTGTTGGAGCCTTCCGCCCAGTGGTTGACCCACCCGCAGTACGAGCAGGCGTACCGGTTGTTGAGCCCGCTCACCTGGGCACCGCACTGGCGGCAGTCCGTCGTGGTGATCTCCGCACTCGTCGAAGCCACGACGGCGTCACTGGACCCCGTTTCCAGAGGCCGCTCCTGCGTCATGGAGGCAGGGTACCCGCGGATACCCGGTCCGCCGGAGATCTCATCACACCGGGGCCGTACGGCCGGCTTCGGGCGGGCTCCGTCTCGCTCGCCGGCCGACCGGATCGACGGATTGGCGTTCGTCCTTGCTGGGCAGGGAGTGAGGGTGTGTCATGTCATGTGCACGACTGCCTTTCCCCCACAAGGAGGTCGACCATGCACGTCCGTAAGCTGACCAGTGGATTCGCCGCCGTCCTGGCAGTGACCTTTTCCCTGATGGCCGGTCAGGCGGTGGCCGCCCCGGGCGCGGACCACGTCGCCGCCGCACGGATCGTCACCTATGACGCGAGCGGTTCCGCGGAGTTCAGGACCGCGGTGGACCGAGGCGCCGCGATCTGGAACGAAAGCGTCGACGCCGTCGCACTGCGGCCCGCCGCGTCCGGGCAACGCGCCAACATCCGGGTTCTGGCGGACAACGGCTGGCCCCGCGCCCAGACCACCTCGCTGGGCAACGGAACCGTCTACATCGGACGGCAGGCGGTCGATCAGGGCTACGACACGATCCGTATCTCCGCCCACGAGCTGGGGCACATCCTCGGCCTGCCGGACCGTAAGCCCGGCCCGTGTTCGAGCCTCATGTCCGGTTCCAGTGCGGGGACCTCGTGCACGAACCCCTACCCGGACGCGGCGGAGAAGGCCGAGGTCGAGGGCAACTTCGGCGGTGCGCTCGCGGGGACGGCCGGAGCGCTGCCGCTCGGTGCCGTGATCGTGGACTGACGCGCCGAACGGGACACGATCTGCCGAACGCCGACCTGTCGAACTGTGAACCGGGACCCGAACCGGGACCGTCTGTCAGCGGGTATCGAGGCCCGGATCGTCGAGCAGGGCGATCCGGGCCGTGACGTGTTTGCCGACCGGCTCTCTTCGGACTTCGAAGGTCTCGCATATGGCCATGACGATCTCCAGGCCGTGCTGGCCCACTCGTCCCGGGTCCGCGGACCTGGCCACCGGCAGTACCGGATCGCTGTCCCAGACGGCCACTTCCAGCGCCCCGTCGGCGATCCGCAGATCGATCAGGACCGGACCCGGCGCGTACTTCAGGGCGTTGGTGACCAGTTCGCTCACCACCAGCTGGGTCAGCCCCGTCATCCGGTCCGTCACCGGCAGGCCGTGTTCGGCCTGGGCCCGCGAGAGGAAGTCGGCCGCGAGATGGCGGGCCTCGGCGATGCAGAGCGAATCGCCTTCCAGAGCAACTGTGGTCTCTATGCGTCCACTCTGCGGCGCCATACGGCCTCCGCCCTTGATCAATGATTCCATGCCGTCCGCCCTCACCCTGTGCTCGCCCGCATGTACCCCCTCTTCCGCCGCATACGCATCTGCCGCTCAGGGATTTCGGCCGGCGGTCCGGCATGAGATCCGGCATGAGGTCTGGAAGGTTCCTCGCGGGGCTTCCTCATGGGGCCGAGTGGCGGAATAAGGGCGGAGAGTCCGGGTAGTGGGCTCCTGTCGTGAAAGCGGGACGTGGAGCCTGGGGAGGTCGCACGTCCCGCTTTCACGTCCCGTCCCGTTCCGGACTCGGACCCGACCTCTACCCCGAACGTGTAGCCGACAGCCACATCGGACATCAGCGGTCGCGGATCCGTTGAACACAGGCCATGGCTCACTGCGTATTCCTGGTGACTGGGAGCAAGGCTGCAAGGCTTCAGCGAGGGATGGGCATGGGCAACGCGGGTGCCGCTGCGAATGAGTTGGTCGCCGGAAGATATCGGCTGCAGGAGGTCGTCCACAGCGAAGTGAGCTGCGTCTGCTGGTACGGCGAGGACATCGCGTACGCGCGTCCCCGGCTGCTGACGCAGACGCACCTGCCGCCCGATCCGCTGCAGGGCCCGGCCGGGCCGACCGCCGCGCGGATCATGCACGCCGCCGAGGTCATGGGCCTGCGGTGGCCGGGGAGCGTGGCGAGCGTCATCGACGTCGTCGAGGAACCCGGCAGTCTGTGGACGGTCGTCGAATGGATCGACGGCATGCCTCTGGGAGAGTTCCTCGACCAGTACGGCGCACTCGACCACGTACGGGCCGCCCGCATCGGGCTCGACCTCCTCGACGTAATGGAGTCCGCACACGCCGAGGGCCTCGTCCATGGCGAACTGAGCCTCGGTCAGGTGTTCGTGCGGGACCACGGAGGCGTGACCGTGGCCGGTTACGGCCTGGCGGGCGCGGGTCCGTCGGCACGGATCGGCGCACCGGCGTACGCGTCGCCGGAACAGGCCCGGGACGAGTCCTACGGTGCACCGGCCGACCTCTGGGCGCTGGGCGCGCTGCTCCACACGATGACCGAGGGACGCCCGCCCTTCCGTGACCGTGGCCGGCCCGAGGCGACCCTCAAGTCGATCGTGCGGCAGACGCCGCGCAGCCCGCGGCGCGCCGGTCCACTCGCCCGGATCATCCAGGGACTGCTCCGCAAGGACTCCCGTGAACGGCTCACCGGGCCCGTGGTCCGCGATGCCCTCGCCCACATCGTCAGTAGTGAGGACTCCGCGACGGTACGGACGACGGTTCCACCGCCGCGGTCCTCGGTCCACCGCCTCGTGCACATGGTCCGGGGCAGACAGCACCTCGGCCGTGTGACGCTCATCGCAACCGCGGTGGCCGCGGCCGTAGCCCTGACCGTCACCGCCCTCGCCGCGACCGGCGACAGTTCCGGCGCCGATTCCTCCGTATCCGGCGCGGCAGCTTCTCGTACAGGTCCCCTCTTTCCTGACGGAGGCGGCGACGAGGCGAGTACGTCCGCGCCCGGCGCCGCGGCCCCCACGGCGTCCCCTTCTTCTTCCCCTTCGCCCACTTCTTCTCCCTCCTCTCCCTCTTCCTCTCGTTCGCCTTCGCCTTCGGCCTCCGCCAGTGGGGCTCTTCCGGCCGGATTCCGCGTCTACACGGCGCCGGAGGGTTTCGCCGTCGCCCTCCCCGAGACCTGGGAGCGAGTCGGTACCGATCGCGCCGACGACCGTTCCTACCGTGTCGTCTTCGGTGCCGACGGCGACCCGCGGAGCCTGGCCGTCACCTACAGCACGCGTGTCGGCTCCGACCCGGTCGCCGTGTGGCGGGACGTCGTCGAACCCTCGTTGCAGGAAGGGGCCGGTTACGACAGGTTGGGTGCGATCCGCGCGACGACCTACCAGGGGCGCGAGGCCGCCGACATGGAGTGGGTCGAAGAGTCCGGGGGCACGCGCGTACGCACCTTCGGGCGTGGGTTCCTCATCGGGGGCGGCGAGGGCTTCTCACTCCGCTGGACGACCCCGGACGCCGACTGGGACACCCCTGGCAACCAGCAGGCGTTGAAGACCTTCCTGGCGACCTTCCGCGGCCTGTCGGGCTGACGGGCATCATTGGCCGACCGTACGGGTCACCGCGCGTCCGCCCGATGGAAGAATTCGAGTGCGGCCCGGACCCGGCGAGTGGGGGTCCTCCCTGCTCGATGAGCCGGGAGGAGCGTGCCCTGTCCCGCGCCGCGCAGAAGTGGGGTACGAGGAGGGAGCAAGCATGATCGAGTGGGTGCGGCTGAGCAGAGGTGTCCGGGCTGTTCCCCGGCCCGTCGCCACCCCGTTCGTCTGGTTCGCGGCCTTCACCGGCGCCTTGCTGCTGGTGGCGGTCATCAACCAGCTCGGCGACCCCGGGCAGCCCACCACGGCCCTGATCGCGCTGTCCCTCCTCGCCGCCGTGCTCGGACTGTGCGCCCGCTTCACCGCCGCACCCGGCACCGCCGCCCTGTGCTGGCTGTTCCTCAACGGCTTCGCCATCCCGCCCGCAGGACAACTCACCTGGGCCGGACACCGCGACACCACCTGGCTCGCCTGCCTGCTCGCCGCGACGGTCGCCGGGACCGCCGTCGCCCGCATCGTCAACGCCCGCGCCGCGTACCGACGCCTCACCTAACGGAGTCCTATTAGGCGCGTTACTTGGATTCGATCCGTCCGAGCGCGTCGGGGCCGGTCGTCAGCGCGTCGAGTGCGGTCTGCCAGGCCGGGTCTCCGGGGTGGAGCTCGGTGCGGAGGTAGGCCCAGGTGAGGCGCTGGACCGCGGACACCCGCTCGGGGTTCTCGTCCGTGGTTTCGGCGACGTCGTAGCCGGAGACTCCGCCGAGCCCGTGTTCCGCGTCGAACAGGGTGAGCAGGGATTTGGGGCCCGGGGCGAGGAAGTACGGATCGGCGTGCCAGGCGGGGCCCGCAACCGTCAGATGAGCGGAGGTGTCCTTGTCGCCCGCGACCACGAGCGCGGGCGTCGACATCCGGGAGAAGTCCGTGGTCGAGAAGAAGGACATGTTCTTGGCGACGGACTCGGTGAGGGCGTCGCCCCCGCGGCCGGGCGCGGCAAGCAGTACGCCTGCCGTGATCCGGCCATCGGCCAGGTCCACCTCCGTGCCGTCGTCCGGATCGGTCAGTCGCGCGCCCAGCAGCAGGCTCGCGGTGTGCCCGCCCATCGAGTGCCCTGCCACCGCGACCCTGCTGTGGTCCAGGCGCCCTCGGAGCTGCGGGACGGCCGCCTCGATCGCGTCGAACCGGTCGAGGACGAGCCGCATGTCCTCCGCCCGCGATCGCCAGTGCAGAGGCGCCCCGGGGGTGTTGGGATCCAGGTTCAGGGTCCGCGAGCTCAGATGGGTGGGCTGGATCACGGCAAAGCCGTGCGCCGCCCAGAAGTTGACGAGGGGTGCGTAGCCGTTCAGGGAGGAGAGGTGGTTCGAGTACCCCTGGCCGTGTGACAGGAGAATGACCGGCAGGTCCTCCCCGGTCACGGGCGCGGAGACGCGCAGCTCCAGGTCCACGGCCCGGCCGGGGGCCGGCAGTACCACCGGGCTCACGGAGAGGACGGGAACGGGCGAGTTGAAGGTGCCGGCTGTGTCGGTCGAATCGCTCACGAGGCGTCTTTCCATTCGATTTTCCATGTGATGGGCCCTTGCCGCCGGACCCTTCGGGCGTCGGCGGACGAGGCGGTCAGGAGTGCCGACATCGGCCGCTCCTGAAGTGGAACGTTGTTCCGTTTAATGTACGGAGCACGGTTCCGTTTTGTCAACGGCCGTCGTAGGGGCGCGGCGCGGATGCCCGACCCCTCCCGCGCCTGCCGTATATGTGAGCTTTATCTGTTTAGCATGCGTCTGATCCACTTCCTGTGGCCCCGCCGCACGTAGTCCGTGGGTCCGTTGTGCCGTCAACCGTGAGAGGAGCCTTCTATGGCCCCGGCAGGCCGTCGCAGAGCGCTGACGCAGGACACCTCGTCACGACACGACCCCGAATCGCGCGCCGCGGCGCGGCACTTCGGGCGCCGCCGCTTCCTCACGATCACCGCCGCCGCTGCCGCCCTCGCCTTCACCACCGACCTGCCGGCCCGCGGAGCGGCAGGCGCCTCCGGGCTCGACGCGGCGAGGATCCCCAGTGATCCGTTCACGCTCGGCATCGCCTCCGGAGACCCGCAGCCCGGCTCGGTGCTGCTGTGGACCCGGCTCGCGCCGTCCCCGTACGAGCCGGGCGGCGGGCTGCCCGGCCAGTACGTGGCCGTCGACTGGGAGGTGGCCGCCGACGAGCGCTTCGCCCAGCCCGTCCGCAGGGGCACCGCCATCGCGCACCCCGAGTACAACCACAGCCTGCACATCGAGGTCGAGGGCCTGGAGCCCGGCCGTGTCTACCACTACCGGTTCAAGGCCGGGACCTGGATCAGCCCGACGGGCCGTACCCGCACGGCACCGGCCACCACGGCCGCCGCCACGAAGCTCACCTACGCGGCCGTGGCCTGCCAGGCCTACCACGACGGGTACTTCACGGTGCACCGCCATCTCGCGCAGGACGACGTCGACGTGGTGTTCCACCTCGGCGACTACCTCTACGAGTACGCGGTGAACTCCGCGGGCGGCGCGCGCGACTACACCGACCGGAAGCTGCCCGCCTTCTTCAACCGCGAGACCAAGACCCTGGACGACTACCGGCTGCGCTACGCCCTCTACAAGAGCGACCCCGACCTGCGGGCGGCCCACGCGGCGCATCCCTTCGTCGTCACCTGGGACGACCACGAGACCGAGAACAACTACGCGGGCTCCGTCAGCGAGAACGGCGAGCCGCCGCAGGAGTTCCTGCTGCGCCGCGCCGCCGCCTACCGGGCGCACTGGGAGAACCAGCCCCTGCGCAACGCGCAACTGCCCAGCGGACCGGACATGCGGCTCTACCGCCGGCTCCAGTGGGGCACGCTCGCGCAGTTCGACGTCCTCGACACCCGCCAGTACCGCTCCGACCAGGCGTACGGGGACACCCCGCACGCACCCGGTCCCGAGTCGGACGATCCGGCCCGCACCCTCACGGGCGCCGCGCAGGAGAAGTGGCTCATCGACGGCTGGCGGGCCTCGGAGGCCCTGTGGAACGTCATGCCCCAACAGGTGTGCTTCTCGCAGCGCAAGTTCGACCTCGACGCCCAGGCGAAGATGTCCATGGACGCCTGGGACGGCTACCGGGCCTCGCGCCGGCGGGTCCTCGACGGCGCGCGGGCGGCCGGGGTCGAGAACCTGGTGGTCATGACGGGTGACGTGCACGTCGGGTACGCCTTCGACATCAAGGACGACTTCGACGATCCGGACTCGAAGACGCTGGGCACGGAGATCGTCGCCACCTCGGTCGCGAGCGGCAAGGACGGCGCGGAGAAGCCCGCCAACTGGGCCACGTACCTCAAGGCCAACCCGCACCTGAAGTTCTACAACGGGCGGCGCGGCTATGTGCGGGTGTCGCTGGACCGCCAGAAGGCGCGGGCCGACTTCCGGACGGTCTCCGCCGTGACGACGCCGGGCGCACCGGTCACGACCGCCGCGTCCTTCGTGACCGAGGCGGGCGACCCGGGCCTCAAGCCCGCCTGACCCCAGGGCCGCGGTACCTGGTGAGCCGGTCCCTCGGCACCCGGTACTCCGCCGGGCGGGTCCTTCGTGTCGTCCGATGCGCCGAACCGGGGCGAAGTGGACATTTTCTGAGTCCATGTCGGCAAGGTCTAGGTTCCCGACACCTTTCTCCACCTTTCCCCGAACGAGGAGTCATCCGATGGTCCACAGACATGCCGGCGGAGCAGCCCGGACCGCCCTGACCGTGCTCGGCGCACTCGTGCTCACGGGGCCGCCGGCCGCCGCCGCCGCGGCCGTCGAGCCCCCCGTACCCTCCTCCGCGCAGACACTCGGTTCCGTCAGACCGTCGTCGGCCGTCCTGCACGCGCTGCGGCGGGACCTGGGCCTGACGAGCGCGCAGGCCCAGGCGCGACTGGTGAACGAGGCGGAGGCGGGCACGCGCGCCGGCCGGCTCCAGAACGCGCTGGGCAAGCACTTCGCCGGTGCCTGGGTGCACGGCACGACCTCGGCGGCCCTGACCGTCGCGACCACCCACGCCGCGGACGCCCCCGCCATCAAGGCGGCCGGGGCGCAGGCGAAGGTCGTCAGTCACACGCTGCAGGACTTGCAGGCCGCCAGGACGAAGCTGGACGCCGCCGCGGTGGGCAAGTCCCTCGACACGCCCGTCCGGTACGTCGACGTGCGGACCAACCAGGTGACGGTGCAGGCGACGAGCGCCGCGGCGGCCGACAGGCTCGTCGCCGCCGCGGGCATCGACCGGCGCCTCGTGAACGTCAAGGTGTCGGCGGACCGCCCGCGCACCCTGTTCGACGTCCGGGGCGGTGACGCGTACTACATCGACGACAAGGCCCGCTGTTCGGTGGGGTTCTCCGTGACCAAGGGCGAGCAGCAGGGGTTCGCCAGCGCCGGGCACTGCGGCAAGGCGGATGCCAAGACCTCCGGCTTCAACAAGGTCGCCCAGGGCACCTTCGAGGCCTCGGTCTTCCCGCGGCAGGACATGTCCTGGGTCGCCGTCAACAGCCAGTGGACCGCCACGCCCGCCGTCAAGGGCGAGGGTGACGCGAACGTGCAGGTCACCGGCTCGGTGCAGGCGCTGGTGGGCGCGGCGATCTGCCGGTCGGGCTCCACCACCGGCTGGCACTGCGGGACGATCGAGCAGCACGGCACCAGCGTGAGCTACGCCGAGGGCGAGGTCGACGGAGTGACCCGTACGACGGTGTGCGCGGAGCCCGGCGACTCCGGCGGCTCCTTCGTCTCCGGCACCCAGGCCCAGGGCGTCACGTCCGGGGGCACCGGCGACTGCAAGAAGGGCGGAATCACCTTCCACCAGCCCATCAACCCGGTGCTCAGCACGTACGGCCTGACGCTGAAGACCGCCACGGGGCAGAGCGGCACGCCCGCCCCGGAGGACGACCGGGCGACCGGCTGGACCGCGGGCCAGGTCTACGAGACCGGGACGCGGGTCACCTACGACGGTGTCTCGTACCAGTGCCTGCAGACGCACCAGGCGCAGGGAGTGTGGCAGCCCCGCCTCACGCCGGCCCTGTGGCAGCGCCTCTGACGATCACGCGGTCGCCGCGGCGGCGCGGGATGCCGGTCTCGGAACCTGGCCCCTCGCGCCGCTTGCCCGCCCGCCGTGCCCACTCCGCCAGTGATCGTGGCTTCACGCCTCGGCCAGCAGCGCGTACGCCGTCGCCACGAAGGTGTCGCGGGCCCGGAAGCGGCGGGTGCACACGGCGGCCAGCGCCGTGCCGGTGTCGGGCCTGAACCCCAGGAACGCCTGCTGGCCGAGTGTCGCCCCGCAGTGGAAGTACATCGGGCCGTGCCCGGTGGGGTGCTGGAACCAGCCCACCGTGTGCACATGCCGGTGCCCCCAGCCGCGCCGGAGGACCGGACGGCGTACCGCCCGCAGCGCACCGGCCAGGGGGCGGCCCGACGGATCCAGATGGGCTTCGAGGAACGTCAGCAGGTCGTGCGGGGTCGCCCGGACCGCGCCGGCCGCCTGGAATCCGCCGACGTTCAACGGGGACGTGCGCGTCGAGCCGTCCTTGCGGTGTCCGATCGCGTCGATGCCGGGGCCGCCGGGCCGAAGAGCGGTGCCGTCCAGCCCCAGTGGCCGCAGCACCTGCCCGGTGAGCAGGTCGTCCCAGGGCGTCGCGGTGGCCGCCGCCAGGGCGTGACCGAGCACGGCGACACCGAAGTTGGAGTAGTGCCAGCGGGTGCCGGGGCGCCGGCGTGGCCGACGGCGCAGAAAGGCGTCGACGACTCGCCGGTCCGGGTATCCGGCGTACGGGTCGGTGCGCCAGGTGGGCAGGGCCCGGAGGAAGAAGTCGGCGGGCAGGGCAGGCAGTCCGGACGTGTGGGTGATCAAGTGCGCGAGGGTGACGGGGAGTTGCCCGGCCGGCCGGGCGGGGTCCAGGCAGGCAGCGGCCGGTGCGCCCGCGGACAGGACGCCCGACTGCGTCAGCTGGGCCAGGAGCAGCGCGGTGAACGTCTTGGAGGCCGAGCCGATCTCGTAGCGCAGCCGGTCGCGGGGAACGGGCGGGGGCGGCCCGGTGCCACCGCAGCGCACCGCGCGGTGGCCGTCCCGGGAGAGGGCGAGGACGACGTCGGGCGCGTCCACGGCACCGACGGCGTCGTCGAGCAGCTCCCGCACCGCCTCGCCGTCCGGGTGCGCCTCCGCCGGCCGGCGCCCCGACGAGTGCTCCGGTGGGCGCCGCGGCGGGAGTTCGCCGGTGACGCCGAAGGGATCGCCCGGCCAGGGTGCGGGTCGTGGCGTCTGTGACATCCGTGGCGTCCGTGACGTCATGCCGGTGCGTGCACCAGCTGCGTGAGGGCGCGGGAAGTGGCCAGTACGGAGGCGAAGGCCGCGACCAGCGTCGGGTGGTAGACGAGGTCGAACAGTTCCTCGGCGTCGCCCTGCGGCATTGTGCGCACGGCCGGCATCGCCCCGTCCGGCTGCTGGGCGGCGGCGAAACCCTCCCAGGCCCGCTCGTCCAGCGTGGGGCGCGGCAGGCAGGCATCGACGACGAGCAGTTCGCCGAGCAGGTCCCAGCGCGCCAGGTCGAGCCAGTCGTCCAGCCAGACCGGCAGCCAGGTGGCGAGATAGCCGGCGAGCCGGTCCGGTATGCCGTCGGGGCGCTCTCCCCAGTCGGTGAGGTGGAAGACGGTGTGCGTGACGTCGTAGGCGATGTGCCCTTCGACGGTCCAGGGCTCGGGGGTGCGCCCGAGCCAGGTCGTGCCGACGAGCTCGGACTCCGGCGGCCGGGGCGCCAGCCCGAAACGGCGCTGGAACGCGGAGAGTCCGAGGCGGCGCGCCGGGGGCACCTCGTAGGCCGCGAAGCTCTCCAGCCGATGGTTGAGCAGCAGGGCCTGCTCGATCTCGGGCCGGCTGTAGCCCAGTTCCCTGAACGGCAGATAGACCTCGAAGGGGATGGGGGAGAGGGGCTCGATGCGGTGGCCGCGGACCAGCATCCGGCCGCCGTCCAGCGTGTCGCGCCAGGCGTGGTCGAGCAACTGCCGTGCCAGCTGGGCCTGTCGTGAGCCCGCCACCCCTTCGCGGAACAACACCTTGCAGATGATGGCCAGTTCACCGACCGGCTTGAAGCGTTCCAGGAAGCCGACCTCCGGGTCGACGTCCTGCTCCAGGCGGAACCCGTCGCGGTGGGCGTGCAGCCACTCCAGGGCGCCGGTTCCGACGGTGTGGATGAGCCGGGTGCTGGTCATCTCGACCCTCCTCGTCCACCACCCTGCCCCGGATACGCCGCGTGCTCGAAGGCGCGTACCTTCTCGGCGCTTACCTTCTCTGTCGGCACGCCGCGGCCGGCGTTCACGCCGTCGACGGCGTTCACGCCGTCCTCGGGGCGCACGCTCCCGTCGGCGCTCTCGCGCAGGCGGTCGGTGGTCAGCGCGGCGGCGAAGGCCGTCATCAGGGTCGAGTGGTAGCAGCCGATGAAATCGTGTGCGGGTGAGTGTGCGGGCGGGTGGCCCTCTCGTCCGGTGCCGACCTCCGGGACGGCGCCGGACGCGTCCTGGGCGCGTGCGAGCTTCGCCCAGGCCTCCCGCAGCATCGCCCGGTCCGGCGGGCCGGGCAGGCTGCAGGACACGGCCAGCAGTTCACAGCTCAGGTCCCACTGCTCGTCCTCCAGACAGGTGTCCAGCCAGGGCGGAAGCCACTGCCGGAGGTAGCCGGAGACCGGTGGCGGAACGCTCTGCGGAGTCAGGCCCCAGTCGGTGAGGTGGAAGATCACGTGCGTGAGCGTGTATCCGGCGGCCCGTTCGAACGTCCAGGGCTCCGGCAGGCCGCCCAGCCAGGTACGGCGCAGCGCCCGCGGCATGTCGTCGTGGGGCGCGATGCCGCCCCGGCGCTCGGAGTTGAGGACGCTGAGGCGCCGGTTCGGTTCCTGCTCCGTCACCTGCCAGCCGCGCGTCCGGGCCACCGTCGCGGTGGCGCGCTCGTAGCCGGTGTGCCGCAGCCCGGCCGCCGCGAACGCCGCGTAGATCTCCAGGGGGTACGTCGCGAAGGGTTCGAGACGCTGCAGTTCGACGAACAGGGCGCCGTGGCCGGTCTGTTGCCAGGCGAAGTCCAGCAGGTCGGAAGCGGTCGCGTGCAGCGGGTCAGTTGGTTCGGTGTGCCGGCGGACACTGACGCACACCTGCGCCAGTTCGCCGAGGGGCTTCCAGGTGAAGTTCACGTTGCCGTGCTCGGCGAGTGCGTCGTCGCCGAGCGCGAACTCGCCGCGGTGGGCGGACACCCAGGCCAACGCGGCCTCGCCGACTCCCTGGACATCGCGGAGCCTCTTGACATCGTGGAGCCTCTGGACGTCGCGGGGCGTCACACCCGTACTCCGGCCCGCATCAGATGCGCCGCCTCGATCTGCAGAGCCACGCGTGGATCGTCGCAGCCCATCTGCGCCACGAAGTCGAGTCCGGCCTCCAGACCGAGCGTCGGGGGTACGTCGTCGAGGAGGACCAGCCAGCGTCCCGCCCCGGCCGCCTGGAGCCAGTCGCGGCGGCGGACCGCCCGTACGAATCCACGGGCGACGTCGACAGGGCGGCCGCGGGCCACACGGGCCACCGCGGAGTCCCCGGCGGGCACCGCGAGCGGGGCCAGCACGGCGAGTTGGTGGGTCAGCGACTGCCACGAGGCGTCGTCGAGCCAGGCCGCCTGCGGTTCCGGGTCGTGCCCTGCCGCGCCGTCGAGGGACGCGTCCAGCCGCAGGAGTGTTCGCTTCATGGCCCAGTGGCTCCACACCGAGGTGGGAGAGGCGTCGGAGGGGGGCGGGTAGGCGTGCACGGCCCTGCTGAACACGGCGAGGTCGTCGGGTTCGGGAGGTGTGCGGTGCAGGACGCTCGGCAGGGCGGCGTCGGCGCCCACCACGCGTACGGCGGCGAGGGCGAGCCCGTCGGCCGCTTCCGGTCCGTCGGCTCCCCTGACGCTGCCGGCCAGCCGGAACGGGCCTCCGCTCCGAAGAGCGGAGACCAGTTCCGAGGTCAGGCCCTGCACTGCGCCCGCGAGGCGGGTCGAAGTGCCTGACTGCTCCATGTGGCTGCCTCCGTCAACCCTTCTTCGGCCGCGGGGTGGGCGGCGACAGCAGCAGTGACGTCGACCCCGACGTCAGGGCCAGCGCCGCGCACTCACGGCTGTCGCGGTAGGTGCCGTCGGCCTCGATCGGGTCGAGAGCCGCTTCTACGTCCACACCCTGGACCTCGGTGAGCTCGTCGGCCAGAAACTCGGTGGAAGACATACCACCATCCCCTTTACGAGAGACGTGTACTTCTCCCAGCATGAGTGACCGCTTCGAGCGGACTTATTCGTAAAAGAGGGATATGTCTTTTCTGTACCGTCTTCAACTTCCCCTGGGAGCCGAAACCCGGCAGGCGGATGCGGATGCGGGAATGTGTGGCGGGCCGCAGCCTGGATACGTGAGCTGCGAAGTCCGGAGCGCCGAAGTCCGGAGTGCCGTCGGGAGGTCATGAACAGCATGGGCAGCCGAGAACACAGCATGGGCGCGGACGACGCCACCGGGTCACCCGACCGCCACCATTCCGAAGTGACGCTGCGGGTGAACGGCAAGCCGCACACCCTCATCGTCGACCACCGCTCCGTCCTGCTGGACGTACTGCGTGAACGGCTCGACCTCGTCGGCGCCAAGAAGGGCTGCGACCACGGTCAGTGCGGTGCCTGCACGGTCCTGGTGGACGGCCGTCGCGTCAACGGCTGTCTGCTGCCCGCGGTGGCCCTCGACGGCTGCGACATCACGACGGTGGAGGGACTCGCCGCCGGTGCCGCCGGTGCCACCGGTGAGGAACTGCACCCGCTGCAGCGGGCCTTCGTGGAGCGCGACGCCTTCCAGTGCGGCTACTGCACCCCGGGACAGATCTGCAGCGCCGTCGGTGCGATCGCCGAGGCCGAGGCCGGTCACCCCTCTCACGTGACGGATCCCGAGGCGCCGTCCGGGCAGCCCGTCCCGCTCGGCCCCGACGAGATCCGCGAGCGGCTCAGCGGCAACCTCTGCCGCTGCGGCGCCTATCCGAACATCGTGCGGGCCGTCGAGGACGTGATCCGGTGAAACCCTACGCATACGCCCGTGCCGGCAGCGTCGAGGAGGCGGCCGAGCTGTACGCGGCCCACCCCGGCGCCCGCTACCTCGGCGGCGGCACCAACCTGGTCGACCTGATGAAGCTGGGTGTGGAGGAGCCGGCCGCCCTCGTCGACGTCAGCCGGCTGCCCCTCGACACGGTGGACGAACTGCCCGACGGATCGCTACGGATCGGCGCCACGGTCCGCAACAGCGACCTCGCGGCCCACCCCACGGTGCGCGACCGCTACCCGGCGCTGTCGCAGGCCGTCCTGGCCGGTGCCTCCGGACAGCTGCGCAACGCGGCCACCACCGGCGGAAACCTCCTCCAGCGCACCCGCTGTCCGTACTTCCAGGACACGGACGAACCCTGCAACAAGCGTGCGCCCGGCTCCGGTTGCGGCGCCCGGGACGGCGTCCACCGCGACCACGCGGTGCTCGGACACTCGCCGCAGTGCATCGCCACCCATCCCTCCGACATGGCCGTCGCGCTGGCGGCCCTGGACGCGGACGTCGAGCTGTACGGGGCGGACGGGCCGCGGATCGTGCCCGTCGCCGAGTTCCACCGGCTGCCGGGGGACCACCCCGAACAGGACACGGTGATCCGCCCCGGCGAGCTCATCACCGGCGTGCTCCTGCCGGCGGCCGGGGCCGGGCTGCCCTCGCTGTACCGCAAGGCCCGCGACCGGGCCTCGTACGCCTTCGCCCTCGCCTCCGTCGCCGCGGTGATCGGTGTGGAGGGCGGCGTCGTCCGGCACGCCGGCATCGCCTTCGGCGGACTGGCCCACCGCCCCTGGCGGGCCCGGCAGGCGGAACAGGCGCTGCTGGGCGCAGCCCCCACGACGGCGGCGTTCGAGCGGGCCGCGGACCTCGAACTCGCCGCCGCCGAACCGCTGCGGGACAACGCGTACAAAATCAGGCTGGCCCGCAATCTCGCGGTCGACGTCCTGGAACGGCTCGTGCCGCCCGCCGCGACGTGAACGCGCGACCTGAACACGCGACCTGAACAACAGCCTGCACAGCAACCGTCAGGAGGAAGCAGCATGGCCGACACCGGCACCACGCTGGGCGCGCCCGCCGAGCGCAGGGAGGGCCGGGACAAGGTCACCGGCAGTGCTCGCTACGCCGCCGAACAGACCGACGCCGGCCGGGTCCACGCGTGGCCGGTGGTCGCCGGGATCGCCCACGGGACGGTCCGTGCCGTCCACACCGGCGCCGCCCTGGCCCTGCCCGGAGTCCTCACGGTGCTCAGCCACGACAACGCTCCCCGGCTGGCCCCCGCGGACGACGCCACGCTCGCGGTCCTGCAGAGCCCGCGCGTGCCGCACCGCGGCTGGATCGTCGCCCTGGTCGTCGCCGAGACGCTGGAGGAGGCCCGCGCCGGCGCCGCCGCGGTCCGCGTCGACTACGACGCCGTACCGCACGACGTGACGCTGACCGACGACCATCCCGACGCCTACACGCCCGAGCAGGCCAACGGCGGTTCCCCCGCGCACCGTGAACAGGGCGACCCCGAGGCGGCGTTCGCGGACGCGGAGGTACGCGTCGACACCCACTACCGCGTCCCGCCGCTGCACAACCACCCCATGGAGCCGCACGCGGCCACCGCACGCTGGGACGGCGGCCGGCTCGTGGCGCACGACTCCAGCCAGGGCGCCACGACCGTACGCACCGTCCTGGCGTCACTGTTCCGGCTCGCCGAGGACGACGTCACCGTCATCAGCGAACACGTCGGCGGCGGGTTCGGGTCCAAAGGCACCCCGCGCCCCCCTGTGGTGCTGGCCGCGATGGCGGCGCGGGAGACCGGCCGTCCCGTCACCGTCGCACTGCCGCGGCGGTTCATGGCCGCGCTCGTCGGCCACCGGGCGCCCACCCTGCACCGGTTCCGGCTCGGCGCCACCGCGGACGGCACCCTCACGTCGTCCCTCCACGAGGTCACCACCCACACGTCCCGCATCAAGGAGTTCGTGGAGCAGGCCGCCGTGCCCAGCCGGGTCATGTATGCGGCACCGCACCGGCTCAGCTCGCACCAGGTGGTCCCGCTGGACGTGCCCAGCCCGTCCTGGATGCGTGCCCCCGGCGAGGCGCCGGGCATGTACGCCGTGGAGTCGGCCATGGACGAACTCGCCGTCGAGGCGGGCCTGGACCCCGTGGAACTGCGCGTCACCAACGAGCCGGACACCGAACCCGACAGCGGCAAGCCGTTCAGCAGCCGTCATCTGGTCGAGTGCCTGCGAGAGGGCGCCCGGCGCTTCGACTGGGCACGGCGCGACCCCCGCCCCCGTTCCCGCGCGGAGGGGCCGCTCCTTGTCGGCACGGGGGTGGCCGCCGCCACCTACCCGGTGATGATCAACCCGGCGCAGGCGACGGCCCACGGGACCCCCGACGGCCGTTTCGTCGTCCGGATCAACGCCACGGACATCGGCACCGGCGCCCGCACCGTCCTCGCCCAGATCGCCGCCCACACCCTCGGCGTCCCCCTGGACCGCGTACACGTCGACATGGGCGACAGCGACCTGCCGCCGGCCCCGCTGGCCGGCGGCTCCTCGGGCACGGCGTCCTGGGGCTGGGCCGTCCACGACGCGTGTACGCGGCTGGCGGCGAGGCTTGCCGGGCACACCGGGCCACTGCCGGACGACGGGCTCCGCACGCACGCCGACACGACGGGCAGCGCCGACGCCGACAGCCCGTACGCCCGGCACGCCTTCGGCGCCCACTTCGCCGAGGTCACGGTCGACACGGTGAGCGGAGAGGTACGGGTACGGCGCCTCCTGGGCGTGTACGCCGCCGGACGCATCCTCAACGCCCGCACCGCCCGCTCCCAGTTCATCGGGGGCATGACCATGGGCCTGGGCATGGCACTGACCGAGGGCAGCACCATGGACGGCGCGTCCGGCGCCTTCGTGGAGTCCGACCTGGCCGCCTATCACGTCCCGGCGCACGCCGACGTCCCGGACATCGAGGCGCACTGGATCGACGAGGAGGACCCCCATCTCAACCCGATGGGCAGCAAGGGCATCGGCGAGATCGGCATCGTCGGCACGGCGGCGGCCATCGGCAACGCCGTCCACCACGCCACGGGCGTCCGCTATCGGGAACTGCCCCTGAGTCCGGACAAGGTGCTGACGGGGCTGACGGGGCTTACCCCGCCGATCCCTACCCCGACAGGGTGAGGCGCCGCCCGACGGCGGTGCGCATACTCGGTGTCATGAACAAGCACGGGCCACTCGCCGAGTTCCTCCAGGCACGCCGCAGCCAACTGCGGCCCGAGGACGTGGGTTTGCGGACCTACGGCGAGCGGCGCCGCGTACCGGGGCTGCGGCGCGAGGAACTCGCGATGCTCGCGGGCATCAGCGCCCCCTACTACACCCGCCTGGAGCAGGGCCAGTCACGCAACGCCTCGCCCGAGGTGCTCGACGCCGTGGCGAGCGCCCTGCGACTGGACGACTCCGAGCGCGCCCATCTGCACACCCTGGCCACGGCGCCGAGACGCGGCAGAGCCGGCACCCGGCCGCGTACCGAGCGCGTCACCGCGGCGACGAGCGCCCTGCTGGCAGCCGTCGAGGGCACCCCCGCCCTCGCCCTCGGCCGCCGCAGCGACGTCCTGGCCTGGAACCGGCCGGGGCACAGCCTGTTCGCCGGTCATCTCGACCCGGACAGCCCCGACGACCCGGCCCGGCGGCCGAACATGGCCAAGCTGGTGTTCCTGGACGCGCACACCCGCGACCTCTACACCGACTGGCCCGCCAAGGCCAGGGCCGTCGTGGGCAATCTGCGGCTGACGGCCGGCCGGTACCCGGACGATCCGTCGCTGGCCGCACTGATCGGCGAACTGACCATGAACAGCCGGGAGTTCAGCGCGATGTGGGCCGACCACCGGGTGCTGGCCTGCGATGTCGCCGACTACGAGATGCGCCATCCCCTGGTGGGGACGCTGACCGTCACGCAGCAGACACTGCAGAGCCCGCAGGGTGGCGGACCGTCCCTGGTGGTGGCCACCGCAGAGGCCGGTTCCCCCTCCGCGGCGGCCCTGGCCCTGCTTGACCACGCCACCACGCCGCGCGAGACGGCCCGGCCGCACCCCGGCGCCGAGACCCGCACCATCTGAGCCAAGATCCGCACCGCCTGACCCAAGACCCGTAAACGTCTGACCCGAGCGCCTCCGTGGACCGAGGGCACCCGGCGCGTACGTATGCGCCGCGCCCTCGCGCCCTCTCACCGAGGCGCCCCCTCGACCACGACAGCCGCGCCGCGGCTGCCGTATGCCCGAAAGCAGAGAAGGAACCATGTCAAAGCGACGCATCAGCACCACCATGGCGGCCGTCGCGGTGGCCGCGGCCGCCGCCCTCGCCTCGGCCGTACCGGCCGGCGCGACGTCCGTCAGGGAGCCACTGACCGATGTGCGGATCGCCGCCCACTTCGACCTGTCCTCGAAACAACTTCCTGAGAACATCGCCCTGTTGCCCGACGGCACCGCGGCCGTCACCCTCGCCGGGAGCCGTCAGGTGGCCCAGGTGAGCCCTAGGGGCACGACCCGCGTCCTGGCCACGCTGCCCGCCCCCGCCGACGGCGGAGTGAACACACCGGCCCTGGGCTTCCCCCTGACCACCGGCCTCGTCCGCGCCCCGGACGGCACCCTGTACGTGCTGTACGCGACCGGCACCGCCGACCTGACCGGGCTGTGGCGGCTGCGCCCCGGGCAGGCACCGCAGCGCATCGCCGCACTGCCCGCGGACGGTCTGCCCAACGGGCTGGCGCTGGACGGCAGCGGCAAGCGGCTCTACATCACCGACTCGGCGCTCGGCACGGTGTGGACCGTCCCCGTCACCGGCGGCACACCCACTGCATGGTCCACCGCCCCCGAACTAGCCCCGACCAGCGGCTTCATCGGAGCCAACGGAGCCAAGGTGCACGACGGCGCGCTCTGGGTGACCAACCTCGACCAGGGCACCCTCGTACGCATTCCGATCCGCTCCGGAAACCGCGCGGGCACACCCCAGGTCAAGGCGTCGGGCCTGCCCGGCATCGACGACTTCACCTTCACCGGCCGCGGTGACGGCGTCCTCGCCGCGCTCAACGGCCCCAACACGGTCGTCCACATCCGCCCCGACGGCACTCGGACCACCGTCCTGGACGCCGCCGACGGACTGCAGAACCCCACGTCCGTCGCGCTGCGCGGCAAGGAGGTGTACGTGCCGAGCGCCGCCTACACCACGGCCACCGACCCCAACCTGCTGCGCGCCCGCGTCCGCGGCCACCTGTAGAGCAGAGTCGAAGCTAACTAATCGAAAGCGCTATATGTAGCATTGCGCTTTCGTTTAGTTAGTGCAAGGCTGGCGGGGTTCTCACGAAAGGGGTGCATCGTGGACCGTCGTTCACTACTCACCAAGGGCGGCACCGCCGCGTTCGGAGCACTTGCGCTGGCCGCCGTCGCCGACGGCACCGCGCTCGCCGGAACGGCCGAGGCGCACACCGGGGGTCACCCATGGGCCGGGCCACTGCCCGATCCGGCCACCACGCCGGTGCCGGACCCGCCGTTCCCGAAGAACCTCACCGGCGAGGAGCGCCGCAACCTCAAAGCCTTCGACGAGCTGGACTTCGAGGTGTTCTCCCATGCCGACTGGTCGAGGCTCGGGGAGAGCCATGCCCGCAACATCCGCGTGCACTGGCCCGACGGCCACTACACCGACGGCATCGACCAGCACATCGCCGACCTGGCGGCGATGTTCGTCTGGGCGCCCGACACCCGCATCGAGTCGCACCATCTGCGGGTCGCGACGGGCGGGCTCACGGCCGTCGCCGGCGTGATGCGGGGCACCTTCAGCCGGCCGATGCCCGACGGCAAGGGGGGATTCGTCGCACCCACGGGGAAGGCGTACGCCATCAGCATGGCGACCATCGGCCTGTGGAACTCCCGCGGTGTGATGGACGAGGAGTTCCTGTTCTGGGACAACCAGACCTTCTACCAGCAGATCGGCCTGGTCTGAGCGCCCCGACGGCGTAGAGCATCGAACCGAGCCCTCGGCGCCGGCCCCGCCGGTGCCGGGGGCTCCCGACAGTCACGGAGACACGTCCATGTTCGCGTCCTGGTACGAACGACAGGGCCCGGCCGCCGGCGTCCTGCGCGTCGGCGAAGTGCCCGACCCGGAACCCGGACCGGGCGAGGTCCGCGTCCGGGTGACCGTCTCCGGCGTCAATCCCGGCGACACCAAGAAGCGGCGCGGCTGGCTCGGTTCGTCCATGCCCTATCCGCGGGTGATCCCCCACAGTGACGCCGCCGGGGTCGTCGACGCCGTCGGCAGCGGCGTCGACGACCGCAGGGTGGGGCAGCGGGTGTGGGTCCACGGCGCCCAGTCCTACCGGCCCTTCGGCACCGCCGCCCAGTTCACGGTCGTCCCGGACCAGCAGGCCGTCCCGCTTCCCGACCACCTCGACGACGAACTCGGGGCGAGCCTCGGGATTCCCGGCATCACGGCCCACCGCGCGGTGTTCGCGGACGGCCCGGTCGCCGGCCGGTTCCTCCTGGTGCACGGTGTGCTCGGCGGTGTCGGTTCACTGGCCGCCCAGCTCGCCCGCTGGGGCGGGGCCACGGTCATCGGCACCGTGCGCCGCTCCGCGGACCTGGGGCGCGTCGATCCCGCGGCCGTCTCCCACACGGTCGCCCTGGACACGCCGGACCCGGCGTCGGAGATCCGCGCACACGCGCCGGACGGTGTGCACCGCGTCATCGAGGTGTCCCTGTCGGCCAACGCCGACCTCGACAACGCCGTCACCGCGCTCGACGCCGTCATCGCCGCCTACGGAACGGCCGCCGAACGCACCGAACTCCCCTTCTGGCCCCTGCTGTTCAACAACGTCACGCTGCGCCTGCTCGGCAGCGACGACTTCCCGGCCGACGCCAAGCGGCAGGCGGCCCAGGACCTCACCGCCGCGGCTGCCGTCGGCGCCCTCACCGTCGCCGTCGGCCACCGCTACCCGCTCCAGGACATCGCCGAGGCCCATGAACGGGTCGACGCGGGCGGGCGCGGCCGGGTGCTGGTGACCGTCCCCGACTGACCCCGCGCCCACCGGTGAGCCCCCGGGCGAGGGTCCCGAGGCGTGGTCAGGTCGCCCCGCCGCCGTCTCGCATGACGTCGACCGCCATGAGTGCCACGTGCAGTTCGGTGCGTCGTTCGCCGGATTCGAGGTCGCAGTCGAGCAGCCGCTCGATGGTGCGCAGCCGCTGGTAGACGGTCTCCCGGGACAACCCGCCGAGCCGGGCGGCGGTCGTCTTGTTGCCTGCCGCGTCCAGGTAGTGGCGCAGGACCGTCAGGAGATCGGTGCCGTGCCGGGTGTCGTGGCCGATGAGACGGCCGAGCTGCCGTTCGGTGTAGTCCTGGACACGCGTGTCCTCGTGCACCGCGTACAGGAGGCGGCGCAGGCCGATGTCGGACAGCTCGTGGTACGACCGGCCCGCGGGGAGGGGCTGGCCGGGGCGGGTGGCTTCGGCGACGCGGGCCGCCTCGCGGAAGGAGCGGGCGGCATGGGCGAGGGCCGTGACCCCGGACCCGGTGCACACGACAGCGTGCGGGTCCGCTTCCAGCGCCGTGCGGCTCAGTCGCTCGACCGCGGGCCGCCAGGGCCGGCCGGGGCGCAGGGCGAGCAGGACGCCGAGCCGGGCGGGCGCCAGCGTGCCGACCAGCGCGGGAACACCGGCCGTCCTGAACTCCTGGGACAGGCGGGTCTCCAGGCCGGTCTCGCCGTCGACCGCCCCGGTGTCCACCAGGACCGCGAGAAACACATGGTCCTCGGTGGGCAGGCCCAGCGCGGCGAGGCGCGCGCGGGCGTCCGCGGGGGAGGGGTGGCGCTGCTCGGCGAGGTCGCGCAGGGCGCTTCGGTGCGCCGTGCGCTCCCAGGGCGTGGCGTGGATGAGGCGGGCGATCGTGAGGGCCATCGCCGTTCGCTCCAGGACGGTGACGTCCTCCGGCACGAACGCCGCCGGGACGTGGCCCGCCGGGACGACGGGGGCAGATGCGGTGGTGGAGACCGGCATCCCGGCCGGTGGCGGGAGCATGGCCACGCGCCCCCAGCGTTCGCCCTGGTACTCCACGGGCGCCACGAGCCAGCCCTCCGGGCCGCCCACCTCCGTGTGGTCGCCGACGGGCGTCGCCCTGGAGCGCCGTTCCCAGCCGGTCAGCGCCTCGTCCACCGTGCTGCCGGACGGTTCGCAGATCAGCGCCTGGTGCACCAGGTTCTCCAGGACGACCGTGTGCCCGCTCATCTCCGCCGCCGCGCGTACGACGTCCTCGGGCCCCGCGCCGCGCAGCGTCAGGGCGGTGAACGCCTCGTGGACGCGCTGGGTCCGGCGCACGGCAGCCGCCTGGTTGCCGAGGATGAGGGTGTGGACGACCTGGGTGACCTCCAGGAAGTTGACGTCCTCGGCCAGGGTGACGAGAGGCAGGCCCCGGGTCCGGCACGCCTGGACGAGCGGTCCTGGTGGGCGGTGATAGCGCCGTACGAGTTCGATGACCAGGGCCGCCGCTCCGACCTCGGCGAGTTCGTCGACGTAACGGCGCACGCCCGCGGGGTCCTCGGGCAGGGGCACGCCGGTGGTCAGGACGAGTTCGCCGCCCTTGAGGAAGGAGGCGGGGTCCGTCAGTTCGGTGACGTGGACCCAGCGGACCGGCCGGTCGAGACGGGCCGCCCCGGCGACCACCTCCGGCCGCCCCGCGACCAGGACGGGCAGGGCCAGGACGTCGGCGACGGTGAGCGCGCGGCCCGCGGGTGCGGTCCCCGGCTCCGCGTCCTCGGGCGTCCGGGGCGTTGCGGCGTACTCGTTCATGGTGCGTCCCTGCCCGCCCGGACACGGTGACACGCCGGTTGGCACATTGTCCGAACCCCGCCGCCCCGTCGGACAGATCACGCGTTGTCGGCCGCGGTCCTGGTCGGGATGCTCGGAATGCCGGATTATCGGAGGACCGGGACGCCCGCGGAGACCGGGGTGTCGGGACGCCGGAGCCGACGACAACGTATGAACGTGTGTCGGAGCAGACGACAACGCACGGCCGGGAGACGAACATGACCGCACTGTCGCCGCATCTTCGCCAGGCCACCCCCGTGGTGGCGGTCCGGGGCGAGGGCGTCCACCTCTTCGGTGAGGACGGCCGCCGCTACCTGGACTTCACCGCCGGCATCGGCGTCACCAGCACCGGACACTGCCACCCGAGGGTGGTCGAAGCCGCCCAGGAGCAGGTGGGCACGCTGATCCACGGCCAGTACACGACGGTCATGCACCAGCCGCTGCAAAAACTCGTCGGCAAACTCGGCGAGGTGCTGCCCGCCGGCCTCGACAGCCTGTTCTTCACCAACTCCGGCAGCGAGGCGGTGGAGGCCGCGCTGCGGCTGGCCCGGCAGGCCACCGGCCGCCCGAACGTACTGGTCTGCCACGGCGGATTCCACGGCAGGACCGTGGCCGCCGCCGCCATGACGACGTCCGGCACCCGCTTCCGTTCCGGCTTCTCACCGCTGATGAGCGGCGTCGTCGTCACCCCGTTCCCGACGGCGTACCGGTACGGCTGGGACGAGGAGACCGCCACCCGCTTCGCCCTCCAGGAGCTCGACTACACGCTCCAGACGATCTCCTCGCCCGCCGACACGGCCGCGGTCATCGTCGAGCCGGTGCTCGGCGAGGGCGGCTACGTACCCGCGACCCGCACCTTCCTGGAGGGGCTGCGGGAACGGGCCGACCGCCACGGATTCCTGCTGATCCTGGACGAGGTGCAGACGGGCGTGGGCCGTACCGGCCGGTTCTGGGGACACGACCACTTCGGCGTCACACCCGACGTCCTCGTCACCGCCAAGGGGCTGGCCAGCGGGTTCCCGCTGTCCGGCATCGCCGCCTCCGAGGAGCTGATGACCAAGGCGTGGCCCGGCTCGCAAGGAGGCACCTACGGCGCCAACGCGGTGGCCTGCGCCGCGGCCTGCGCCACCCTCGACGTCGTACGCGACGAGAAGCTCGTCGAGAACGCCGAGGCGATGGGGGCACGGCTGCGCCGGGGCCTGGCAGCGGTGGCCGACCGGACGCCGGCCATCGGGGACGTACGCGGCCTCGGGCTGATGCTGGCCAGCGAGTTCGTCGACGCGGACGGCGGCCCCGACCCGGAGACCGCCGCCCGCGTCCAGCGGGCCGCCGTCGACGAGGGTCTGCTCCTGCTGCTGTGCGGGGCCTGGAACCAGGTCGTGCGCATGATTCCGGCGCTCGTGATCGACGAGCCGGCGGTGGACGAGGGCCTCCGGGCATGGGCGGCGGCGGTGGAGGCCGGCACATCGGCGGCCTCGGCGGACCGATGACGCACCCGCTCCCGCCGGCGCCCGTGCCCGCACGGTCGCCCGGTTCGACCCCGCCGCCGATCAACCAGGAGTGACACCATGACCGACACACCGACCCGGTTGTTCATCGGTGGCGCCTGGGTGGACGCCGCGGACGGCGCCACCATGCCCGTCGACGATCCGGCGACCGGGGAGATCCTCTGCCAGGTCGCCGACGCGGGCCTCAAGGAAGCCAAGCTCGCGGAGGACGCGGCCGTACGGGCACAGCAGGCGTGGGCCCGTACGGCGCCCCGGGCCCGCAGCGAGATCCTGCGCCGCGCCCATGAGATCGTCCTCGAACGGACCGACGAACTCGCCCGTCTGATGACCTCCGAGATGGGCAAGCCGCTCGCCGAGGCCAGGGGAGAGGTGGCGTACGCCGCCGAGTTCTTCCGGTGGTTCTCCGAGGAGGCCGTACGAATCGACGGGGGTTACGGCACGCTGCCCGACGGGCGCAACCGCATGCTGCTCTCCCGCCGCCCGGTCGGCCCGTGCCTGCTCATCACGCCGTGGAACTTCCCGCTCGCCATGGGCGCCCGCAAGATCGGCCCGGCGGTCGCGGCCGGCTGCACGATGGTGCTCAAGCCGGCCCCGCAGACACCACTGTCCAGCCTCGCCCTGGCGGCGATCCTCAAGGAGGCCGGGCTGCCGGACGGCGTCCTGAACGTCGTCACCACCTCGCGCGCCCAAGAGGTCTGCGAACCCCTGCTGCGCGGCGGGCGCATCCGCAAACTGTCCTTCACCGGCTCCACGCAGGTCGGGCGGCTGCTGCTCGCGCAGTGCGCCGACGCTGTGGTCCGCACCTCGATGGAGCTGGGCGGCAACGCGCCCTTCATCGTCTTCGACGACGCCGACCTGGAGACGGCCGTCGACGGCGCGATGACCGCCAAGATGCGCAACATGGGGGAGGCGTGCACCGCCGCCAACCGCTTCTTCGTGCACCGGTCGGTGGCGGAGGAGTTCGGGCAGCGGCTCGCCCGCCGGATGGGTTCGCTCGTCGTGGGTCCCGGCACCCGGGACGGAGTCGACGTGGGCCCGCTGATCGACGCCGAGGGCCGCGCCAAGGTCGAGGACCTCGTCGCCGACGCGGTAGGGCGCGGCGCCCGGGTACTCGTCGGCGGCCGTACGCCCGAGGGCCCGGGGTGCTTCTACCCGCCGACCGTGCTCGCCGATGTCGACGCGGGCAGCCGTCTGATGGACACGGAGATCTTCGGCCCGGTGGCCGCGATCCTCACCTTCGACGACGAGGACGAGGTCGTCCGCCGCGCCAACGACACCCCCTGGGGGCTCGTCGGCTACGTCTTCACCGAGGGCCTGAACCGCGCCCTCCGTGTCAGCGAACGCCTGGAGGTGGGCATGGTCGGCCTCAACACCGGCCTCGTCTCGAACCCGGCGGCCCCCTTCGGCGGCGTCAAACAGTCCGGCCTCGGCCGCGAGGGAGGCCGAGTGGGAATCGACGAGTTCCTGGACTACCAGTACCTGGCAATCCCAGCGACCTGACACAGAGCGCTCCAAGGGGGCCGCGCCCCGAAGCGGGCGCGCCCCCGAAGGGGCGCGGGGAACTGCGCGACAAGCCACGACGCTCCCGCAGCTCCCCACTCACCTTGCGCCCCCCGGCCCTCCGGGCCCCCGGGCCCCGGGCCCGGCCAAGCCGTACCGGGTCATCATGCCGCCGTGCCCGGCGGCATGATGACCCCATGCGCATCCGTATCGACGCCGTCGACCTGCCCGGTCCGACCCACACCGCAAGCAACGGTACGAAGGAGTACCGCAACCTCCACGTCGCCGTACAACGCCGCGACCGCCCGGGCGAGTTGCTCGAACCCCACCCGGGGGACGCCAAGTCCGCGACCTGGACCCTGGAGTGCACCGCGACGGTGACGCCGGCCGGCACCGACGTGCAGGGCCCCTACGTACAGGACCGGCTGGGCCGGCGGTTCGTCTATCTGTCCTGGGGCACGGTCGACGAGGCGGGTGTCTTCACGATGTTCCGCCGCGCCAAGCTCATGCTCGACATGGTCCCCGCCGAAGTGCTCGCAGAGGCCGCCCGCACGGGCCTTCTGGTGGCACGCCTCGGGCTGACCGACGCGCAGGGCGGCCCGCTGTGCGCACGGATCGTACCGCCGCACGTCACCTGGACCGCCGAACGCGACACCTGAGCGAGCGCCGCCCGCCCTTACCTCTGCTACCTCTGCTTGCCCACTCCTACGAGGTCTCGGCTCCGAAGCCCGTCGTCGCGAAGGACGCCCGATCGCGGGAGGTGGTGCCGTCGGTGATCCACCAGTGCGTGGGGTTCTCGCCGTAGAGGCCGAATACCGTGCCGGACGCCCAGTTGAGGACCAGTTCGTCCTTGCCGTCGCCGTCGAAGTCCGCGGCGCCGGCGGGCCGGGCGTGCCGCCACTTCGCGGGCGTCTTCTTGCCGTCCGCCTTCGCGGGCCCCTGGCGCAGTACGGCGGTGCGCCGGTCGCCGTCGATGAGCGTGGCCCCCTCGTACGTGGCGACGAGGACGCCGTCGCGGCCGTCGCCGTCCGGATCGGCCGCGGCGAAACCACCGGGCCCGTAGTAGGTGCTCACCTTCTTGGGCACCTCGGGCAGTCGGTGCGTGACAGGGGCGTCACCGCTGCCCGGGTACACCGCGAGCGATCCGTTCACCTCGGGTGCCTCGGTGTCGGAGCCCGGTTCGTCGTTGCGGCTGCGGTCGTCTCCGATGGCCACATCACGCTGTCCGTCACCGTCGAAGTCACCGAACGCGTGCGCGTTGCCGAGCCTCAGCTCCTTTCCCTTCCCGGCGAGTGGGGTGCCGCGGCGGGCCGAGTAGAGGATGTTGCCGGCCTGCTCACCGTCGCTCAGGCCGTGGAGCAGCAGGGACGTCGCGCGTGGCGTGCCGGACGGATCGATGTCGTCCGCGACGAGGTCGCCCTCCTGCCATGGCAGGCCGGTATCGGTACGTGTCGGTGCGCCGGCCCGCGTGAAGGGGCCGTACAGCAGCACCAGGGACGACTGGTTGTACGCGAGCGCGGCGAGGTCGTGGTGCCCGTCGCCGTCGAAGTCTCCGCGTACGACCGACTGCACGCCCAGTTTCGTCACGCTCTGCGGCAGGCGCACCTCGGTCGCTTCGGACTTCGCCCCGGACTTGGTTCCGGACTTGGTTCCGGGTCCGGCAGGTCCGCCCCAGGTCACGTACGGGACGGTGCGCGAAGCGGTTATCTGCCCGCCGCTCGTGTCGTCGGTGGCGTCCTCGCCTGCGACGGAGTTGACGAAGTCAGGGAAGCCGTCGCCGTCCAGATCGGCGGTGACCAGCGCCTCCTCGGTGACACTGTCGGCCCCGGCCTGGCTCTGGGGGGATGCGGGCAGGCCCAGGTTCTGGCGCCCGTAGACCGTGCGTGTCGCGGGGTCGAGCCCCTTGGCCGATCCGTAGACCACGGCGACGCGTTGGTCACCGCCGGGGTCGTCCGGGTCGTCGCCGACGGACACCGGCACGACGAGGTCGGTGAACCCGTCTCCGTTGATGTCGTCGGGGTCCTTCGCCCCCTTCCCGGACACCGGTGCCCGGCTCTCCGTGGGCGCTCTGGGCACCCCGGAGGCCGAGGTCCCACCACCGGAAGGTGACGGCTTCCTGCCTGCCGTGTCGCTGCCGCATCCGGTGAGCGGGGCGAGTACGACACAGACGGCGGTGACAGCGATGGCGGGGAACGCGGTACGAGGTTTCATGCGCTTCAGCCTCACACTCCCCACCGGCTCGACTCCACCTCAACTCCGTTGGGCGGGACGACTGTTGCCCAGTTGTAGACCTCACTGGAACTACTCGTGACGTTCACGGCAGGGCCACGTGCCCGTGCCCGATGACGGGCCTTACGTGGCGGACGCGCGGGCGCCGACCGTCCAGCAGGCCGCGGTGAAGCGGACTTCCGCACCCCGCGTGTACGGGTCGAACGCGGCGCGGACCGTTTCGATGATGTGCGTACGGGTCCGCTCGTCCGCCTCGCGCAGGACCAGGCCGAGTGGACCGAGCCGGGTGAAGTAACGGACCAGCTCCCTCTCGGGCAGGGCGCAGGTCACGTCGACCGGCCGGATGTCGATCCCGGCCCAGCCGCTCTCCTCCAGGACGCGCCGGACCCGGTCCGCGTCCGCGAAGGCGAACTGCCCCGGCTCGTCGGGGCGCCGGGCGGGCATGTCCGGCATGAACGGTGCCGCGGCGCGTTCGGCCGTGGTCATGAACGGATTCTCCGCGGGGCCGCGCCAGGCGATGAACCTGAGCGCGGCGTCCTCGCGGGCGGCACGCCGCAGGTTGGTGAAGGCCTTGACGGAGTCATTGAAGAACATGACGCCGAATCGCGAGATCACCATGTCGAAGGTGGCGGGTTCGAAGGCGTGCTCCTGTGCGTCGGCGAGGACGAACGAGGCCCGGCTGCCCTCCTGCTCGGCCCGCACCCGGGCGTCCATGACCATCGGCTCGGACAGGTCGACACCGACGGAGCGCCCTTGCGTATCCGACCCCTGCGCGCCGAGTCGTCGCGCGACGGCCAGCGTCGTCGCGCCGGTGCCGCAGCCGACGTCGAGTACGTGCTGCGCGTGTTCGGTGACGACCGCGTCGACGAGAAGCTTCTCGAAAGGCTTGAACAACTCGTCGAGCACTGCCCGGGTATCGACCCAGGCCTGGCCGGCGGCCCCGTTCCAACGGGCCGTCTGCTCGGCTTCGTCCCTCTGCGTGATGTCCATGCTCATCCCCTGTACCTGCCTCGACGCTTGTCCCGTCCGGGTGGAGATGACACCGTGCTACTTAAAGTCGACTTGAGGTCAAGAGAATGACGGAAAATGACGGAACTGGACATCGCCGAGGTGGCACACCGCGCCGGGGTTCCCGCCTCGACCCTGCGGTTCTACGAGGAGAAGGGCCTGATCGGCCCGACCGGCAGACGGGGCCTGCGCCGCCAGTACGATCCCGGCGTGCTGGAACGCCTGGCGCTGATCGCGCTGGGGCGCACCGCAGGTTTCTCGCTCGACGAGATCGCGGGCATGTTCGCGCCGGACGGGCGGCCAGACCTCGACCGGCGGCTGCTGGCTGCCAGAGCGGACGAGCTGGACAGGAAGATCAAGGAGCTCGGCGCCCTGCGTGACTCGCTGCGGCACGCCGCGGCCTGTCCCGCGCCGAGCCACTCGGAATGTCCGACCTTTCGCCGCCTCGTCAGGGCCGCGGCGACCGGCGCCGTAGGAACGCCCCGGAAGAGAGCTCCACGGCCACAGTGAGAAGGGCCACGGTGAGATTCCGGCCGATCCGAGCGCACGCAACACCGGACCCGCCACTACGGGGGGAAGTGACGGGTCCGGCTGAGGTACAACCTGCCACACCCGCGTGTGAAACACGCGGTTCTTTGCCCGGGAGGGAAGCAAAAGAATGGTGATGGTCGTCCACATGCCAGGTGCGAGCGCCCTCCGGTCCGGAACGGGCGAGGCCGGAAAGAGCGTGGTCACCATCCCGTCAGCAGCAGGTGGTTGAGGAGCAGGGCGAGAACGGCCTGGGCGCCGAGCCAGGCCCGAGGGCGGGTGAGGAGCGCGCACGCCGGGAGCAGCCACATCGCGAAGGGCAGCCAGATGCGTTCGGTCTCGGCCTTGCTCATCCCGGACAGGTCGGCCACGAGCAGGGCGAGCAGGCCGCACAGGACGAGCAGGGCGAGCCGGGTCTCGGCGGCCGGCCCCCGGGACTCGGTGGCCGGATTCGGGTGGTGGGCCGTCGGGCCCGGGGAAGGGGCTGCCGGGCCCTGGGGCGTGCGGCGGGGCAGGAGGTCGTGGCGTCCCCGCCCGAGCGCGCCGCCGACCCGCCCGAGCCCCGCCGCGGTGGCGAGGCCGGTGATGAGAACCGTGCACGCGAGGTTCGCCCACACCCAGTAGCTGTAGGGCCGGATGCCGCCCGCGCCGTCGTAGTAGCGCTCGACCAGGAGGTGGTACGCCTCCCACCAGTTGAAGCCGGCGAGGGTGAACACCGCGGGGACGACGGCGGCGCCGGCGGCGAGGAAGGGCAGCGCCCGGACGCGGTTCCGCCCGAGGAACAGCACGCCCGCCCCGATCACCACGATGAGCGTAAGACCGTAACTGAGATAGCAGGTCAGGCCGAACAGCAGACCGGAGCCGAAGGCGATGCACCTGGTGCGGGTTCCTGTCGGCGCGGTCACGGCGAGCGCGAGCACCGCCAGGGACCAGGCGGCGACCGCGGCGAAGTACGCGTCGGCCGACGTACCCATCCACACCGCCGCCGGTGCGAGCGCCAGGAACGGTGCCGCGCGCCGCGCCAACTCCTCGCCTGCGAGCCTGCGCACGGTCACCAGGACGGCGACACAGGCGGTGGATCCGACGGTGATGCACCAGGCCCCGGCCCAGCCGCCGCCGCCAAGGCCGATCCGGTCGAGGAGGACGAAGGTGAGCGGAGCGGCGGGCGGATGCCCGGCCACATGGGCGGGCCAGGGGTCCGGCGAGCCGAGCAGGATGTGGTGGGTGAAGTCCCGCAGGGTGGCCGGGATGTCGTGGAAGCGGTCGATGACCTGGAGGTACTCGTAGCGGGTGGTGAGCCGGACGGCGACGCCCCGGTGCCATCCGTCGACCAGGGCGAGCGACCATGTCCAGGCCATGGCGGTGGCCCAGGCCGCGCCGAGCAGCGCGCGCCAGGGCAGGCGCGCCGCGAGGACGGGGCCGTACGCCACGACGGCGAGCGCGACCGCCACCGCGGCCGGAGTACCCGGGCCGACGTGCGGATTCCAGTTCGACCACAGGGGAGGCCACCCCACGTGGAGGGTGTGGTCGGTCTTCTCGATGTGGCGGCCGATCAGCGCGGCGGCGAGCACGAGGAGCACGGCGGCCGACGCCGCGGCGAGGTCGAGGAGCGGGGAGCGGGTTCCACGGGAACGCGGGCAGGGGACCGCACGGGAACGGAAGGAAGGGATCACACGAGAACGCTAGGGCGGCGGAAGCCGTCCCGGGCCGTCGGCCGCAGGACGTCAGCGTTTCGTCATGGGTCGCGGGCCCTGCCAGGGGCTTTTCCCGGCCTACGGTCGGGCCATGCGCGACCACGCCTCACGACTCCCCACTTCTCCCGGTTTCTGGCGCAGCCCGCTGCGCGGTCCCGGGTTCACGTCGGTTCTCGGCCTCGTCCTGCTCGTCGGCATCACCGTGCTGTTCCTGACGGGCCTGCTCTCGTACGCCGCCTACAACCCCGGTCTCTCACCGGTGAACGACAAGACCCCGGACAAGGGGATCCTCGGTTTCTACCTCTTCGACTGGCCCACAGGACCGCACTGGCTGTACCGCCTCACGCAGGGCGTCCACGTCACGCTCGGCGTCACCCTGATCCCCGTCCTGCTGGCCAAGCTGTGGTCGGTGGTGCCGAAGCTGTTCGCCCTGCCACCGGCCCGCTCGCTCGCCCACGCACTGGAGCGGCTCTCGCTCCTGCTGCTGGTCGGGGGCGCGCTGTTCGAGTTCGTGACCGGTGTGCTCAACGTCCAGCTCGACTACCTCTTCCCGGGCTCCTTCTACCCCCTGCACTTCTACGGTGCCTGGGTGTTCTTCGCCGCGTTCCTCGCCCATGCCGCCCTGAAGACACCGGCCGCCGTACGGAACGTACGCCGCATGCGGGAGGAACGGGAGGCGCCCGCGAGGGGACTGGAAGGGGCGGAAGAGATGGACGGGGCAGAAGAGGCAGGGGGCGAGCTGATCTCTCCGCGGCCGGATCCCGCGAGCGTCTCCCGGCGCGGGGCACTGTGGTTCGTCGGCGGTGGCTCCCTGCTGCTGTTCGGGACGACGGCGGGGCGCAGCTTCGACGGGCCGCTGCGGCGCACGGCCGTCCTCGCGCCGCACGGCGGAGCCGACCCGGGCAGCGGCCCGAACGGCTTCCAGATCAACAAGACGGCCGCCTACGCGGGCATCGGCGCCGCGGAGACGGACGAGGACGCGTGGCGGCTCGTCGTCACGGGACGGACGGGCACGGTCCGGCTGGGCAGGAGTGAGCTGCTTCAACTGCCCTCGCACAGTGCGGCGTTGCCCATAGCGTGCGTCGAGGGCTGGTCGACCTCGGACCAGTGGTGGCGGGGCGTACGGCTGCGTGACCTCGCGGCGCTCGTCGGGTTCGACGCCGACCCGCCGGACGTCTTCGTCGAGTCCCTGCAGCGGCACGGCGCCTTCCGCCACGCGGCGCTGCGCGCCAACCAGGTGGCGGACCCGCGCTCCCTGCTCGCCCTGGCGGTCAACGGTGAGGACCTGAGCCCGGACCACGGTTACCCGGCACGGATCGTCGTGCCCGCCGCGCCCGGTGTGCTGAACACGAAATGGGTGGCCCGTATGACGTTCGGAGACCTGTGATGAGGACGCTGCTGAGCAGGGCGAGGACATGGCGGGCGACGACACGGCCGGCGAGGACACGGCGGGCAGAGAAACGACGGGCGGGGCCGCGACGGGCGGCGGCCGTGGTGGGAAGTCCCCTGCAACTCCTGCTGCTGGCCTGCTCGTTCGCGCTCGCCGGGTACGCGGGTGTGCGGCTGCTCGCCGATGACCGGTTCGGCGTGGCCCTGTGGTTCGTGGGTGCGGCCGTGCTGCACGATCTGGTGCTGCTGCCGCTGTACGCGGTGGTGGACCGCGGGGTCGTCCGGGCGTTCGGCGCGGCCGGCCACCGGGAGCGGACGATGTACGTCCGGGTCCCGGCGGCGCTCTCCGCGCTGCTCCTGCTGGTCTGGTTCCCGCTGATCAGCGGTCAGGTGGACCGGCGGTACCGGATGGCGACCGGCTTGCCGGCCGACGGCTTCCTGGCCCGCTGGCTGCTGATCACAGCCGTTCTCTTCGCCGGTTCGGCGCTCCTCTTCGTGCTGCGACTGCTGCGGGTGCTGCGGCTGCGCAGGGCGACGAAGGACCGTCCGCCGGTCGTCCACTGATCGACCGTGCTCCAGCCCGTGCCCGCCGCGTACCGGATGAGGGCGCGGGTCCCGGTACGGGCCCAGGGGAACGGCGTGCCGAGGGCGCCGTGCGCGTCCGTGATGTGGACACGGACGCGCTCGTCGATGTCCATCGGCAGGGTCTCGACGATGAGCAGCCCGCCTTGGACCAGCAGGTCGGCCAGCCTGGTGAGGAGAGCGCGCGGATCGCCGCCGATGCCGACGTTGCCGTCGACGAGCAGCGCGGTGTTCCACCGGCCCTCGGCGGGCAGCGGCTCGAAGACGGAACGGTGCAGGGCCGGACCGCCCAGCCGAGTGGTCCGGCTGACGGCCGCCGCGCTGACGTCGATGCCGAGGACTCGCCGGCCCTGCCCGGCGAGTTCCGCGACGAGCCGCCCCGGGCCGCAGCCGATGTCGAGCACGGCACCCTCGCACCGGCCCAGGATCTCCAGGTCCACAGCGTCGGCGCGGGCGCACCAGCGCTCCACCTCCAACGGCAGCAGCCAGCCGTCGGCCCGGCGCAGGTAGAGAGGCCCGTGGCCGGTACGCAGCGCGCGGGTGTAGGGGTCGGCGCCGGCCCACGCGGGGTGGGCCGGCGGTGGGGCGAGGTCGTCGACGGTGGGTTCGCTCATGGGTCGGTTCATCGGCCGGCGACCGCCGTGAGCCGGGTGAGGCGGGCGGCGAAGCGGCTGTGGGGCACCGCCGCGGCCACCGCCTCGGCGTCGGCGGCCGTGTCGACGTCCCGCAGCCGCGGCAGGTCGCGCACACGCAGCCCGGCGCCGACGAGCCGCTCGCGCTGCACCGCTCCGGTGGTGGGCGTCGACATGGGGACGCCGCGCAGCAGCCGTGGATCGGGCTCGGCCAGTCCCAGGGCCCAGAAACCGCCGTCCTCGGCCGGGCCGAAGACGGCGTCGCAGCCGGTGAAGTCCTCGGCGAGCAGGGCGGGTGTCACCTGGGGCGTGTCCATGCCGATGAGCAGGGCCGGCCCGTCGCAGCCGGCGAAGGCCGCGGCCAGCCGTTCGTCGAGGCCGCCGCCGCACTGCGGTACGACATCGAAGCCGGGCGGCAGCCACGGTCCCGGCGCCCCCTCCAGGACGAGGACCCGGCGGGTGGCGGGCGTGGCGGCCACGGCGAGCAGGGTGTCGGTGAGCGCCGCCTCGGCCAGGGCGGCGGCCTCCGCCGGGGTGAAGGGCGGCGTGAGCCGGGTCTTGACCCGCCCCGGCCGCGGCTCCTTGGCGATGACGAGCAGCGTGATCGGCGTAGTCATCGGGGGATGCCTCCTCGGGTGGCGCCGTGGGCGGCGCCTTGCGTGACGTGGGGAGCGGGTTCGCCCAGCACTCGGCTCATGTCCCGTACGGCCTGCCAGGTGCCGCGCCAGGTGCCGGTCACCTTGGAGGCGCCCGTACGGGGCAGGTAGGGCACGTCGTGCTCGGCGATCCGCCAGCCCTCGTCGGCGGCGCGCACGACCATCTGGAGCGGGTAACCGCTGCGCCGGTCGGTCAGCCCGAGGTCCAGCAGGGGCTCGCGGCGGGCGGCACGCAGCGGACCGAGGTCGTGCAGCCGCAGCCCGGTGCGGCGGCGCAGCAGCCGGGCCAGCGCGAGGTTGCCCGCCCGGGCGTGGGCCGGCCAGGCGGACCGGCCCTTCGGCCGGCGCCTGCCCAGCACCAAGTCGGCCTCGCCGTCCCGCACTTGACGTACGAAGGGGACGAGGAGCGACGGATCGAGGGACGCGTCGCAGTCGCAGAAGCAGACGATGTCGGCGGTGGCGGCGGCGAGCCCCGCGTGGCAGGCGGCCCCGAATCCGCGGCGCGACTCGTGGACGACGCTCGCGCCGAGTGCGCGGGCGATGTCGGCCGAACCGTCGGTGGAGCCGTTGTCCACGACGAGGGCCCGCCAGCCGGGCGGAATCCGGGCGAGGACCCAGGGCAGGGCCTCGGCCTCGTTCAGGCACGGGAGGACCACGTCGACACAGGGAGGGTCGGCACAGGGAGAGGTGGGAGGGGTTGTCACGTCCTTCACCCTACGAAGACGAAATTCGCATATCGGGCATCGGCTCCTTACGAAACACGGACGTCCGGGTCCGGGGTCGGCACGGCCGACAGCGCGGTGCGAGGCTTGGCGCATGCACCAGCCGTACGAACCGACACAGGACCCCCTGACCGACTCCCGCTCGGCCGGGGGCGCCCGGGTCCTGGTGGTCGACGACGACCCCACCGTCGCCGAGGTCGTCTCCGGATACCTCGACCGCGCCGGCTACCGCGTCGACCGGGCGGGCGACGGCCCCGACGCGCTCGCCCACGCCGCCGCGCACTGGCCCGACCTCGTGGTCCTCGACCTGATGCTGCCCGGCATGGACGGCTTGGAGGTGTGCCGACGGCTGCGCGAGCGTGGACCGGTGCCCGTCATCATGCTCACCGCCCGGGGCGACGAGGACGACCGCATCATGGGCTTGGAGGTGGGTGCGGATGACTACGTCACCAAGCCGTTCAGCCCGCGCGAACTGGTGCTGCGGGTGGAGTCGGTACTGCGCCGCACCCGGCCCGCCGCCACGGCCCGCCCGCTGAGCGCGGCCGGTCTGACCGTCGACCCCGCCGCCCGTCGCGCCACCAAACACGGCGCCGAACTGGCCCTCACCTTGCGGGAGTTCGACCTGCTCTCCTTCCTCCTGCGGCACCCGGGCCGCGCGTTCGGCCGGGAGGACCTCATGCACGAGGTGTGGGGGTGGGACTTCGGAGACCTGTCGACCGTGACCGTCCACGTCCGGCGGCTGCGCGGCAAGGTCGAGGACGACCCGGCACGGCCCCGGCTGATCCAGACCGTATGGGGCGTCGGCTACCGCTTCGACCCCACCGGCGACGACGACCTGGATGCCACCGAGGCCGATCGCGGCCCGACCGATGCTGACGACGCGGACTCCACCGACGCGGACGCCGGTCAGGACCAGGACCAGGGAGGGGCCGGCCGTGAATGACATGACACTCATCGCCCTGTACGCCTTCGCCGGCGCCGCGGCGGCAGGGTTGGCCGGAGCGGGTGTGCTGCGCCTGACCCGGCACCGTTCGCTCACCGTGTCGCTCGCCGTGGTGGTCGCCGTGGCGGTGACCGCGATGTTCGCCGGGACGCTCGCCGTGGCGCAGGCGATGTTCCTGTCCGCGCACGACCTGAGCGTCGTCACCACGGTCGTCGCCATGGCGGCCGTCGTCTCCATGATCACCGCGCTGCTGCTCGGCCGGTGGGTCGTCGCCCGCAGCCACGAACTCGCCGTGGCCGCCCGGTCCTTCGGCGACGGCGGCGACTTCACCGCCCCCGACGCCCCCGCGACCGCCGAACTCGCCGCGGTCAGCCGCGAACTGGCGGCCACCAGCGCCAGACTCGCCGAGTCCCGGATGCGTGAGCGCGCCCTGGAGTCCTCCCGGCGCGAACTCGTCGCCTGGATCTCGCACGACCTGCGTACCCCGCTCGCCGGGCTCCGCGCGATGTCGGAGGCCCTGGAGGACGGCGTGGCCACCGACCCGCAGCGCTATCTGCGCCAGATCCGTACCGAGGTCGACCACCTCAACGACATGGTGGGCGACCTCTTCGAACTCTCCCGCATCCACGCCGGGGCGCTCGCGCTGTCCCTGTCCCGCATGTCGCTGTACGACCTGGTCGGCGACGCCCTCGCCGGCGCGGACCCGCTCGCCCGCCAGCACGGCGTACGGCTTGTGGGCGACCTCGTCGAGCCGGTGCCGGTCGAGGTGGACGGCAAGGAGATGAGCCGGGTACTGGGCAACCTCCTGGTCAACGCGATCCGGCGGACCCCGGCCGACGGCACGGTCGCGGTGTCCGCCGAACGCTCGGGCGACGGTGTCGTCCTGTCCGTCACCGACGGCTGCGGCGGCATTCCCGAACAGGACCTGCCGCGCGTCTTCGACACGGGCTGGCGAGGCTCCGACGCGCGGACGCCGCCGGCCGGGGCCGGCCTGGGGCTCGCCATCGTCCAGGGCATCGTCGAGGCCCACCAGGGACGCGCCACCGTGCACAACATCGCCGGCGGCTGCCGCTTCGAGGTGACCCTGCCGGCGGCCCGCGTCTGACGAGGGTCCCCAACTCACCGCTTGCGGCGGTCACTTGCTGCTGTGCGGGCTCACTCGCCGCGCAGCCGCGCCGCCGCGAACTCCCGCATGCCCTCCTCGAACCCGACCTCGGGCTTCCAGCCCAGCTCGTTCCGCAGCCGGGACGAGTCCGCGGTGATATGGCGTACGTCCCCCAGGCGGAACTCGCCGGTCACCACGGGGTCAGGACCGCCGTGCGCGGTGGCCAGCGCCCGCGCCATCTCGCCGACCGTGTGCGGCTCCCCGCTCCCGGCGTTGTACGCCGTCAGCCCGCCGCCCGCCGTGTCCGCCTCCAGCGCCGCCACGTTGGCCGCCGCCACGTCCCGTACGTGGACGAAGTCCCGCCGCTGACCGCCGTCCTCGAAGACCCGGGGAGCCGCACCGCGGGCGAGCGCGGAACGGAAGAAGGACGCCACACCGGCGTACGGGGTGTCGCGCGGCATCCCGGGCCCGTAGACGTTGTGGTACCGCAACGACACGGCCGTACCGTCCGTCGACCGTGCCCACGCGGCGGCCAGGTGTTCCTGTGCGAGTTTGGTCGTCGCGTACACGTTGCGCGGGTCGGCCGGAGCGTCCTCTCCGACCAGCTCGGGCACCAGATCCGCGCCGCAGGACGGGCACCGCGGCTCGAACCGCCCCGCTGTCAGATCGGCGGCGGACCGTGGCCCGGGCCGCACCACACCGTGCCGCGCGCAGGAGTACCGGCCCTCCCCGTACACCACCATCGACCCGGCGAGGACGAGCCGCCGCACCCCTGCCTCGGCCATCGCCGCGAGCAGCACGGCGGTACCGAGGTCGTTGTGCGAGACGTAGTCCGCCGCGTCGGTGACTCCGTTGCCCAGACCGACCATCGCCGCCTGGTGGCAGACCGCGTCGACACCGGCGAGGGCCGGTGACACGGCGCCGCGATCGCGGACGTCCTGGCCCGCTTCTTCTCGTACGTCGAACACCACGGGCTCGTGACCGCCCGCTCGCAACGCCTCGACGACATGGGACCCGATGAACCCGGCACCGCCGGTGACCAGTACACGCATGTGCCGAACCCTAGGCCCGGTCCCGGGCCCCGCCGCAGGGTCGGGCGTGCCATGTCACCAGTCCGTAAGTTTCGTGGGCGCCGCGGGTCGGCCGGCTGCGGCGTCCGCGTAGCGGCCGGCCAGCTGTGCGCACGCGTCCTTCAGCTCCGCCGGGCCGACGACCTCGATGGCGGTGTCGAATCTGCCGATGCCGGCGGCCATGCCGACCCACGACCACGAGCCCAGAGTGAGCCGGCAACGGTCGGGGCCGAGTTCCTCGACGACCGCGTCCTGCGCGAAAGGGGCCACGGCGGAGGCCGGCAGGCCGAGGATCACCTCGCCGCGGCAGGGCCAGTCGCCGAAGTACGCGGAGGCCTCGGAGCTGCCTGAGCCGTCGGCGCCCCGGAACCTGGCGGCCACGAAAGCCGCCACATCACCTCCGGGCAGTTCACGCGGGGTGAAGCGGGGGCCTGTCGGAGTGCGCGGGGTGATCCGGTCGGCTCGGAAGGTGCGCCAGTCCTCGCGGTCCAGGTCCCAGGCGACGAGATACCAGCGCCTGCCCCACGTGATGAGGTGGTGGGGCTGGACCTTGCGCGGTGGTGTCATGGAAGGGGCGTCGTCGCCCGACCCCGCCCCCGACCCCGACCCCGTTCCCGTTCGCGATGGGGAGGCCGCGGCGTAGTCGAAGCGCAGCACCTCGCGGGCGTGGACGGCGCCGCTGAGCGCCAGGAGCACACTGCTGTCGAGCCGGGGCTCCGGTCGCGGCCCCGGCCGCTGGACGGCGGTGACCTGAAGGGTGTCGATCCGGTGGCGCAGTCGCGCGGGCATGACCTGCCGCACGGTGGTCAGCGCGCGCACCGCGGCCTCCCCGATGTCGGCGCCGGTGGTGGTGGCGATCTGGAGCGCGACGGCGAGGGCGACCGCCTGCTCGTCGTCGAACAGCAGCGGCGGCAACTGCGTACCCGCGTCGAGGCGGTAGCCGCCGTCGGGCCCCTTGAACGCCACGATGGGATAACCGAGTTCGCGCAGGCGGTCGACGTCACGGCGCACGGTGCGCTGACTGATGTCCAACCGCTCGGCCAACAGTGCTCCGGGCCAGTCCCGGCGCGCCTGGAGCAGCGAGAGCAGGGACAGCAGTCGAGCTGATGTCTTCGGCATGGCTCCATGGTGCCCTGAGAAGCGGACACACCCTGACCGCTTTCCCTGAGAGCGTCACCCTGTGCCCGACAACACCCACGCCGACAACACCCGCATCGACACCGGCACTGACACCGATCGGAAGGGCTCCCACACCGTGACCGCCATGACAACCACCGCGAGTCGCTCGCCGGTCGGAAATCGCCCCGAGCGGTGAGCGCACTGACCGTTCTCGACGCCCGGGCGCTCAACCGCGCGACCCTGGCCCGGCAGTTGCTGCTCGACCGTGCCGACGTACCGGTTCTGGACGCCGTCGCGCACCTCGGCGGGCTGCAGGCGCAGGAACCGCAGGAACCGTTCGTCGGGCTCTGGTCCCGGCTGCGCGCGTTCGACCCGTCGGCGCTGTCGGACCTGCTGACCGGGCGGAGTGTGGTGCGGACCCACCTCATGCGCCGCACCGTCCACCTGGTCACCGCCGACGACGCCCTGGCGTGGCGGGGCCGCCACACCGCGATGCTGCGGCAACGGGTGCTGGGGACCTACCGCCGCGAACTCGCCGGGGTGGACCTGGACGAACTCGCCGCGGCGGGCCGGACGGTCATGGCCGACGGCGAGCCCCGTTCGATGACCGAGCTCGCGCGGGCGGTCGCCGGGCGATGGCCGGACCCGGGACCGCGGCCACTCGGCGAGATGCTGATCGCCGCCCTCGTCCCGATGGCGCAGCTCCCACCGCGCGGGCTCTGGCGTACCAGAGGGGGAGTACGCAACGTCATGCTCTCCTCCTGGCTGGGGCGTGAGGTCGACCCGGCGGACCCGGACGGCTCCGACCCTGTGGGCCAGGCCCTGGTCCGGCGCTATCTGGCCGCGTTCGGTCCCGCCGCGTCGGCCGACCTGCGTGCCTGGTGCGGCCTCGCGGGTCTGCCGGCCGCGATCAGCGCGGTACGCGAGGAGCTCATCGCCTTCCGTGACGAGCGGGGCCGGGTGCTGCTCGACCTGCCCGAAGCGCCGCGCCCCGACCCGGACACACCAGCCCCGGTGCGCTTCCTGCCGGCGTTCGACAACGCGATCCTCGGCTACCACGACCGCGGCCGGATCATCGACGACGCCCACCGCGGTCTGTCGGTCGCCGGCGAGCGGGTCGTCCTGGTCGACGGCCGGGTCGCGGCGACCTGGACCGCCGGCAAGGACGGCACCGTGACCGTCACGCCGCTGGGCGGTTTCTCCCCGGCCGACCGTACGGCCGTGGCCGAGGAGGGACGCGCGGTGGCCTCATTCCTCTCCGACAAGGACAGCGACCACGTTCAGATCGTCTCGCCCCTCTGACGAACATGGCGAACGTGGCGAACGTGGCGAACGTGACGAACGGATGGGCGGGCCCGGCGCTTTCGGCGCCGGACCCGCCCATCCGGAGTTGGGTCCCCGGCGGCTGGACCTGATCGGTCAGTCCGTGCCGAACTCCATCGCGGCGCGGTCCAGCAGCTCGTCGTCCTCGGACACCTCGCCGCGGGAGGCGATCGCCTCGGCGCCGCCCTGCGGCATCTCCGGCATGCTGGCGATCAGCCCGGTCGAGGCCGCCTGGGCGGCACCGACGGCGGGGCTGCCGGTGCCGATCAGACCGAGCCCGGCGTACTGCTCCAGCTTGGCGCGCGAGTCGGCGATGTCGAGGTTGCGCATGGTGAGCTGGCCGATCCGGTCCACCGGGCCGAACGCCGAGTCCTCGGTGCGCTCCATGGACAGCTTGTCCGGGTGGTAGCTGAACGCCGGGCCGTTGGTGTCGAGGATCGAGTAGTCCTCGCCGCGCCGCAGCCGCAGCGTCACCTCGCCGGTGACGGCCGCGCCGACCCAGCGCTGCAGCGACTCGCGGACCATGAGGGCCTGCGGGTCCAGCCAGCGGCCCTCGTACATCAGCCGGCCGAGGCGTCGGCCCTCGTTGTAGTACTGGGCGAGGGTGTCCTCGTTGTGGATCGCGTTGACCAGGCGCTCGTACGCGATGTGCAGCAGCGCCATGCCGGGCGCCTCGTAGATGCCGCGGCTCTTGGCCTCGATGATCCGGTTCTCGATCTGGTCCGACATGCCCATGCCGTGACGGCCGCCGACGGCGTTGGCCTCCATCACCAGGTCTACGGCGGAGGCGAACTCCTTGCCGTTGATCGTGACCGGGCGGCCCTGGTCGAAGCCGATCGTCACGTCCTCGGTGGCGATCTCGACCTCGGGGTCCCAGAACCGGACGCCCATGATCGGCTCCACGGTCTCCACGCCCGTGTTCAGCTGTTCCAGGGTCTTGGCCTCGTGGGTGGCGCCCCAGATGTTGGCGTCGGTGGAGTACGCCTTCTCCGTGCTGTCGCGGTAGGGCAGGTCGTTGGCGACCAGCCACTCCGACATCTCCTTGCGGCCGCCGAGCTCGGTCACGAAGTCCGCGTCGAGCCAGGGCTTGTAGATCCGCAGGTGCGGGTTGGCGAGCAGCCCGTAGCGGTAGAACCGCTCGATGTCGTTGCCCTTGAAGGTCGAGCCGTCGCCCCAGATCTGTACGTCGTCCTCAAGCATCGCCCGGACCAGCAGGGTGCCCGTGACGGCGCGGCCGAGCGGGGTGGTGTTGAAGTAGGCACGCCCGCCCGAGCGGATGTGGAACGCCCCGCAGGTGAGCGCGGCAAGGCCCTCCTCGACCAGTGCCGCGCGGCAGTCGACCAGGCGCGCGAGCTCGGCACCGTAGGCCTTCGCGCGGCCGGGCACCGAGGCGATGTCGGGCTCGTCGTACTGGCCGATGTCGGCGGTGTAGGTGCACGGAACGGCGCCCTTGTCGCGCATCCACGCGACCGCGACCGAGGTGTCGAGTCCGCCGGAGAAGGCGATGCCGACGCGCTCGCCGGCGGGAAGGGAGGTGAGGACCTTAGACATAGGAAGAGTATGCACGACTTCGCATGATCATGCAAAGCTGGTTCAGTGGTCATGTACCGAAGACCCCGGTTTCTGGTTCAGTCGAGGACCGCGGTGGCCTCGACCTCGACCAGGTGGTCGGGTACGTCCAGTGCCGCCACGCCGATCAGGGTGCCCGGCGCCATGGGTGTGATGCCCAGCTTCGCGGCGGCCCGGGCGATGCCCTCCAGGAGCGCGGGCATCTTGTCGGGGGTCCAGTCGACGACGTAGAGGGTCAGCTTCGCCACGTCGTCGAAGGACCCGCCGACCTCGGCCAGGGCGGTGCCGACGTTGAGGTAGGCCCGCTCCGCCTGAGCGGCGAGGTCGCCCGCGCCGACCGTGACTCCGTCGGCGTCCCAGGACACCTGCCCGGCGATGAACACGAGCCGTGACCCGGTCGCGATCGACACCTGCCGGTACACATCGATCTCCGGCAGTCCCTCGGGGTTCACCAGGGTGATGGCCATGCCGCCCGCCTCCTTCTCGTACGAGTCCGTCGGCCCGCTTCCGCGGAACCGGGGCGCACTCGCTCTCTTGTGGTTACTGAAGAACCGTAGGAGAGTGACCGCTGACATGGAAGAACGCACTTTTCAGTGACTGGGGAACCTCATGGTGACCAAGCAGCTCAGGAATTCGGCCGACGAAGCCGACGAAGCCGACGACATCGACAGCATCGACGGCGTCGACGAGGCCGACCTGACCCGCGCGGACTCACTCGCGCGGGAACTCTTCTCGGACATCGCCAACAAGTGGGCCCTGCTGATCATCGAGATCCTGGGTGAACGCACCCTGCGCTTCAGCGAGTTGCGCAACGAGATCGAGGGCATCAGCCACAAGATGCTCACCCAGAACCTGCGCATGCTGGAGCGCAACGGTCTGGTCGAGCGGGACGTGTACCCCACCGTGCCGCCGCGGGTCGAATACACCCTCACCGGGCCGGGCCGGGCCCTGAAGAAGACGGTCGACGGAATGTGTGACTGGACGCACCAGTACATCGGTCACATCGAGGAGTCCCGCCGCCGCTTCGACGTCTGAACCACGCGGCTCACGTACTGGGGTTGAGCCACGGCATCGGGTCGGCGTAGTAGCCGTCGAAAATCACCTCGAAGTGCAGGTGGGGGCCGGTGGACAGACCGGTGGAGCCGACCAGTCCGACCGGCGTCCCGACGTCCACCGCCTGACCGACGGTGACCTGGAGGGACAACAGATGGCTGTACGTCGTCTGCAGCCGTTTGCCGTCGATGCTGCCGTGGTCGATCACCACGCGGTTGCCGTACGCCTTGGTCATCGCCGCGAACGTGACCTGGCCCTTCATCGCGGCGGAGACCTGGGACCCCTGGGGCGAGGCGAAGTCGACCCCGGTGTGGAGCTTCGTCACCCCGGTCAGGGGGTGCTCGCGCGATCCGTACGGGGAACTGACGACGGGGTTGGCCACGGGGGCGGCCAGTACTGCGCCCGGTGCCTGGTTCACGGTGCCACCGGAACTCTCCTCCCGGTCGACCGAACCGTAGCGCGAGGACAGCGACTTGACCTCGCTGATGTAGGCCTCCGCCTCGGTGGGTACGCGTCCTGCCTTCACCACGGCGTCCGTACCCGACGCGTACGCGGCGAGGGTGAGGTTCACCAGGTCGCCGTTGACGACTCCCTCGGTTCTGAGGTCGGTCACCTTCTTGGCGAGGGAGCAGTCCTGCCGTCCGAGCGCCATCAGGGCGTCCGCCGGATCGCTGGGCGAGGAGCGCCCGTTGTCGTCGGCGTCCTTGCCCCAGGTCCGCCACTGGGCGTCCGTGAACCCGGCGATGCCCTTCTCGCCCGACAGCGCTCCGGCGTCGTTGCTCCAGCCGGAGCGCCGGTCGATCTGGGCGGCCAGCACCGACGGCTTGATGACCGTGCAGTCCGAGACGGCCTTGCGGAGCCAGGGAACGTACGCGGCGTCGACGCGGGTCGTGGCGGTCGGGGCGGGGTCGGAGGATCCCTGGGGCCAGGCGGAGGACAGGCCGCCCGTCGCGGCCAGAAAGCCGGCCACTCCCATCAGGGCGACCAGGCCGGGCAGGACGAGCAGCGTGAACGGGCCCGGGCCGCGACGGGCGCGCTTCTTCGCGTTCTTTTTCGGCGGTTCGTCGTCCCGGCTCTCGCCGACCGGCGCCGGGCCTGTCCCGGTTCCAGCCGTGTCCATCGGTCCCGCCTCGGCCGTTCGAGGACCGGTTGCCCCCGCCTCGTTCCACCGGTCGTCGATCACCGGCGGACCCCTCGCGCACCGCATCTGGCGAGGGAGACGGCCGACGGTGGTTTCGCGGGGGTCATGGTGCTCACGAGCACGACGCTAGCGTGCCGCCCTTCGGGTATCACGAGACGCGAAGGCACAGGAGGGTGCCCGAACGGGCAGACCTCGCGTCCGCGTGGAACGAGTCGAATAAGTCGAACAAGGTGAAAAAGCGGCACAATACGGCGCACCGGGGCGGGAGTCGGCTCAGGAGGCACCGACGGCGTCGGCGGTGCCGGAGCCGCCGACCGGCGGCTCGCCGGTGTCCGGCTCCTGGAGCGGCTCGCTGAGCTGCTCGCGCAGGTAGTTCCAGAACACCGCGACCAGCGCCGCGACCGGGACGGCGAGCAGACTGCCCACGATGCCCGCCAGACTGCCGCCCAGCGTGACCGCCAGCAGGATCACCGCCGCGTGCAGCCCGAGCCCGCGGCTCTGGATCATGGGCTGGAAGACGTTGCCCTCCAGTTGCTGCACGACGATGATGATCGCCAGCACGATCAGCGCGTCCGTCAAACCGTTCGACACCAGGGCGATGAGCACCGCGACGAAGCCGGCGAACAGGGCGCCCACGATCGGCACGAACGCGGAGACGAAGGTCAGCACGGCCAGCGGGAGCACCAGGGGCACGTCCACGACCCACAGACCGACGCCGATGAACACGGCGTCGAGCAGACCGACGGCCGCCTGTGAACGTACGAACGACCCCAGCGTGTTCCAGCTGCGCTCCGCCACTATCGGCACATCGGTGGCGAGCCGGCCGGGCAGCTGACGGGCGAGCCACGGCAGGAACCGCGGCCCGTCCTTGAGGAAGAAGAACATCAGGAAGACCGCCAGGACGGCCGTGACCACACCGTTGACCACCGTGCTCACGCCCGCGAGGACCGTGGTGACCAGACTGCCGGCACTCTTCTGGATGCGTTCGGCCGCTGTGTCCAGGGCGCCCGAGACCTGGTCCTCGTCGATGTTCAGCGGCGGACCGGCAGCCCAGTCGCGCACCTTGTGGATGCCGTCCACGACCCCTTCGGTCAACTCGCCGGACTGGGAGGCCACCGGCACCGCGATCAGCGCCACCACGGCCGCGGCGACCGCGAGGAAGAGCACGGTCACGGAGGCGGCGGCCAGCGCGGGAGGCCACCCGTGCCGGCGCAGGAAGCGGGCCACGGGCCAGGTCAGCGTGGTGAGGAGCAGACCCACTATGAGCGGCCAGACCACGGACCACATCCGGCCGAGGAGCCAGAGGGCCACCGCGGTCATCACCAGAACCAGCAGTAGTTCGACGGAAACGCGCGCCGACACGCGCAACGCGGCGCGGGTTCTGGCGGTACTCAACGAGGCAGGCATGCGATCACCTTATGGGCACGTCACCGTCCCTACGTGCACCCCTCAACCCAATGGCACCCGGAGCGCGTTGGAGGCCGCCGTCCACCGGAAGGTCTCCGGTGGACGGATTCCCGGCCCGCCCTCCTTGTCTACGCGGTGAAGCGGTGGGTGCCCGAACCGACCCGGTACACCGCGCAGCCGTCCTCGCTGCGCAGGAACGCCGCGGTGGTGTGCTTGACCGCCTTGGGCTCGTCCGTGGGGATCCACACCTCGGCGGTGGTGTTGGGAGGCACGGAGCACGTCAGGGCGAATCCGCCGGACCGCTGCCGCCACTGCGTGGAGACGGGGCCGTGCACCGAGGCGAACGTGGCGCGGGCGGAGGTGACGCCGCCGCCCGGCCGGGGCCGGACGACGATCTCACGGTAGCCGGGCCGGCCCGCCGCGATGCCGGCGATGTTCGCGTACATCCACTCGCCCACCGAACCGTAGGCGTAGTGGTTGAAGGAGTTCATGCCCGCGTCCTGGAAGCTGCCGTCGGGCCGGATGGAGTCCCAGCGCTCCCACATCGTGGTGGAGCCCTTGTCGATCTGGTAGCCCCAGCTGGGGAAGGAGCGCTGCACGAGCAGCCGGTAGGCGACGTCGGTGTGCCCGGTGTCGGTGAGGACGGGCAACAGCCGGGGCGTGCCGAGGAAACCCGTCGAGAGATGCCAGTCCTTGGCCTCGATCAGCGCGACGAGCCGGTTCGCCGCCGCCTCCCGCAGTTCGTCCGGCAGCAGGTCCATCGACAGGGCGAGCACATAGGCCGTCTGCGTGTCACCCTTCACCCTGCCCTCGGCGGTGACATAGGCCTTCTGGAACGCCGCCCGTACGCGCCCGAAGAGGTCGGTGTAGGGGGCGGGGTCCTTGTCGAGTTCCTTGGCGATACGGGCCGCGAGGTCGGCGCTGTGGGCGAAGTACGCGGTGGCGATGACGTCCTTCGGTGTCTCGTCGGAGACGTTCAGCCAGTCGCCGTAGCCGCTGTCCGGCCGCAGCAGACCGCTGCTGTTCTTCTCCAGGTACTTCAGCCAGGCCTGGACGGAGGACCACGCGTCCGCCAGGACCTGCCGGTCGCCGTAGGCCTGGTACAGGGACCAGGGGACCGTGACGCCCGCGTCGCCCCAGCCCGCCACACCGTTGCCGACCGTGCCCACCATGGGTGCCACGTCGGTGAAGGCGCCCTCGGCGGTCTGCCCGTCGCGCAGGTCCACGAGCCACTTGGAGAGGAAGCGGGCGGACTCCATCGTGTACGCGGCCGTCGGCGCGAAGACGTTGATGTCGCCCGTCCAGCCCAGGCGCTCGTCGCGCGCCGGCGTGTCCGTCGGTATGGACAGGAAGTTGCCGCGCTGCCCCCAAGTGATGTTGCTGTGCAGCGTGTTGAGCATCGGGACATCGGTCTCGAAGTCGAAGGTGAAGGGCGCGGACGTATGCATGACGCGACCGGTCAGGTCCCCCGCCGACGGAGTACCGGGGAACCCGGTCACCTCGACGTAGCGGAAACCGTGGAAGGTGAAACGCGGCTCGTACGTCTCCCGGCCACCGCCCCTGAGGGTGTACGTGTCGGTCGCCGCGGCGGTCCGCAGGTTCGCCGTGTAGAGGGTGCCGTCCGGGTTGAGCACCTCGGCATGCCGCAGACGGACGGTCGTGCCGGCCGCTCCCGAGACCCGCAGCCGTACCGAACCGACCATGTTCTGGCCGAGGTCGAAGACGAAGACACCCGGTGCGGGCTCGGTCACCTTCTTGACGGGGAGTTCCTTGGCGATCCGGACCGGACCGTCCACCTGGGCCACGATGCGCGGCGGAGCGGCGTCGTCCGCGGCGCGCACCACGGCGAGCCAGGCCCGGTCGTCGAAGCCGGGTGAGGTCCAGCCGGAGGTCTCCTTGCGTGCGTCGTACGTCTCGCCGCTCAACAGGTCGGCGGAGACGATCGGTCCGGAGACGGCCCGCCAGCCGGTCCCCGACGTGATGCTCTCGCGCGTCCCGTCGGCGTACTCGACCTCCAACTGTGCCAGCAGTGCCGGGCGTTCACCGTACTGGTGGGGCCCGAACATGCCGACATTGCCCGCGTACCAGCCGGGCGCCACGTACGCACCGATGGCGTTGGCGCCGGGCTGTACGAGTTTGGTGACGTCGTAGGTCTGGTACTGGACGCGTTCGCGGTAGTCGGTCCAGCCCGGGGCGAGCTGGTCGCGGCCCACGCGGCGGCCGTTGAGGTGGGCTTCGTAGACGCCGAGGGCGGTGGCGTACAGACGGGCGCGCGACACCTTCTTGCGGGGGAGCTTGAACTCGTGCCGCAGCTGGTTGGCGGCGTACGACGCGGGGACGACCCTGCCCCACGGCCCGGCTCCCCACGCGGCTGCCTTCTTCGCGGCCGGCCAGGCGCTGTCGTCGAAGTCGGTCCCGCGCCAGTCGGCGGCGGGCTCCTTGTCCGTCGATCTCCAGGAGCCGTCGGTGACGACTCTCTGTTCGCCGGACGCCGTGTGGAGGCTGAGGGCGGCGACCAGCCCTGCGGGCCCCTCGGACCCGTTGGTTGCCGAGACCGCGACCACGTTCTTGCCCGTACGCAGCTGGGCGAGGATCTCGACGACGGCGGGGCGGCGCCAGCCCTCGAAGTCCGTGGCGAGGTCGGTGCGCGCCACTTCGGTGCCGTTCACGGAGACGGTGTAGACGTTGTCCGCGCTGAGGGCCAGGGTCGCCGCGGTGACCGCGTCCGGGAGATCGAGGACGCGGCGGAACCAACGGGTGCCCGCCGGGGCGCTGCTGGCCGGTTCGCCCTCGGGGAACCAGATCCAGGAACTGCCGTCGAGCGACGGCGCGTCGGTGAGCGCCGGGGGAGCGGAGACCCATTCCGCGGACCACTGCGCGGCATCCAGGAGCCCGGTCTCCCACCACGACGGCTCGCTCCAGGCCGAGACACCGCCGTCGGCGTCCCACACCCGCACGGACCAGAAGTAACGCGTACGCGGCTTGAGTTCGGGACCCGCGTAGGCGACGAGGACGGACTCGCCGGACGTGACCTTTCCGCTGTCCCAGACGTCGGGGCGCTCCAGACGGGAGGCGCTGGAGGCGACGCGGACCTGATACCCGGTCTGGCGCGCGCCCGGCTTGTCCGCGCTCATCGGCCAGCTCAGCCGAGGGCGTGGTGCGTCGATCCCCAGCGGGTGCCGAACGTACTCGACGGTCGGCGCGGTGACGCGCAGGGCGCTGCGACGGGTGGGTCCCTGGGCCGGCGTGGACGCGGGTGCGGCCACCGCGGTCCCGGCGGTGGTGGCCGTGGCCGTGACGGCCATCGCGGCGGCCGTACCCGCCAGAATGTTCCTCCTGCTGATCACTGCGGCTCCTCAGATAGCGTCAGGTAGCGAGGATGAATCGATTCACTCGGTGAACGTAGAGGCGCCAGTGGTGGGGGTCAATGAGCGTGCACCACATTCTTGACGGGACGTCGGACAGGACCCGTTGCTTCAGTGGGGCCTCGTGCGTCCGTGGCGCGAGCAATTGAACGGTTTCAATTCGCTCGGATCGTACGGGTGGTGCGGGCCGTTCGAGCTGTTCGGGCCGTCAGGGCTACCCGGGCTGTCCGGCCCGCCCCGGGTCGTCAGCGTCAGGTCACACGGACGCCAGCCAGGCCGCCGTGTCGCGGGGACGGGGAAACCTGAGCGTGTCGAGGGGAGCGAAGCGGGGATCGCGCGTCCGGTGCTCGATCTCCCGGCGCCGGCCCGCGTGTTGGGACCAGGCCCACCGGGCCGGGTGTTCCTTGCTCAGCCAGCCCGCCCAGGTCTCCCTGTTGCCGCCGAAGAGGCTCTCGCGGGTGACGGTGCGCCTGAGGGAGCGGCGCAGGACCCGGGGCATGACGACGCGCTTCCCGTAGTCGAGCCAGAGCACGGTGTCGGCCCGGTCCCAGAGCAGGTCACGGACTTCGGGATAGCCGAGCGAGTCGACGATCCAGCGGGGCTCGGCGGTGATCCGCGCGACGGTCTCGGTCAGCTTGTCATCGGTGGCCCAGTCGGGGCCCGTGAAGTACAGCGCGTCCATCTCGTGGTAGGGCATGCCCAGACGCTCGCTCACCGCCCGGGCGAGCGTGGATTTGCCGGCGCCCGTGACGCCCACCACCAAGATCCGCTCCACGGACGCACTTTACAGCGCCGACTGTCCGATCGAGCCGGCGGGCGGGGAGGTGAGTGGTTCCGGGCCGGCGGCGGGCGGTTCCGTGACGGCGAGCGGCCCCCTGTCGGCGGCGGGCGATCTCGGGATGGCGAGCGAGCGCTCCCGTGCCCTGGCGGAGGGCCTGGCGGAGGGCCTGGAGGGGAGCTTGGCGGCCCGCCGAGGACGGCTCCCGGCGGGCCGCGGCCTCCGCCGCGAACGGCCTCCCGGAAGAACGGATCACGCATCCGAACCACTTCGCGTACCGCGCCCTTTCGTCCTCCGGCCGCCGATAGGATCTAATGGGCAGTCGCGCGCGAGGTAGGCAGGTACCGATGGTCATCGGTCGACAGCTCCACCTCTGATCCGCGCGACTCCCGACTCCGGATGGTTTTGGATGCCTGCCTCTTCGCATCGCGACCCTGCACGTCCCGTTCAGGACACGGCCGCCTCGTCGGCCGTGCCGCAGCACCACGATCTGTTTCTCCAGCCGCAGTACACCGTGGAACTGCCGCCCCTGGACGATGAGGATGAGGACACCTTCTCGCCGCCTCCGCCCCCGCCGGCGCAGCGGCGACGGGGGGCACCCAGGGCTCGCTGACCGATACCGCCGCCCGTCCTGCCGTACCGCGGCCGGGGTCGTGTTCGCCGGGGCCGGGCAGCGTCGAACCGAGGGGGAGAGGCACTCTGGATGCCATGGAACACGCAATGATCGTTGTGCACAGGCCGTCCGCCGGCGGCGGTCGGCGAGTGAGCGTGCACCGTGACGGCCGGGCCGAGATCCTGGGGCTGGCTCACTCCGACCACGATCTGATCGTGTTCCTGGAGGCCGCGGGGCTGTCCTACCCGGCCGAGCTGCTCGACGATCCCAGCTGGGTGGAGTGGCGCGGCGGCGGCCCCCACGAGTGGGGCGCCACACCGTAGCGAGAATGTCCGGCATCGATCGGGGCGGGGACAAGGCTTCCACCCGTTCATCAGTGGGGCCTCGCTCACGTGACGCCTCACTGATGAACGGCGCGACGTGATCAGAGGGTGAGCACGAGCTTGCCCTGGAGGTGACCGCCGTCGAGCAGCCGGTGCGCGTCGGCGACGCGCTCGAACGGGAACGTCTCCTGCACGTGGACCCGGAGCCTGCCTGTTCGACGAGTTCGACGAGACCCCCGATCCACCAGCTGACCGTGTCGGTCACCCACGGCGACTGAGGCCCCCGCCAGGGCCTGGCGGGGGCCTCAGACCGGATAGGCGTGGGTCTGCGTCGCCTTCACCGTCGCCCAGACCGCCGCGCCCGGATGCAGATCCAGTTCGGCGGCGGCGACCGTGGTCAGGTCCGCGGCGAGCGGCAGCTCTCCGGCGAGGTCGGCGCGGATCTGGTCGCCGTGGGTCTCAAGGCCCGCGACCTCGCAGCGCCAGAGGTTGCGGGCGCTGGCCCCGGTGGGGCGGTCGCGGTAGAGGGTGACCGCGCTGGGCGGGAACGCCACGAAGACCGGGCCGGACAGCGCCTCCGTGGTGGTGATGGGCGGCCCGGCGTCGAGTCGGACCGCATGGCCGTCGGCCTCGCCCCGGTAGAGGTTCAGGCCGACCAGCTGGGCGATGTAATCGGTACGGGGACGGCGGGCGATGTCGGACGGGGCGCCCTCCTGGACGACCCGGCCGTCCTCGACGACGACCAGGCGGTCGGCCAGCACCATGGCGTCCAGCGGATCGTGCGTGACCAGGACGGCGACGGCCTCGAACTCGGCCAGATGGCGCCGGAGTTGGGAGCGCACCTCCAGGCGGGTGCGGGCGTCAAGGGCGGCGAGCGGCTCGTCGAGCAGCAGCAGCCGGGGGCGGGTGGCGAGCGCGCGGGCCAGGGCGACACGCTGGGCCTGTCCGCCGGAGAGCCGGCGGGGCTTGGCGCCGGCGTGGTCCGCGAGACCCAGGCGGTCCAGCCACTCGGCGGCCCGCGCCCGCGCCCGCTCCTTGGTCGCGCCCTGGCAGCGCGGTCCGAAAGCCACGTTGTCCAGGGCGGTCAGGTGGGGGAAGAGCAGGTAGTCCTGGAAGACGACACCGACCGGGCGGGACTCCGGCGGCGTACGCTCCAACGCCGTGCCGTCCAGCCGCAGCCGGCCGCCGCTGAGCGGTGTCAGGCCGGCGAGGGCGCGCAGGGCGGTGGTCTTGCCGGCGCCGTTCGGACCGAGCAGGGCGACGACCTCGCCGGGCGCGACGCTCAGCGCCACATCGAGCCGGAAGGTGCCGCGCTCGACGACGAGATGAGCGTCGAGGCCCTCCTCGGAGGCGTGGGCGTCGTGGGCACTGGGGGCGGAGGCGGCGGAGGCGGCCTCATGGGGCTCGGTCATCCTGTTGTCATCCAACGGTCGCGCAGGCCGGCCAGTACCGCGACGGACACGGCCAGCAGGACCAGACTGAGGGCGATGGCGGCTTCCGGGTCGCTCTGCAGGGCCAGGTACACGGACAGCGGCATGGTCTGCGTACGGCCGGGGAAGTTGCCCGCGAAGGTGATCGTCGCACCGAACTCGCCGAGCGCCCGGGCCCAGGCCAGGACCGCGCCGGCCGCGATGCCGGGCGCGATCAGCGGGAGGGTGACCCGGCGGAACGCGGTGAAACGGGACGCCCCGAGCGTGGCGGCGGCCTCCTCGAAGCGAGGGTCGGCGGCGCGCAGGGTGCCCTCGACGCTGATGACGAGGAACGGCATGGCGACGAACGCCTCGGCGACGACGACCCCCGCGGTGGTGAAGGGCAGCGTGATCCCGAACCAGGAGTCCAGCCACTTCCCGACGATGCCGTTGCGGCCGAGCGCCATCAGCAGCGCCACACCGCCGACGACCGGCGGCAGTACGAGCGGCAGGGTGACGAGGGCTCGTACGAGGCCGCGCCCGGGGAACTCGACACGGGCCAGCAGCCAGGCCAGCGGCACACCGATGACCAGGCTCACCGCGGTCGCCGCCGTGGCGCAGACCAGGGACAGCTGGAGCGCCTGCCACACCTCGGCGCTGGTCAGCAGGTCGGGCAGGCTGCGCCACGGGGCCCGTACGAGCAGGGCGACCAGCGGCACGACGAGGAACGCCAGGCCGAGCAGCGCGGGCACGAGCAGCGGAAGGGGCACGCCGCTGTTACCGCTGCCGCCGCCGGTCGTCCGGGCGCGCCGGCGCCGGCGCCGCGGGCCACCTCGGAGGGTGTCGGCCGCGGCGTCGGATGTGCCGGTCGGGGAGGTCACGGCTTGAGGAATCCGGCCTCGGTCAGGACCTGCTGGCCCTCGGCGGACCGCACCAGGGCGAGGAACGCCTCGGCGCCCTCGGTGTTCTGCGCGCTCTTGAGCCGGACGATCGGGTAGTCGTTGACGGCGTCGTCGGATTCGGGGAACTCCACACCCTCCACCTTGTCACCCGCCGCGTGCACGTCGGTCTTGTAGACGACGGCGGCGTCGGCCTCCTTCAGCTCGACCTTCGTCAGCGCCGCCTTCACGTCCTGCTCGTAGGAGACGGGGGTGAGCTTCAGCCGGCCGGCGTCGAGGGCCTTCTCGGCGGCGGCGCCGCAGGGCACCTCCTTGTCGCACAGCACGACCTTCAGGCCTGACCCGGTGAGGTCCTTGAGGGAGGAGATCTTGTGGGGATTGCCCGGCAGCGTGGCGATCTCCAGCTTGTTGCGGACGAAGGTGGCGGGCGTCCCCGACGCGTCACCGGCGTCGGTGACGATCTTCATCGTCTTGGGGCTCGCGGAGGCGAACACGTCCGCCGGGGCGCCGCCCGTGATGCTCGCGGCCAGCGAGTCGCTGCCGCCGAAACTGAAGGTGACCTTCGTGCCCGGGTGTTCCTTCTCGAACTTCTCGCCCAGCGTCGTGAAGCTCTCCTTGAGGGAGGCGGCGGCGAACACGGTCACCGTGCCGGACAGCTTGTCCGAGGAGCCGGACGCGGAGGAGTCCGACGTCGTCGACGAGGAGTCGTCGGACGACGAACAGGCGCTCAGCGCCAGCAGGGCGGCGGCGCCTGCACCGGCCACCTGGAGGGTGCGACGGGTGTGACGGATCCGGCGCGCGGTACGGGTCATGACGTGTCCACTCCCTCTGGCCCTGACGGACCGATCACCTGTGTGTCCTGACGCACCGTGCGCCGTGCACAGTCCCCGGTCTGCCGACGACCGGCATGCGCTGACGATACTGCGGCAGATGCGAGGGGAAAGTGTCTCATCACTTCGCATGAGCCGGAACATGGACCACCATTAGGCCGCATGTGCGTTTGGGTGGAACGTGCGTTCAGGTGTGACCGTCCGGGAGGGGACACGGCCCGTCCGTACCGCTCTCAGGCCCGGTCGATGTGCACGTTCGTCGACTTCACCCGGGCGGTGGCCTCCACCCCGACCTCCAGCCCCAACTCCTCCACGGCCTCGCGCGTCAGCAGCGACACCAGCCGGTGCGGGCCGGCCTGGATCTCCACCTGGGCGGCGACATCACCGAGCTTCACGGCCGTGACGATGCCGGGGAAGGCGTTGCGGACGGAGGTGTACGACGGGTCCTCCTCGCCGTCACCGCTCTTGGCCAGCTCGACGGAGAAGGCGGCCAGCTCCTTGCCGTCGATGAGGCGTCGCCCGCCCTCGTCCCGGTGGGTGATCATCCGGCCCGCGTCCGCCCACCGCCGCGCGGTGTCCGGGCTCACCCCGAGCAGACGCGCGGCCTGGCCGATCGTGTATGACTGCATACGCGCCAAGATAGGCGATCATCGTCGCGCCGTGCCCGAGCAGCCGACCGCCTCCCTCCACGCGCGCTCGCGGCCGTGGCCGGCACCGCGAACGCGCGCAGGGGTGGATCATCTGCGCGCCGTGATCAGTCGTCCACGCCGGCGCCACGGTAGGTGGGCACGTCGGCCAGCATCCCGGCCACCTCGGGGTTGAGCTCGTTGCGGCGCCGGTGCAACTCCTGGATCTTCGCGTTCAGCTCGGGGTCGTCGTCGTCGCTGACGTCGAAGATGGTGAGGTCCTCCACCAGGTTCAGCCCCAGGTCATCGGTCGCGTAGGTCGTCGGGTGCGTCAGGTACTCGAAGAGGCCGTCCAGGTCCTCGACGGCGAACACCGCGCTGTACTCGAAGTCGCCGCCGAGATCGCGGCCGATGATGAAGGACTTGACGGAGGGCACCGACCTGCCCTGTTCGCGCCAGCTCTCCAGCGCCGCCTCGATCTGGTCCGGTGTCGCGCTCGCCTTCATCTTGGCGCGATTGATGTGGTAGATCATTCCCTGCACCTCGTTTTCTAACGACGTTAGATTTTCTAACGTCGTTAACGTAAGGAGGTGGCGGCAGCGTTGTCAAGAAGAGCGGTTACTGTCCGGGAAGCCATCGAAGCGAAGTGACGGGACATGCCGAACAGCACACGACGGGCCCGCGAACGGGCGAGCACCCACGACCGGATCATCGAGGCCGCGCTGCGCGTCCTTGAGAGCGAGGGCGCCGCCGCGCTGACCGTCCGGCGCATCGCGGCCGACGTGGAGTACACGGCGCCGGTCGTCTATCAGCACTTCGCCAACAAGGACGCGCTCGTGCTGCGGCTGGTCGGGCACGGTCACGGCCTGTTGCTGGCCGAGCTCAGGCGGGTCGCCGAGGAGCCCGACATCGACCGGCGCATGCTGCGGGCCGCGTCCGCGTACGTGCGCTTCGCGGGCGAGCATCCTCATCTCTACGAGGCCATGAACGGCACCGTGGTCGACGCGGACGAGCGCAGGCGCGCCGCGGAACCGGCCATCGACGTCCTGAAGGAACTGCTCGCGACATGGTCGGACGCGCACGGCGTGGAGCTGGCCGACCACGACGAGGCCTGCGAGATCGTGTGGGGCACGCTGTACGGCATGGCCTCGCTCGGCCGTCTCGGCACGGTCGGGACCGAGCGCGCACAACGGCTCGCCGAGCAGGCCCTCGGCGCGATCCTCCGCGGCTGGCAGACCGAGGGATGACTGGACGCCTCGGTCGAATCGACTCCTCGGTTGGACCGATGCCTCGGTTGAACCTCGGATGCCGGGGGACTCGGGACCGATCACTCCTCTACCGGCGGGTGCGAGACCAGGGAGGCCGTCGTGGCCGTACGCCACAGACTGATCAAGAAGACCCCCCGCGAGGTGTGGGCCGTCATGGCCGACGGTACCCGGTACGCGGACTGGGTCGTCGGAACGTCGTCCTCGTACCCCGTGCGTGGTCAGTGGCCGCAGGTGGACTCGGCCATCGGCTACGAAGTGCGGCTCGGGAGCCTCTGCTTCACCAACGAGACGGTCGTACGGGCGTGTGACGAGGGACACGAGCTGGAACTGGAAGCACACGCGGGCCCCCTCGGCACGGCTCGCATCGCCATCGAACTGCGTCCCTGGGGCGAGTACACGCTGGTGGTCATCGACGAGCATCCGCTGCAGGGCGTCGGCGGCTTCCTGCACAACATGGGCGTGGAGGCACTCATCCAGCTGAGGCACCGGCCCATGCTCAAGCGGCTGGCCGACGTGTGCGAGAACGGCCGGGGCCGGCCTCAGCCCACCGGCGCGGAGCCGAGGCCGGTATGACCCGCGGTATTCCGGGGACAGGCCGGGAGACGACGATGCCCCCGGCCGTGCACCCCGTGCGGCGAGACGGGAGGCGGCCATGCCGGACGCGGTAGTGGTCGGGTCGGGCCCCAACGGGCTCGTCGCCGCCAATCTGCTGGCCGACGAGGGCTGGAGCGTCGAGGTGCTGGAGGCGCAGGACGAGCCGGGCGGCGGCGTACGGCACGACCACGGCGTCGACCCCGACTTCACGAACGACCTCTTCAGCTCGTTCTACCCGCTGGCCGCCGCCTCGCCCGTCCTCCGCGGACTGCGCCTGGAGCGGCACGGGCTGCGCTGGAGCCATGCGCCGCGCGTGCTGGCCCACCCGCTGACCGACGGCCGGTGCGCCGTGCTCGGACGGAACCTCGACGACACCGCCGCCTCCCTGGACGCCTTCGCCGACGGCGACGGCGACGCCTGGCGCGAGCTGCACCGGCTCTGGGAACGGCTGCGCCCCGACCTCCTGGAAGCGCTGTTCACACCCTTCCCGCCGGTACGCGCGGGTGCCCGGATGGCCCTGCGCCTGCGGACCGCCGGAGGGCTGCGCACCGCACGCTCGCTGGTGTTGCCGGTGCGGCGGCTGGGGGAGGAGGAGTTCCGCGGCGAGGGCGGCAGGCTGCTGCTGGCAGGCAACGCGCTGCACGCCGACCTCGCCCCCGAGGCCGCGGGAAGCGGCGGTTTCGGCTGGCTGATGTCGATGCTCGGCCAGACCTACGGATTCCCCGTCCCGGTCGGTGGTTCGGGCGCCCTCGTCGAGGCGCTGACGCGGCGGCTGCGGGAGCGCGATGGTGTGCTGCGCTGCGGGGAACGGGTGAGCCGCGTCGTCGTCCGGCAGGGCAGGGCCGTGGCGGTGCGTACGGCCGGCGGCGAGACGGTGTCCGCCCGTCGGGCTGTACTCGCGGACGTGTCCGCGCCCGCCCTGTACGGCAAGTTGGTCGACAGCGCCGACCTCCCCCCGCAGCTGCTGGCCGATCTGCGCCGCTTCCAGTGGGACTTCGCCACCTTCAAGGTCGACTGGGCCCTCGACGGGTCCGTCCCGTGGCAGGCACCCGGGGCGGCGGACGCGGGCACGGTGCATCTGGCGGACGGCGTCGACGAGTTGACCCGATTCGCGGCACAGGTCGCCATGGGGCGGGTACCGGACCGGCCGTTCGCGCTGTTCGGGCAGATGACGACCGCCGATTCCACCCGGTCGCCCGAGGGCACCGAGTCCGCGTGGGCCTACACCCACGTCCCGCAGACGATCACCGGTGACGCCGGCGACGACGGACTGACCGGCACCTGGGACGCGAAGGAACAGGAGCTCATGGCCGACCGGGTCGAGCGGCAGGTCGAGCGGTTCGCGCCGGGGTTCCGTGCCCTGATCCGGGCCCGGCGCATCCTGGCCCCGCCCACCCTCCAGGCCCTGAACGCCAATCTGCACGGTGGTGCCATCAACGGCGGCACCACGGCCCTGCACCAGCAGCTCGTCTTCCGCCCCGTCCCGGGCACGGGACGCCCGGAGACGCCGGTCAGGAACCTCTACCTGGCGTCGGCCTCCGCACATCCGGGCGGCGGTGTGCACGGGGCCCCGGGCTCCAACGCCGCCCGGGCCGCGCTGCGCAGGAACCTGCCCACCGGCCTGTCCCGCGCCCAGCGCCTGCTGGCCCGCCGCGACCGTCAGGGAGAACTACGGCGGTGAGAGCGCATCCCGGCCCGGGTCCTCGCCCTGTCCCAGCCAGGTGGTCAGGGCCCACCACCAGTGCAGGGTGCTCAGCGGTTCGGGGAGAGGCCCGGACGCGAGGTCGGTCAGTGGGTGCCCGGTGATCTGCTGGAGGCGGCCGAGCCGGTAGCGGACGGTGTTGGGGTGGGTGAACAGGGCCGTCGCGGTCTGGTCCAGGCGCCGGCCGTGGTCGAGGAACGTCCGTGCGGTGAGCGCGAGCTGCCGGTGGAAGCCGTCCGACCGGTCGAGGGCTCCCAGGAGCCGGGCGCTCAGCTGAGAGCCGAGGAGCGGCTGGTCGGCGAGGGCGATCTCGGCGGCGAAGTCGGTCAGTTCGTACAGACCCCGACGCCCTTGCCGTACGCCGGTGTCCATGGCCCGTACGCAGAGCCGGTACAGGGGCCGGATCTCCTCCAGTCGAGCGGCGGGCGAGACCACGACCAGAGCCGACGCCGCCGCTTCCCCGAGGCCGGGCATCCGCCGGCACAGACCGGCCGGCCGGCCCTCGACGAGGCCGAAGACCGCGTCGGGTCCGCAGAGCCGGTCCGTGAGGAGGCGGGCCGCCGCGGGGTCGCCGGTGTCGGCGACGACGCAGTGGTGCGGTCCGCCGTCCGGCCGCAGGCCGGCCCCGGTCAGCTCCACGGGGGACGGCACGACTCCGCCGACCAGCAGCCTGCGGAGCACGTTCGTGCGGATCTCGGCGGTCTCGTGCGGGGTGGCGCGCTCCGCGGCCCGGTACCCGCTGATCACATGGCGCTCGATGGCGTCGCCGTACTCGTTCAGCCGCAGCACGACGCCGAGCAGGGTGCTGTCCGGCACCCCGGCCGTTCGACAGCGGTCGACGGTGATCTCCACGGCGCGGTGCAGGCCGGCCTGGACCCCTCGCAGGACCGCGGTCATCGCGACGCCCTGACGCGCCCGGTCGGCCCCCAGTAACAAGGCGGCGGTGAAGTCCTGTTGCTCGACCCGGTCGAAGGTGGCGAACCACGCGCCGGCGGCCCGGATCATGGCGGTGACGTGGGAGAGGCTCTCCGCCTCGGTGAGCCGGGCGACCTCGGGGGAGTGGGCACGGGCCGCGCGGACGAGTTCGCCGCACACGTCGCCGTCGACGGCCATCGTCCGCAGGATCTCCGTGACCGGCTCGCGTTCCTGGACGACCGCCATGAGTCGATTCTCCGTCCGCTCTCCGTCCGCGCTGTCGCCGGGACACAACGCGGCCGCCCTCACGTTGGTGTCCGGCCACTACCACGGTGATGTGACGACCTGATTCCCTGTGAGCTACCGACGGTAACAGCGCCGACGGCAACAGTGCAGCCGTCCCAGGGACATCCCCGGTGTCTCCCGCACCCTTCCCCGCAGCGTGCCTCGCAACGCCCCCACACCCTCCTCCCCGCAACGTGCCCCGCACCCTCCGCCTCTTCTCCGGAAGGCAGCCCATGGAGAACTCCCCGGTCCCAGCCGCGATCACACGGCGCCGCGCGCTGACGGTGGCGGGCGGCGCGCTCGCCGGCACCGCCCTCGCCCAGGCGACGGCACCGGCGTTCGCCGCCTCGGCCTCGTCGTCGGACGCGGACGCGATCGTCGTCGGAGGCGGGCTCGCCGGCCTGGTCGCCACGGCGGAGCTGGCCGCCGCGGGCCGCAAGGTCCTGCTGCTCGACCAGGAACCCGCCACGAACCTCGGCGGGCAGGCGTTCTGGTCCTTCGGCGGCCTGTTCCTCGTCGACTCCGCCGAGCAGCGGCTGATGGGCATCAAGGACTCCCAGGAGCTGGCCTGGCAGGACTGGCTGGGCACGGCCGGCTTCGACCGCGGCATCGACGACCCGGCGGGCCAGGACCACTGGGCCCACAAGTGGGCCGAGGCGTACGTCGACTTCGCGTCCGGGGAGAAGCGTTCCTGGCTCGCCGGCCTGGGCGTGCAGTGGTTCCCGATCGTCGGCTGGGCGGAGCGCGGCGGCGGCCTCGCGGACGGACACGGCAACTCGGTGCCCCGCTTCCACGTCACCTGGGGCACCGGACCGGCGGTCGTCGAACCGTTCGAGAAGAAGGTGCGCGCGGCGGTCGCGGACGGGAAGGTCACCTTCAGATTTCGGCACCGCGTCGACGGACTCGTGACGGCCGGCGGAGCCGTCACCGGCGTCCGCGGTGCCGTTCTGGAGCCGAGCAACGCGGCCCGGGGCAAGCCCAGTTCGCGCACGGTCGTCGGTGACTTCGAGCTGCGGGCCCCGGTCGTGATCGTCACCTCCGGCGGCATCGGCGCCAACCACGATCTCGTACGGCAGAACTGGCCGGCCCGCCTCGGCACCCCGCCCAAGACGATGATCACCGGAGTGCCGGCCCATGTGGACGGCCGCATGCTGGCGATCACCGAGAAGGCGGGCGGCCGGATTGTCAACCCCGACCGGATGTGGCACTACACCGAGGGGCTCAGGAACTACGACCCCATCTGGCCGGACCACGGCATCCGCATCCTGCCGGGCCCGTCGTCCATGTGGTTCGACGCCACCGGCAAACGCTTCAGCGCGCCCGACATGCCCGGTTACGACACCCTCCACACGCTCAAGTCGATCACCGCGTCCGGGCACGACTACTCGTGGTTCGTCACCACCCAGAAGATCCTCGCCAAGGAGTTCGCGCTCTCCGGCTCCGAGCAGAACCCGGACCTCACCGAGAAGAACATCTGGATGCTGCTCTCACGCATCTGGCAGACCCCCGAACCGATCGAGAAGTTCAAGAAGAACGGCGTGGACTTCGTCGTGGCCACGACCCTGTCCGAACTCGTCCGCGGCATGAACAAACTGACCGGCGACGGTCTGATCGACCTGGCCGACCTCACCCGCCAGATCACCGCACGCGACCGGGAGATGGACAACCCGTACACCAAGGACGCCCAGGTCATGGGCATCCGCAACGCCCTCGCCTATCCCGGGGACACCCTCAGCCGCACGGCCGCCGCCCACAAGATCATGGATTCGAGCGCCGGGCCGCTCATCGCCGTGCGCCTCAACATCCTCACCCGCAAGACCCTCGGCGGCCTCCAGACCGATCTGTCCGGCCGGGTCCTGGACGCGAGCGGCACGCCGGTTCCCGGACTGTACGCGGCCGGCGAGGTATCCGGCTTCGGCGGTGGCGGAGTGCACGGATACCGCTCCCTGGAGGGCACGTTCCTCGGCGGCTGCCTCTTCTCGGGCCGCGCGGCGGGGCGGGCGGCGGCGGAGGCGACCGGCACCTGAGCCCCGCCATTTGAGCCACGTCACCGGAGCCGCAGACGGACCGTCGGTTCGCGGGGGCGTCACGCCGGGGTGGCGTCGGCTCCGTCGTTGTCCACTTCCTGCACTTCCTCCACGGGCGGCATGAAGGCCCGCAGCCAGCGCTCCGTCTGGGCGACATGGGCCTCGGCCGCGCCGGCGGCGGCGCCGGGGTCGCGGTCGGCGATCGCGGTGGCCAGCACGCGGTGGTCCGCGTCGCTCTTGCGCCGCAGCTCCGGACCCTCGGGGAGGGTGAAGATCTGGTACTTGCGGGAGCGGGCGCGGAAGACCGCGAGCAGGGAAGCGAGAGTGGGGTTCTCGGCGGCCCGGGCGATCTCGGCGTGGAAGCGGTGGTCGAGGTCCGAGGCCTCGGCCGGGTCGTCGGTGGCCTCCATGGCCTCGATGAGGGAGAAGAGCGACTTCACCGTCTCGGGCGTCCGTCGCGCGGCGGCCTTGGCCGCGACGTGCGCCTCCAGCACCCGCCGGATCTCGTACACCTCCAACAGGCCGGGCAGCGGCAGGAGTTCGAGGGTCAGCGAGAGGCTTCCGATGATGTCTTCCGGCCTGAGCTGGGAGACGTAGGTTCCCGAGCCGTGCCGCGGCTCGACCACGCCCAGGGCCGCGAGCATCCGTACGGCCTCGCGCAACGGGCCCCGTGAGACGCCGAGTTCCTCGCCGAGGTCGGCCTCCGGCGGAATACGGTCCCCCGGACCGAGACGCCCCGTCGCGATCATGTGACGCAGGCCGTGGAACGCCCTGTCGACTGCGGACATCCGATTTTCCTCCCCTGACGGTCCGGCGGCAGCACCGAACCCCTCGGGCACTCTACGGCCAGACAGACCCTGCCGAGTCATCAGATGTCTCCGATGTATCGACCGAAAGTCATCTGATGACTATCGCCGCACAACCCTTGCGTGGCGCAAAAATGCCGTGCAGGATGCCGAGTCATCATACGTGTCCCGCTGACGGTCTGACGTCTCGCGGACATTCGGGTTCGGTAGATGTGGAGTGATGTGAGCGAGACCGAGGTCACCACCGCCCCGCGCCCCCTGCTGCTGGCGGACGGCAGTCCAGCCGCCCGCGCGTGGTCGCTCGACCCCGTCATGAAGCACCTCAACCACGGCTCGTTCGGGGCGGTCCCGCGGGTGGCCCAGGAGCGGCAGAACGAGTTCCGCGCCGAGATGGACAGCTCGCCGGTGGTGTGGTTTCCGGCCCTGCCGCAGCGGCTCGCCGCCACCCGGGTCGACCTCGCGGCCTTCCTGCGGGTCGCCCCCGACGACCTGGCCCTGGTGCCCAACGCGAGCGCCGGCATCAGCGTCGTGTTCGCCTCGCTCCCGCGCCGCCGCGGTGGCGGGATCGTCGTCACCGACCACGGCTACGGAGCCGTGACCATGGGCGCCGAACGCCTCGCCCGACGCTGGGGCGGCGAGGTGCGCACTGCCCGGGTGCCGCTGGACGCGCGCGAGGAGCAGGCGTACGAGGCCGTGGTCTCCGTGCTCGACGACGCCACGGACCTGATCGTCCTCGACCAGATCACCTCCGCGACCGCACGCCGGCTGCCGGTGGAGCGGATCGGCGCCGAGGCCCGGCGGCGCGGCATCCCGCTCCTGGTCGACGCCGCGCACGCCCCCGGCCTGATCGAGGCCCCGCTGGACGGCCTGACCTGCGACTTCTGGGTCGGCAACCTGCACAAGTGGGGCTGCACACCACGCGGTACCGCCACGCTGGTCGCACGCGGCGACCTGCGCGACGACCTCTACCCCCTGATCGACTCGTGGGGCGCCGCCGACCCCTACCCCGACCGCTTCGACCAGCAGGGCACGGTGGACGCCACCGGCTATCTCGCCGCGCCCACGGCCCTGGACTTCGTCGAGACCACCTGGGGCTGGGACACGGCCCGCCGCTACATGGACGACCTGGCCGGCTATGCCGAGCACGTCATAGGCGACGCCTTCGCCGAACTGACCGGCACCGCCGGCACCGTCGACGTGGGCATGCCGGTGCCCGGCATGCGGCTGGTACGGCTGCCGGCGGGCCTGGCGGGCAGCCGCGTCGAGGCCGACGCGCTGCGCGACCGGGCGGCCCGCGAGCTGGGCGTGGAGGCGGCCTTCACCAGCTTCGGCGGCATCGGCTACCTGCGGCTGTCGGCGCACGTCTACAACACGGCCGCCGACTACGAGTACTTCGCCGAGGACTGCGTCCCCCTCCTCGGCCGGTGGGCCCGCGCGGCCCGTGAACGCCCCGAGGTGTCGTAGGCGCACCCCGCGCCCCGCGACGCCCTGTCCGAAGCCGCGGTCGACGCGGCCGTATCAGCATCAAAGAAAGAGGACGGCACGATGAGAAGAAGGACGGCAGCTCTCGCCCTCGGCACAGCCGCCACGATGGTCCTGACCGGCTGCTCCAGCATGAGCGGCTCGGGGGCCGACGGCACGGTCACCCTCAACATGGTCGAGAGCCTGACGAACCCGGCCCGCACGGACCTGTTGAAGGGCCTCATAGCGGACTTCGAGAAGCAGAACCCCAAGATCGATGTCAACCTCGTCTCGCCGCCCACCGAGCAGGCGGACCAGAAGATCCAGCAGATGCTCCAGTCCGGCAGCGGCGTGGACACCCTCGAAGTGCGCGACACGACGGTGGGGCCCTGGTCGAACAACGGCTGGATCTACGACATGAAGACCGACCTCAAGTCCTGGAAGGGCTGGGAGGCGATGACGGAGAACGCCGTCAAGGCCTCCGAGGACGCCGACGGCAAGACGTACTTCGTCCCGTACGGCTTCTACGGTCTGAGCGTCTTCTACCGCAAGGACCTGATCGAGGAGGCCGGCTTCAGCAAGCCGCCGGCCACCTGGGACGAACTGCTGGAACAGGCCTCCGCCATCCACGACCCGGGCAAGCGTAAGTACGGATACGCCTTCCGCGGCGGAGCCAACGCCCAGGGCAACGCCACCGCGGTCATCGAGGCGTACGTGGCCGACGAGATCGACACCGCCGACGGCTTCAAGCTGAAGAACGGCAAGACGATCTTCTCGGCGCCCGAGGCGCTCGACGCCATGCAGACCTACCTCAAGCTCTTCAAGGACGCGTCCCCGAAGTCGTCCGTCTCCTGGGGCTACCCGGAGATGGTCGAGGGATTCTCCAACGGCTCCACTGCCTTCCTGCTCCAGGACCCCGAAGTGATCGCCACCGTCTCGGAGTCCAAGTCCATCAAGAAGGACCAGTGGAGCACCGCCCCGCTGGTGGCAGGCCCCAGCGGCAAGACCGTACAGCCGCTGGCCACCGCCGGGTGGGGCGTCGCGGACGGCAGCAAGCACAAGGCCGAGGCCGTCAAGCTGGTCGAGTTCCTCTCCGAGGGCGAGGCGTCGACGAGCTTCACCAAGAAGAACAGCCTGGTGCCGATCCTCAAGTCGGCCGCCGAGGACCCGTTCTACAAGACCGGCCCGTGGTCCAGCTACGTCACCATGACGGAGAACCCGGACACCTACCTCAACGTCAGCCAGCCGCGCGGTGTCGCCTGGTGGACCGAGTGGCAGCAGAAGGCCGACGCCGACATCCAGAAGATGGTGCTCGGCAAGACGACGCCCAAGGCGCTGCTGGCCGGCTGGGACACGTACTGGACCGAGAAGCGGCAGCAGGAGAACTAGCCATGTCCACCGCGTCCGAAGCGACGGACCCGACGAACCCGACGGACCCGACGGGACCGAAGAAGGCGGCGAAGGACACGAAGGCCACGACGGCGACGAAGACGGGGGCCGCCGGCAACGGGGGCGCCCCGCCCGTCCGCAAGGTCCAACAGGGCCGCCGCAAACCGGAGTTCACCGCTCGGCGCGGTTTCCTCATCGCCGTCTTCATGGCCCCGGCCGCGATCTTCGTGGCGGTCTTCACGTACTACCCGATGATCGCCGGCAGCCAGATGGCCTTCCGCCACTGGAACCTGTCCGACCTGACCGACACCTCCTGGGTGGGCCTGCAGAACTTCCACGACGTCTTCGCCGACCCGGCCTGGGGCACCGTGCTGGGCAACACCGGCATCTGGGTGATCGGCTCGATCGTGCCCCAGCTGGTGATCGGCTTCGCCCTCGCCCTGTGGCTGCGACGCAGGTTCCCCTTCCGGGGCCTCTACCAGGCGCTGGTCTTCTTCCCCTGGGCGATCTCCGGATTCCTCATCGGCATCCTGTTCCGCTGGATGTTCAACAGCGAGTTCGGCGTCGTCAACGACCTGCTCCAGAAGGCCGGTCTCATCAATGAGCCGGTCGCCTGGCTGGCCGATCCGGACACGGCGATGTTCGCCGTCCTGGTCGCCAACGTCTGGTACGGGGTCACCTTCTTCACGATCATGATCCTCGCCGCGCTGCAGTCGATCCCCGAGGAGCTGTACGAGGCGTCGGCGCTCGACGGCGCCGGCAAGGTGCGCACGCTCTTCCAGATCACCATTCCGTACATCAGGGTCACGCTCGCGCTGACCGTGCTGCTGCGCATCATCTGGATCTTCAACTTCCCCGACCTGATCTTCGGGATGACCGGCGGCGGGCCGAACAACGAGACGCACATCGTGACCACCTGGATGATCAAGATCACTCAGCAGGGCGACTACGGCAGGGCCTCCGCGCTCGGCCTCGTCATCGTCGCCGGCCTGCTGCTGTTCGCGGTCTTCTTCCTGCTGGCCACGCGCGAGAAACGAGAGGTGAGGTCGTGATCGGCAAGGAGTCCACGGCCGGCCGGGCCGCGAAGTTCACCTTCCTGGGGCTGTGGCTGGTCTTCACCGTCTTCCCCCTCTACTGGATCACCATCACGTCGCTCAAGGCGCCCGGCGACATCTTCGCCTTCCCGATCGCCTACTGGCCGGAGAACTTTTCGCTGGAGAACTACAGCGGGCTGTTCGGCAAGGCCGACTTCGGCGTCTACCTCACCAACAGCCTCATCATCGCCACCGTCGCGGGCGCGGTCGCCACCGTCATCTCGATGCTGTCGGCGTACGTGCTGGCCCGCTTCGAGTTCCGTACGAAGTCCGCGCTGCTGATGGCCGCCCTGGTGACCCAGATGATCCCGACGTTCATCGCGCTGGGGCCGCTGTACCTGCTCATGACCGACCTCAAGATGGTCGACAACCGGCTCGGGCTCATCCTCGTCTACATCGCGGTCTGCATCCCGTTCTGCACGGTGATGCTGCGCGGCTTCTTCGAGAACATCCCGGACGCGCTGGAGGAGGCCGCCATGATCGACGGCCTGTCGCGGTTCGGGGCGCTGTTCCGGGTGCTGCTGCCGGTGATGCGTCCCGGGATCGTGGCCGCGTTCATCTTCAACTTCGTCAACTGCTGGAACGAGCTGTTCCTGTCGGTGACCCTGATGAACAGCGACAGCAACAAGACGGTCCCCACGGCTCTGAACGGGTTCATCTCCAGCTTCAACATCGACTGGGGCTCGATGTCCGCGGCGGCGGTCCTCACCATCCTCCCCACCATGCTGCTGTTCGCCTTCGCCAGCCGCCACATAGTCCAGGGCCTCACGGCAGGAGCGGTAAAGGGCTGACACCGCGGCCTGCGGGGCCGCCCCTTCAGGGGCGCGGGGAACTGCGCGACCAGCCACGACCGACCCGCAGCCGACGACGAACCGGACCACCCCCACCCCCCCCCGGAGGGCAGGGCACCAGTCAGTGCCCGCCGCTCAACTCCCCGCTGAGCCTCTCGTGGATCCGCGCACTGGGCGCGTTCAGCCCGACGATCTCCACCGTCTTCCCCCGCTGCGCGTACTTCGTCTCGATGGCGTCCAGGGCCGCGACGGACGAGGCGTCCCAGATGTGCGTGGCGGTCAGGTCGATGACGACCTTGTCGGGGTCGCCGGCGTAACCGAACTGGCCGACGAGGTCGTTGGAGGAGGCGAAGAACAGCTCGCCGGTGACGGAGTAGACGACCCGGCCACCGTCCGGGTCGGTGACCGAGGTGACCTCGGCGAAGTGGGCGACCCGCCTGGCGAAGACGACCATGGCTGTGACGGAGCCGACGACGACGCCGATGGCGAGGTTCTCGGTGGCGACCACACAGACGACGGTGATGACCATGACGGCGATCTCGCCGAGCGGCATCCGCTTGAGGGTCTTCGGGGCGATGGAGTGCCAGTCGAAGGTCGCGAGGGACACCATGACCATCACCGCGACCAGGGCCGCCATGGGGATGTCGGAGACGACCGGCCCGAAGACGATGCACAGCACCATCAGGAACGCGCCGGCGAGGAAGGTGGACAGCCGGGTACGCGCACCGGAGACCTTCACGTTGATCATGGTCTGGCCGATCATGGCGCAGCCGCCCATACCGCCGAAGAAGCCGGTGACGATGTTGGCGATGCCCTGCCCGATCGACTCCCGGGTCTTGGAGGAGTGGGTGTCGGTGATGTCGTCGACCAGCTTGGCCGTCATCAGCGACTCCATCAGGCCGACCAGCGCCATGGCGAGCGCGTAGGGCGCGACGGTGGTCAGGGTGTCCATCGTGAACGGCACGTCGGGCAGGCCCGGCACCGGCAGTGAGGACGGCAGGTCACCCTTGTCCCCGACCGTCGGCACCGCGATCGCGGCGGCGAGGGTGATGGCGGTGAGGACGACGATGGACACGAGTGGGGCCGGCACCACGGTGGTGATCCTCGGGAAGAACACCATGAGAAGGAGGCCGCCGGCGATCAGTGGGTAGACCGGCCAGGGCACGTCGTGCATCTCGGGGACCTGGGCCATGAAGATCAGGATGGCGAGGGAGTTGACGAAGCCGACCATCACGCTGCGGGGCACGAAGCGCATCAGCTTCGCGACGCCGAGCGCACCGAGGACGATCTGGAAGACGCCGGCCAGGATGACGGCGGCGATCAGGTAGCCCAGGCCGTGCTCGCGGTTGAGCGGGGCGATGACGAGGGCGACGGCGCCGGTGGCGGCGGAGATCATCGCACGGCGTCCGCCGACGACGGAGATGGTCACCGCCATGGTGAAGGACGCGAACAGGCCGATCGCCGGGTCGACCCCGGCGATGATCGAGAACGAGATCGCCTCGGGGATCAGCGCGAGCGCGACCACCAGACCGGCCAGGACCTCGGTACGCCAGGCCTTCGGGTCGGACAGCCAGTCGGGACGCAGGCCGCGCAGTCGCGCGACAGGGGACAGTGCGGACGTGGACAAGGAGAAAAAGTACCTGTCGTGCTCGGGCACACCTGGTATCACCCTGGCGTGGCAGGAAGGGGGCAGAGGGCGTCGTCGCCTCCGACACGGTCGTCGGCCGGGGGAACAAATCTTCCGCACCTCGGAGTGGGAACGACGGAGAGCCGACCAGATGATCACATACTACCTTGGTCGGCCTCCCACGGCCCGGGCGACGGACGCGGACGAGACAGGTAAGACATACGCGATAGACACGACAGACGTGACAGAAGAGACGCACGAGACAGACGAGGTAGGGCGCCCCGAATGAGCAGCGAGCACATGCAGATCGGCGAGGTCGGCGCGCGGACGGAGCTGGCGCTGCGCACGATTCGGCATTACGAGACGACGGGTCTGGTCACCCCCTCCGCCCGTTCCCAGGGCGGCTTCCGCCTCTACACCAGGGAAGACGTCGCCCGGCTGAAAGCGATCCGCCGCATGCAGCCACTCGACTTCACCCTGGACCAGATGCGGGACCTGCTGGACATCACCGACCGTCTCGACGCCGAGGACGACCTGACGGCGTACGAACGGCAGTCCCTGCTGAGGCGCGTCCGCGAGTACGAGCAGCAGGCCGCCTGGCAGGTGGAGAAGCTCCGCACCCAGCTGGTGGAAGCGGAGGAGTTCGCCCGGACGCTGCGCAAGCGCCTGAACCGTGACCGCGTGGCGACGGCCTGAGCGCGCGACCGGGCGGCTGACGGCCACGTCGCCCTGACTGCCGGGCCGCGCTTCAGCGGTTGCCGGGGTCCACGGGAACCGTCGCTCCCGCCACGCGAGCAACGTCGTGTGCATCGAGTGGAGTGCGGTCTTGACGGCGTTGGCTGCCTGTTCCACCGGCTCGGGTCCTTCGGCCTCCACATCGCCGATCAGGGCCCGAGCGGCCTGCTTCAGAGCGTTGCGCGTCTCGTTGGCGGGAGCGAGAAAGGCACTGTAGGCATCGCGCCTGGACCCCGATCTGCCGGCGGCTCGACCACCCGGAGACGGCCGACGCGGAGACGGTGCCGACGACACCCACCGTTGCTCCCAGCAGTGCTGCGATTCCCTGATCCACACGGAGATTGTGCACCTGTCGGTCCACCGGGCCGCCCGCAACCCTGCCGGAAAGCACGGCACTTGACGGCGCAACGGAGTTGTCGGGGTGGTCGGGGTGATCTGGGTGGTCAGTGGACGGAGAAGCCGCCGTCGACGTGGATCGACTGCCCGGTGACGTACGCCGAGGCGGTGCTCGCCAGGAAGACCGCCGCGCCCGCGAAGTCCGCCGCCAGCCCGTTGCGTCCGGTCAGGGTGCGTGCCGCCAGGGCCGCCACCTTGTCGGGGTCGGACGACAGGCGCTGGTTCAGCGGCGTCATCACGAAGCCCGGCACCAGCGTGTTGACGGTGACGCCGTGCGGCGACCAGGCCTCCGCCTGCGAGCGGGCCAGTGACTCCAGTGCTCCCTTGGAGACGCCGTAGGCACCGCTCTGGACGAAGGCACGGTGCGCCTGCTGCGAGGTGATGTGGATGATCCGCCCGAAGCCCCGCTCGGCCATGGCCGGGCCGAACCGCTGGCCCAGCAGGAAGGGCGCGTCCAGGTTCAGCGCCATGGTGCTGTCCCAGACCTCTTCGCTCAGCTTGCTCATCGGGGGCCGCAGATTGACTCCGGCGCAGTTGACGAGGATGTCGGGCTCGCCGAAGACCCCGGCTGCCTGCTCGGCGGCCTCGCGTACGCCCGTACGGGTACTCAGATCCGCGCTGACCCGGGCCGCACGGCAGCCGAGGGCGCTCAACTCCCCGACCGTCGCGGCCAGTTCGGCCTCCTTGCGGGCCACGATCACCACGCGGGCCCCGGCGCGGGCCAGGGCCTCGGAGATGCCACGGCCGATACCGGAGCTGCCACCGGTCACCAGGGCGATGCGGCCTTCCAGGGAGAACAGTTCTGAGAGGTAGTGCTGCGAGTCCATGGAGGCACCCTAGAAGGGNNGCCCTTCTAGGGTGCCTCCATTCAGTGCGTAGACCCAGGTCAGGCGCTTGGACCGCTCAGCCCAGGACGAGTGGGAGCCGTGCGGCGAAAGCGCCCAGGGCGGCCTTCTCCGCGTCGGTCGGTGGTCGCCGTCCGGTGCCGACCAGCAGCGCGGCCCTGTCGGAGAACGAGGCGGGAAACGGGGTTCCGGCGATCTCCTCCAGCGACGCACGAGCCGCCGCGAGGGTCTCGGCGGGCGGCCCGGCGGCCGAGGGCAGGCACGCGATCAGGTCCAGGTGGTGCAGGGTCCATTCGAGTACGTACACGGACAGGTAGTCGCCGACCGTCAGCACCTCGTCGCGGGTGCTGACGCGGGCGGCGGGATCGGCGAGCCGGGCGGCGCGGCCCGCGGCGGAACCGACGTCGTCGAAGTGGAACTTGAGCCACCGTGGCTCGCCGTACGCGGCGGCCAGCCGGGGGATCAGGGCGTCGAGCGGGTCCTCGCCGGTCGGCGGTTCGACGAGGTGCCAGTAGGTGACCGCGTCCACGGTCGGTTCGGTGTCGGCGGGTGTGACCAGGGTGATCAGCACGTCCTGGGCGTCGATGACCAGGTGGCACACCAGGTCCCGTACGAGCCATCCGGTACAGCCGGACGGCCGCTCGAAGTCCGCGTCCGGAACTTCGGCGACCGCCGTGCGCAACGCCGTCCAGGAGTGCGAGAAGAGATCCACCGCGGCACGGTAATGCCGGACCGCCGCGGCGGACAAGCGCAGTGCTGGCGCCCGCGCTCCAGGACCCGGTCGGCGGCCGGCGTCAGGTGCTCGTGAGGACGACCAGTTGCTGGGTCGCCCGCGTCATCGCGACGTAGCGGTCGACCGCTCCCTCGATGCCTGTGCCGAACGTCTCCGGGTCGACGAGGACCACCAGGTCGAATTCAAGGCCCTTCGACAGCTCCGGGGTCAGCGACCGGACGCGGGACGTCGCCCGGAACGTCGGATCGCCGATGACGCAGGCGATCCCGTCGGCATGCGCGCCGAGCCAGGTGTCGAGGACCGAGTCCAGATCCGTCACCGATCCGTGTACGACCGGGATGCCGTTGCTGCGGATCGACGTCGGCACGTTGGCGTCCGGGAGCGCGGCGCGGATGACCGGCTCGGCTTCCGTCATGACCTCTTCCGGCGTCCGGTAGTTGATGGTGAGGGAGGCCACGTCGATCCGGTCGAGTCCGATCCGCTCAAGCCGTTCCCGCCACGACTCGGTGAATCCGTGCCTGGCCTGGGCGCGGTCCCCGACGATGGTGAAGCTCCGGGACGGGCAGCGGAGCAGCAGCATCTGCCACTGCGCGTCGGTCAGTTCCTGGGCCTCGTCCACGACGACGTGCGCGAACGGGCCTGCGAGCAGGTCCGGTTCGGCGGTGGGCAGTTCGGACTCGTCGACCATGCTGACCTTGGCGTCCTCGCCGCGCAACATCCTCACCAGGCCCTCGCCGTCGTCACCGTCGGCGCCGGAGTCGGCCGCGGCGTCGATCAGGTTGTCGACGACCTGTGCCATGCGCTCGCGCTGCGCGGCGAGAGTGGCCTCGTGCCGGCGTCTGCGCCGAGCCGTCTCCGGGTCGCCGAGCCGCTGCCGTGCCGCGTCCAGGATCGGCAGATCGGACACCGTCCAGGCCTGGGCGTCCGCGCGCTGCAGCTTCCTCACGTCCTCGGGGCCGAGCCAGGGAGCGCACATCCGCAGGTAGGCGGGCACGGACCACAGGTCCCCGACGAGGTCGGCCGCTTCGAGCAGCGGCCATGCGCGGTTGAGGGTCCCGGTCAGCTCCTCGTCGTGCAGCAGTGCCCGCCGGAACAGGTCGGGCGGGACGTCGCCGTCGTGCTTGTCCAGCAGGATGGTGAGCAGGGTCTCCCAGATCTGGTCGCGTGCCTCGTTGTGCGCGGTGCCGGGGCCCGGCGTCTCGAACGCCTCGGCCCAGTCGGCGGCACTCAGCCAGACGTCCGACCACGGGGTCGAGACCGCCATGCCCTCGGTGGGCGGCGCCTCGTAGAACCTGGCGGCCGTCTCGACCGCCTGCACCATGCGCGCGGAGGACTTCAGAGCGGCCACGTCCGGGTCGGTCTCGTCCGCCGCCGTGGCTCCCTCGGCGACGAGGTCCCGCAGGGTGCACGTCTGCACACCTTCCTCTCCGAGGCTGGGGAGGACGTCGGCGACGTACGCCAGATACGGCTGGTGCGGACCGACGAACAGCACGCCGCCCCGCCGCTGACCGAGCCGGGGGTCGGAGTAGAGGAGGTAGGCGGACCGGTGCAGCGCGACGACGGTCTTGCCCGTACCCGGACCGCCGTCGACGACGAGGGCGCCGCGGGATCCCGCGCGGATGACGGCGTCCTGGTCGGCCTGGATGGTGGTGAGCACGTCCCGCATCCGGGACGACCGGGTACTGCCCAGGCTTGCGACGAAGGCCGAGTGGTCGTCGAGCGCGGCGTGCCCTTCGAGTCCCTCGGCGGTGAACACCTCGTCCCAGTAGTCGCTGATCCGGCCGCGGGTCCAGCGGTACCTGCGGCGGCTTGCCAGGCCCATCGGGTTGGCGTGGGTCGCCGCGAAGAACGGCTCGGCTGCGGGGGAGCGCCAGTCGATCAGCAGCCGGCGCCCGCCGCTGTCGGTGAGGCCGAGCCGTCCGACGTACAGGGGCTCGGTCGCGTCCGCGCCGACGACGTGTCCCAGGCACAGGTCGAGGCCGAAGCGGCGCAGGGCACGCAGCCGGCTCGTCAGCCGGTGGATCTCCGCGTCCCGCTCCATCGCCTCCCGGCCGATGCCGCCCGGCGCCCTGCGCTCGGCTTCCAGACGGCCGGACAACTCGGCGATCGCCTGCTCCAGGCTCTCCGCGATGGCCGCGAAGTGCCGCTCGTCGCCGCCGATCAGCAGCGGGTCCGCCTTGGGGGAGAGATGGTCTGGAAGGTCGAACGCACTGGTGGTCAGGGAGTCCATGACACCGACTCCGATCCATGGACCGACAACAACACACGCACTCGTGAATCTCCCGTTTCCGCAGGTACTGGCCTTCGGCGAGTGATTCTGCGGCACGACGGGGGCCTTGCCGCAAGCCCCCCGGTGCGCTATAAGTTGAGAGTGGCAAGGAGAGGGTGTTCCTCCTTGCCTCTTGTTTTTTCGCCTCCTATTTCTGCCCGGCCGTCGCCGCGGCCCTTGCCTCAGTCCCCGCCCCCGCCCCCGCCTTCGTCCCGGTCGTNNGGCGGGGCGGTGCAGCGGGATGATGTGGCCGCAGTCCTCGATGATGTGGCCGACGACATGGTCCGCCACCGGCCGTAGCTGCCGTTCGAGCGCTCCGCCCACCGGCCGGGCACCGATGGCCATGGTGGGCACGGTCAGCCGGGCTGTACGGACCGCTTCCTGGATCTGCCGGGCGCTCGACGGCAGTGCGCGGTAGTACGAGAAGGCGCAGCGCAGTGACTCGGTCCCGGTGTACGCGTCGACGAAGGCGTCACGGATGGCGGGCTCCACGCCCTGCCCGAGAGTGCCGGCATCGAGGAACCAGTCGATGTACTCGGCTTCGTGCCCGGTGAGTACGGATTCCGCGAGGCCGGGTTCCGAGTGGAAGCCGAACCACCACGGTGCCCCGTGGGCGAGGAACTCCTCGGCGCCCGGCAGCCCGCCGAGGAGCGACTCCATGACCACGAGTTGTCGGACGAGGTCGGGGCGGCGCATGGCGAGCAGAAAGGCCGGCGGGGTGCCCGCGTCGATGCCGATCACGGCCGCGGAACTCACCCCGAGAGCGTCGAGCACGGCTTCGGCGTCCGCCGCGAGTGTGCCGGCGTCGAGGTCGCTCGCCACTCGTGCGCTCGCGCCCAGTCCTCGCAGGTCCGGTGCGATCACCCGGTACCGGTCGGCGAGCCCGTCCATGACGTGGGTCCACAGTTCCCAGGTGTGCGGGAAGCCGTGGAGCAGCAGGACGGCCGGGCCCTCACCGGCCAGGGCCACGTTGAGGTCGACGCCGTCGACCGTGACTCGCCGAAGTTCCACGATGACCTCCAGGTCAGTTGCTGTTACCAATGGTGACAACAGAACGATAGGTAAGTACGGTGGGGGAGCCAAGACCGCACTTCTGACACAGGTGGTGAGCCCGAGGTGACCCCCTCGACCGTTGGACGTCCTTCACGCGGAAGTCGCGGAAATCGTGGAGATCTTTTCGATCCGGAGTGTCCGACCCGGCGTCTGCTCGACCGGATCGGCACGAAGTGGATGTCGATGGCGGTCAAGGTGCTGGCGGAGGCGTCCCCGGAAGAGGTGCGCTTCGCGGAACTGCAGCGCAGGATGGCCGGCGTCTCGCAGAAGATGCTCTCCGTCACCCTTCAGGCGATGACCCGGGACGGCCTGGTCGGCCGCCGGGTGGAGCCGACGGTGCCGCCCCGGGTGTACTACCGGCTCACCCCGCTCGGCCTGTCGCTCGAAGGGCCGCTGGCCATGGTCCGTGCCTGGGCCGAGGAACACATGGCCGAGATCGACGGCGCCAACCGGAGAAGCCAGGACGAGGCCGCCACCGACTGACACGGCACCACCGGTCAGGCGGGTCCCAACTCGAACCAGTCGAAGGCCGCGCTGCCCCGCGTGGCGTACATGCCGAGGACGCGGCCGGTGAAGCCGCCTGCGACCTCGGTGGTGAGGTAGCGGCCGTCGAGCTCGGCGAGGATCTCGAAGGCACCGTCATCGGCACCGCCGTTGTCGCCGTCGCCGTCGCCGTCGCCGGTGCCGGCCGTCTCGTAACCCAGGCGGAGGGTGTCGGGGCCGCCGCCGCGCAGGCCGGGCGGGGGAGCCGTCTTTGGGTCGCGGGAGGTGATCGTGGGCGGCAGGACGTCGGAGGTCGTGACGTCGATCCGCAGCCTCACCGGTCCTGCGGGCACGGCCCGTTCGGCGACGGTGTGGCGCAGCGGGCCGATCCTGGCGATCGCGCGGACCATGCCGTCGCTCACCTCCACCTCGTAGTGATGCGCCTCGTCCAGGCGCACCGCAAGGCCGCCCCGGCCGCCGTCGGATACGTCGATCAGCGTGCGCGCGGTGCAGTCGGGGTCACGCTGCCGCCGTCCGACGAACAGCGCGCCCGGTGTGTCGAGGCTGTCCGCGCGGGCGTGCAGCACCAGGTGGCCCGGCCGTTCGTCGAGACGTACCGCCTCCGGGTCGCCGCGCCGCAGCGTCACCCAGCGCGGCGCGAGCGCGGGGGAGTCGAAGTCGTCCAGGTCCGGCTCCCGCGGCCAGGGGTGCGGTGCGAGCGCCGGAGCCTGCGCACGCGATTCCAACGGTCCGGGCAGCGGCCACTCGTCCTCCCACCGCACCGGTGCCAGGAACGTCTCCCGGCCCATGCCGTGGTACATCGGTGTGTCGCCACGGGGCCTGGTGCCCAGCAGCACCATCCACCAGCTGTCGTCGTGTGCCCGCACCAGGTCACCGTGGCCGGTGTTCTGCACCGGGTGGCCGGTACTGCGGTGGGACAGCACGGGGTTGGCCGGATACGGCTCGAACGGCCCCGGCAGCGTACGGGCCCTGGCCACCGACAGGGCGTGCCCGCGTTCGGTGCCACCCTCCGACAGCAGCAGGTACCACCAGTCGCCGATCCGGTACAGGTGCGGGCCCTCGGGATACTGCAGTCCGCTTCCCGACCACATCGGAACCGGCTCACCCAGCGGTTCGCCGGACTCGGGGTCGATGCGGACCCCGTGGATGCCGTCGGCCGAGAACACGCACCAGCAGGTCCCGTCCTCCTCCCAGGCCAGATCCGGGTCGATGCCCGGAATGCCGACCGGTACCGGATCCGACCAGGGACCCGCCGGGTCCTCGGCGGTCACCAGGATGTTGCCCGCCCCGGCGACCACGGTCGTGATCAGCCAGAAGAGGCCGTCGTGGTGGCGCAGCGTGGGCGCGTACACCCCCGTGGACGCGGCTGCCGTGTCCGGCAGCGCCAGCTGGGAGGGCCGGTCCAGGGCATGCCCGATCAGCCGCCAGTGCACCAGGTCGCGGCTGTGCCACAGGGGCACGCCCGGTACGTACTCGAAACTGGACGTCGCCAGGTAGTAGTCGTCGCCGACCCGGCAGATGCTCGGGTCCGGGCTGAACCCGGGTATGACGGGGTTGTCGAAGAGCTCCATGTCGGAACGCTACCCCCCGCCGAACGGCGGAGCTTCGGACGTCCGACCTGGCAGGATGCCGTTCAGGAGACATGCCTCGGAAAACGCGCCTCGGAAGACGCGCCTACGAACGGCTGAAGGAGAGAACAGAGACATGGACACCGATCGCCCCGCACTGTACGAAGTACTCGACGACAGGTTCCGTACGGAGAAGTGCACCGCGGGTGATCTGCAACTGGAGACACTCCACGTCGGCTCGCGCTGGGCGGAGGGGCCGCTGTACGTACCGGCGTGGCGCCAGTTGATCTGGAGCGACATCCCCAACGACCGGCTGCTGCGCTGGGACGAGGCGACCGGTGCGGTCGGTGTCTTCCGCTCGCCCGCGGGGCACCCCAACGGCAACACCCTGGACCGTGCGGGCCGGCTGGTCAGCTGCGAGCAGGGCAACCGCCGGGTCACCCGGACCGAGCACGACGGCTCGGTCACGGTGCTCGCCGACCGCTACCGGGGCAAGCGGCTCAACAGCCCGAACGACGCGGCCGTGAAGTCCGACGGTTCGATCTGGTTCTCGGACCCGGACTTCGGCATCACCAGCGACTACGAGGGCGTGCGCGGCGAGAGCGAGATCGGCGCCAACAACGTCTACCGGATCGACCCGGCCACCGGCGAGGTGCGACTCGCCGCCGAAGGCTTCGGCGCGCCCAACGGGCTGGTCTTCTCGCTGGACGAGAGCGAGTTGTACGTCTCCGACACCGGGGCCGGCCAGATCCGCGTCTTCGCGGTGCACGCGGACGGCACCCTTTCCGACGGCAAGGTCTTCGCCGAGATCCGGGAGGCGGACGGCGGCCGCTTCGACAACATCCGCTTCGACGACCAGGACCACCTCTGGGTTGCCGCCATGGACGACGGAGTGCACTGCTACGCCCCGGACGGCACCCTCATCGGCCGCCTCCTGGTGCCCAACACGGTCGCCAACATCCGCTTCGGCGGACCGCGGCGCAACCGCCTCTTCATCACGGCGAACGACACGCTCTACTCGCTGGTCATGGGGGTCACGGCGGCGCCGACGGCGCTGTGACCCCCGGCGGCCCGGCGGGACTCAGGACGCGGCGTTCATCAGGTCCAGGGCGCTCTGCTGGCGAGCGGCGTCCGTCCTGTCCACGGGGCCGTACCAGCGCAGGCCGTACTGGTCGAGGGCGTTGCGGTCGGCGGCGTAGGCCTGTGCGGCCTGCTTGTTGAGGTACGCCGTGTAGGGGCGGTCGGACAGGGCCGCGTTGAGCTTCGCCAGGCCGCGTACGTCCGCGCCCTTGAAGGAGGGCCCGTCGCCGCCGCAGTCACCCGACTCGCACGGGTCCCTGAGGATGCCGGCCGAGGTGTTGAGCTTGCTGGAGACGGTGTTGGCGTCGGCGATCCGGCGGGCGGCGGCGAGCACGGAGGCGTCACCCGTGGCCTTGTGCAACTCGGTGAGTCCCCCGACGAGTTGGCCCTGGTTGTACGACCACACCGTGCTGTCGCCGACCTTGCAGGTGCTCAGACTGAGACCGTCACTCACCGTCCCGTCGGAGTTGATCATGCCGGTGCCCTGGAACCAGCTCCAGTCCGCCTTCGCGCGCTGGAGGTAGGTGGTGTCGCCCGGGATGCGGTTGTGCAGCGCGGCGTTGAGCTCGATGTAGAGGGAGTTGGGAATGGCGTTCTTGTACGTCTTCGCCGTGCTCCACCACACCCCGCCGCCGCAGGTGTTGTCCCAGTAGGAGGCCATGTGGTCCGCGTCGGCCCGGGCCGTGGCCAGATAGCGGGGGTCGCCGGTGAGGTCGTAGGCCGCGATCCAGGTCAGGCCCCACCACCCGGTGTCGTCGATGTACTCGTTGCGGAACTGCCCGTCGGCGGCGTTGCGTTGGAGGTCGTAGGTCCGCCCGATGGCGTACGTGTAGCTCTGCATGCCGGTGACCCTGGCGTTGTCGATGACGGAGTGCAGCGCGTTGGCGGAGTTCCACCAGCCGGTGGTGTCGAACAGGCCGGTGCCGTAGTTGTAGAACTGCATCTGCGCAGTGGCCGCCGCGGTGCGCCGGTCGGCGGCGTTCCAGGTGGACCGGGCCCACGGCGTGCAGACGATGTCGGTACGGTCGGCGGCCTTGCCGCAGGCGCGCAGGGCGCCGACGCCGTGGTTCGCCCAGTCGTCGACGTTGTACATCAACGTCCGCCAGCCCGTCTGGCCCGTCGGGGTCTTGGTGGCACCGAGCCTGCTGTTCGCCGACCAGGTGCGACCGCCGTCGAACGAGCGGTCCATCCACACCTCGTCACCGGGACTGCCGTTGCCCACGGACGCCCAGCCCATGGCGTCGGCGTCGTCGAAGTGCAGCGTGAACGTGCGCGAGAAGAGCGTGGCGGTGACGGGTCTGCGGTCCTGGCCGCTGAGGGCCGGATCCCGGGCGTCGCAGTACTTGTTGCAGATCGTCGCGGCGGCTGCGGAAGGGGCTGCCGCAGTAGGCGGAGCCGCCTGGACCAGTAGGGCCGACATCGTTGTCAGCGAGAGTGCGAGTGCGGCGAGGGACGATCGCATGGCGCGCATGGATGAACTCCCGAGGCTTGCCGAACGCTGCGGTGGGGGGCACAGGGGCTGGTCCTTGGAAAGGCTCGGCGTGGACGTTAACGGCAAGCCCCGGGCAGGTCAATGGTCCGGACGAATGTCCCGTCCGGCGCGGAGGACGTCCACCCCCGTTCCTGTCCCGTTCGTGCGAAGAAGTTCTGTCGCACCCCTTGACCGTTCCCGTGCGAGCGCAGCACAGTTCTGGTTATGCGCATTACTTATACGTATTAGTGGAGCGAGTGAGGAGCATGGTGGAGCAGCCCAGCAAGCGACCCAGGCGAGGGCGGACCCCCGCGGCGACCGGACGTACCTCCCGGCCGCGGCAGGCGGAGGTCGCCCGGCTGGCCGGAGTGTCCCAGGCCACGGTGTCGCTCGTGCTGTCGGACAAGGCGCAGGGGTCGGCGATATCGGACGAGACACGGCAGCGGGTGCTCGACGCGGCCCGCAGCCTCGGCTACGTACCGGACCCGGCCGCACAGCGTCTGGCGGCGGTTCGCAACAACCTGCTCGGCGTCTACAGCTTCACGGCCACCTTCCCGACGGACGTGGAGCACTCGTACTATCCGTTCCTCGTCGGCGTGGAGCGAGAGGCCGCCGCGCGTGGCTACGACCTGGTGCTGTTCACGGGGTCGAGTTCCGGCGGCGCCGGGGCGGCCGGGCCCGAGGCGCTGAACCGGGTCCGGCTCGCGGACGGATGCCTGTTCCTGGGCCGCCATGTGCCGAGCGCCGAGTTGAAGCGGATGGTCGCCGACGGGTTCCCGGTCGTGCACCTGGGCCGCCGCGAGGAACTGGAAGGACTGTCCTGGGTCGGCGCCGACTACGTGAGCGCCAGCAGCGAAGTGGTCCGGCATCTGGCGTCCTTGGGGCACCGCCGGATCGTGCTGATCCGCGAGGACGACGACGCGCCTGCCTCGACGGACCGCCAACAGGGCTTCCTGGCCGGGCTGGAGGCCGCCGGACTGGCCGGCGGGCCCGACGCCGTCTTCCGCAGCGCCGACCCCGGGCGCGACGTCACCCCCGACCGGCTGCGCCGTTGGATCGCCGAAGGGGTCACCGCGTTCGTCGCGGAGGAGACCGACACCGGGAACGCCTGGCGGGCCGTGCACGCGGCAGCGGCCGAGGCGGGCCTCACCTGCCCCGGCGACCTCTCCCTCGCACTGCTCGGCAGCCCTCCGCCCGACCTCGCCGGTGCCGCGGAGCCCACCGGATTCGATGTGCCCCGGCACCAGTTGGGCGCCGCCGCGGTCCGGATGCTGGCCTCGCTCGTGGCGGGGGAGACGGCCGACGAACCCCTGGTCGCCTGTGCCTTCAGGCCCGGGGCGACCACCGGCAGCCCGCCGGAGCGATGACGGTACCGGCGCGCGCCAGGCATCGAGAACCACCCGCTACAAGCCCGCCCCCACAGGC
>NZ_LIPP01000070.1 GCF_001418335.1 Streptomyces aurantiacus | reverse complement strand
GCCCCCTCCCCCGCCCGTCGGGGAGCCGTCGACAGCGACCGGCTCAGGACCAGTGCCAGCGTCGTCCTGCGGTCGGTCCTGGACCACGGCCCGGTCGCCCGCAGCACGGTCGCCCGACTGACCGGCCTCTCCCCGGCGTCGGTCACCGACCACTGCGCCCGGCTCAGCGCGCTCGGCCTGATCCGGGAGGCTCCCGAACCCCGCCGGTCGAACGGGGTCGGCCGCCCCCACGTACCGGTCGACCTGGACGACTCCCGGTTCGTCGTCGGCGGCATCCACGTGGCGGTGCCGTACACCACAGTCGCCCTCCTCGACCTGCGCGGCCGGGTCGTCGCCGAGCGCCGGCTGAGCCACGACGGCGGCACCGAGCCGGACCGGGTACTGGCCGACGCCGCGGCCGGGCTGCGGGCCCTCCTGACGGACGCCCGGAGCCGTACACCGCTCACCGTGGGCGTCGCGGCCGGCGGCTGGGTCGACCGGGACTCCGGAACCATCGTGGATCACCCGCTCCTCGACTGGCACGACGTCCCCGTACGCGAGGTGATCGCCGCACACACCGGCCTGCCGGTCCATGTGGACGGCCACGCGCGGGCGTTGGTCAACGGCGAGCGGCTGTTCGGAGCGGCGGCGCGCGGCAGCCTCAGCGTGCTCCATCTTTTTGTCGGGAACGTCGTCGACGCCGCCTTCGCCACCCACGACGAGGTACACCACGGCCCCCGTTCCCAGGCCGGCTCGATCGCCCACCTCCCCCTCGCCGGCGGCACGGAGCCCTGCGACTGCGGCCGGACCGGCTGCCTCCAGGCGGAGCTGAGCGAGCGCACCCTGTGCCGGCGGGCCCGGGAGGCCGGGGTCATCCGTACCTCGAACCCCATGCACGTGTTGGCCGCCGCGGCCGACGGTGACACGACCGCCGTACGCCTCCTGCTGCACCGTTCCCTGATGACCGGCCGGGCCGTGGGGCTCCTGCTCGACGTGCTCAACCCGGACACGGTCGTCGTCACCGAGATGGGCTCCGTCCACCGGGAGGACTGCCTCGCCGCGCTGCGCGAGGAGGTCGAGTCCGACCGGGCGGCGACCGTCGTGCCGACCAGCTTCCCGGACTCGGTACTGGCCGTCGCGGGCGGCTCGGTGGCTCTGGACGTCGTCTACCGGGACCCGCTCGGCATGTCGCCGGGCAGACTCCGGGCCCTCCCACCGGGACCGACTTAATTCAGAAAATCCGAATGTTGACAGGCTTCACACCAGGCCAGGAGCATCAGGTTCATGAGCTGTCGCAGCTTTCGCACCCTCTGTTGTTGACACGTTGACACGTTGACACGTTGACGCACTGACGACCCGGCCACGTCCGGCCGCCGTGTTCGTCTGTCACGTCCGTCCGTCGCGTCCGTCTGTCGCCTCCGCCGCCGCACCCTGCGCGCGCCTCCTCCGGCGCCCTCCTCCGGCACCCGCGCCTCTCGGCCCCCAGGTTCCGCCTGCCGGTTCCGCCTGCCCGGTTCCGTCCGTCGGCCCCCGTGAACCACCTCATGAATTCAGGGAGTCCTCCCATGCCACCTCTGTCCGCGTCCGGTGTCGACCGGCGGCTCTTCCTCTCCTCCTTGCTCGGCGCCGCCGCCACTGCCGGGCTCAGCGGTTGCGCGGGCAGCAGCGCCGCCGACACCGTGGCCAAGGGAGCCACGTCCGCCCCGCTGGCGAACAAGGTCCCGTCGGGTACGAGCCTGAAGATCTCCTCGTATCAGGGCACCCAGCAGCTCCAGTTCAAGCTCGCGGGCCTGACCGATCTGCCGTTCAAGGTGTCCTCCTGGGCGAACATCGGCGCCGGCCCCGACGTCATCAACGCCTTCCGCGCCAAGTCCCTGGACGTCGCCAACAACGCGGGTATCCCGCCCATCCAGGCGCACTACCAGGGCTTCGACGCGAAGATCGTCGCGATCAACCTCACCCGCAAGCCCAACTACCTCTTCGCCACCAAGCCCGGCAGCGACATCCGGGCCGTCCAGGACTTCAAGGGCAAGAAGCTCGCCTTCTCACAGGGGCAGGCCCAGGGTGTCGTCCTGCTGAGGGCGCTCAAGCAGGCCGGGCTGGCGTACGACGACGTGGAGCTGGTGCCGTTGACCAGCAACCAGTTCCTCACCGCGCTCCAGTCGGGCCAGGTGGACATCGCCCCGCTCGCCAACCAGCAGTCACCGGCCTACCTCAAGCAGTACGGGTCCAAGGGCGCCCACACCATCCCCACCGACGTCGTGGACCTGCTCAGTCTCCTGTGGGCGCCCACCTCCGTACTCGCCGACAAGGCGAAGGCCGCCGCCGTGGCCGCGTACATCCCGCGGTGGGCCCAGGGCCAGGTGTGGGCGTACGAGCATCCCGACGACTGGAACAGGGAGTTCTACGTCAAGACGCAGAACCTGACCCTCGCCCAGGCGGAGGCGATCACCGAGCTCGCCAACAAGCCGCTGTTTCCGCCCAGTTGGGACGAGGCGGTGAAGTGGGAGCAGGAGACCGCGGACCTGCTGGCCGAGGGCGGCTTCGTGAAGGCGTTCAAGGTCGGCTCGCTCTTCGACCGCCGCTTCGAGGGCATCGCGGCGAAAGCCGTGTCCGCCGACTACCGGAGGTGAGCACTATGACCACCACGACCACGACCACGACCACAAGTACGAGTACGAGTACGAGTACGAGTACGACCGCCACCGTCGTGGCCGGGAGCGCCGGGGCCGTCGAGGCTTTGGACGGCGCGGAGGGTTCTCTCGCGGCACGGCGTACCCGGCGTCGCCGCGGTCTCGCCCCCGGCAAACGGCTGCCCGCCTCCCGGCTGACCGGACCTGCCCTGGTCGTCGTGGTCTGGGCCGTCGCCTCCGCGGCCGGGCAGCTGGACCCGGGCGCCATCCCCGCGCCCTGGACGGTCCTGCGCACCTCGGGTCAGCTCTGGAGCGACGGCACGCTCCCCACCGACATCCTCACCTCGCTGCAACGCGCCGGCTCCGGATTCGCCCTCGGCCTGACCGCCGGGGTGGCCCTCGCGCTGACGGCCGGGCTCAGCCGGATCGGCGAGGCGCTGATCGACGGGACGGTCCAGCTCAACCGGGCGATCCCGACCCTCGGTCTGATCCCGCTGTTCATCCTCTGGCTGGGCATCGGCGAGACGTTCAAGATCGCGATCATCGCCATCGTCGTCTACATCCCGATCTATCTGAACCTGTACTCCGCGTTGTCCGGGATCGACCACCGGTTCGTCGAACTCGCCGAGGTCCAGGGGCTGTCGAAGCTCCGGTTCATCCGGGAGATCGTCATTCCCGGCGCGCTGCCCGGGTTCTTCGTGGGGCTCCGGCTCGGCGTCACCGGCTCCTGGCTCGGTCTGGTGGTGCTGGAGCAGATCAACGCCACCAGCGGCCTCGGCTACATGATGTTCCAGGCCCAGAACTACGGCCGGACCGACGTGATCCTCGTCGGCCTGTTGATCTACGGGATCTTCGGCCTGGTGTCCGACAGCGCGGTCCGCCTCATCGAACGGAGGGTGCTGTCGTGGCGACGCACACTGAACAGCTGACGACCGAGGCCGCCCCGACCGTCAGGCTCCGGGGCCTGACCCGCTCCTTCGACGGCCGGACCGTCCTCGACCACGTCGACCTGGACCTGCCGGCCGGGCAGCTCACGGCGCTGCTCGGGCACAGCGGCTCCGGCAAGAGCACTCTGCTCCGCGCCATCGCCGGCCTCGACCACGAGGTCGTCGGCAGCGGCGGGCTGAGCGCCCCCGACCGGGTGTCCGTCGTCTTCCAGGACTCCCGGCTGCTGCCCTGGCGCCGCGTCCTCGACAACGTCCTGCTCGGCGCCGACGGCAAGGAGGCCGCGGAGCGGGGCCGGGCCGCCCTCGCCGAGGTGGGCCTCGCGGGACGCGAACGGGCCTGGCCCAACGAGCTGTCCGGCGGCGAGGCCCAGCGTGCCGCCCTGGCCCGCTCCCTGGTCCGGGAGCCCGAACTCCTGCTGGCCGACGAGCCGTTCGGCGCGCTGGACGCGCTCACCCGGATCCGGATGCACGGGCTGCTGCGCGAGCTGTGGGAACGTCACCGGCCCTCGGTCCTCCTGGTCACGCACGACGTGGACGAGGCGATCGTGCTGGCCGACCGGGTGCTCGTCCTCGACCAGGGCCGTATCGGCCTCGACCTGGCCATCGACCGCCCGCACCCCCGCTCGTACCGCGATCCGCTGCTCGGCGAGTACCGCGAGCGGCTGCTCGCCGCCCTCGGCGTGACGGAGGACCACACCGAGGACCACACCGAGGACCACACAGACGACAAGAACGACAAGGACCAGGAGGTCCATCAGTGACGCGGCGCCGGCTGCATCTCAACGCCTTCCTCATGAACACCGGCCATCACGAGGCCTCCTGGCGGCTTCCGGAGAGCGATCCGTACGCCCATGTGGAGCTCGGCCACTACGTCCGGCTGGCGCGGACCGCCGAGCGCGGCACCTTCGACTCGCTCTTCCTCGCCGACGGACCGCAACTGTGGAGCAACCTCGCGCAGCGGCCGGCCGGCGCCCTGGAGCCGCTCACGCTGCTCACCGCGCTCGCGACGGCCACCGAGCACATCGGTCTGATCGCCACCGCCTCCACGTCCTACAACTCGCCCTACAACCTGGCCCGCAAGTTCGCCTCGCTGGACATCATCAGCGGCGGCCGGGCGGGCTGGAACATCGTCACCACGGCGGGCGCCGAGGCCGCCCGCAACTTCGGCCTCGCCGCGGAGCCCGCGCACGCGGAGCGGTACGCACGTGCCGCCGAGTTCCTCGATGTGGCGCTCAAGCTCTGGGACAGCTGGGAGGACGACGCGGTCGTCGCCGACAAGGCGGCCGGTGTCTGGGGCGACGACACGAAGATCCATCCGCCCCGGCACCGTGGGAAGTACTTCAGCGTCGAGGGAGCCCTCAACGTCCCGCGCTCCCCGCAGGGGGTACCCGCTGCTCGTCCAGGCCGGCTCCTCGGAGGACGGCAAGGCGTTCGCGGCCCGTTACGCGGAAGCGGTGTTCACGGCCCAGCAGACCCTCCAGGACGCGCAGGACTTCTACGCCGACCTCAAGTCCCGTACGGCGGCGGCCGGCCGCGATCCCGACCACATCAAGGTGCTGCCCGGCATCGTCCCGGTGATCGGTTCGACGGAGGCCGAGGCACGGGCGAACGAACAGGTCCTTGAGGACCACATCGTCCACGCGCACGGGGTGAGCCGTCTGGAGGGCTTGCTCCAACTACCGCCGGGTGTCCTGGAGTTGGACCGGCAGCTGCCTGCCGAGCTGCCGCCGGAGAGTTCCGTCGAGGGCGCCAAGAGCCGCTACACGCTCGTCGTGGAACTCGCCCGGCGCGAACGCCTCACCGTGCGGCAGCTGATCGGCCGGCTCGGCGGCGGGCGCGGGCACCTCACGTTCACCGGGACGCCCGAGCAGGTCGCCGACGCCATCGAGGAATGGTTCACGCTCGGCGCCGCCGACGGCTTCAACATCATGCCCGCGGTCCTGCCGTCCGGCCTCGACGCCTTCGTCGACCACGTCGTCCCGATCCTGCGCACCCGCGGGCTGCTCCGCACGGAGTACGACGGCCGCCCCCCGCAGGCCCCCCGGCAGACCCTGCGGGAGAGATACGGCCTCCCGCGCCCCGCCAACCAGCACGTCTCCCCGGCACTCGCCCGCATCTGACCCGTAGCCGCCCCATCGCTGACCCGCATCCGAGAGGACTCCCATGACCGGCATCGAGATCCGCAAGGTCACCGCGAAGATCGGCGCGCGGATATCCGGCGTCGACATCGCCAAACCGCTCGACGACGAGGTCGTCACCGCCCTGCGGGCCGCCCTCGACGAACACAAGGCGCTGGTCTTCGACGACGTCGATCTGGACGACGAGGGCCAGCAGGCCTTCGCCCGGCACTTCGGCGACCTCACCACCGCCCATCCGACCGTGCCCGCCGTGGACGGCGCCCCGAACGTGCTGCCCGTGGACAGCGAGCGCGGCCGTGCCGCCAACAACTGGCACACCGACGTCACGTTCGTCCTCAACCCGCCGCAGGCCAGCACCCTGCGCAGCATCACGATCCCGCCGTACGGGGGCGAGACGCTGATCGCCAGCTCGGCCGCCGCCTACCGCGATCTGCCCGAGCCCCTGCGCCGGCTCGCGGACACGCTGTGGGCCGAGCACACCAACGACTACGACTACGCGGTGCCGGAGGAGGAGGTCGACGAGACGCTGGCCGCTCACCGCGCCCAGTTCACGTCCATCAAGTACCGCACCGTCCACCCCGTGGTCCGGGTCCATCCGCTGACCGGCGAGCGCGGGCTGTTCATCGGCGGCTTCGCCCAGCGGATCGCCGGTCTGTCGGTGAGCGAGTCCCGCAAGGTCCTTGATCTGCTCCAGGCCTATGTCGTGCGGCCCGAGAACGTCCTGCGGCACCGCTGGTCCCCGAACCAGCTCGTGCTGTTCGACAACCGGATCACCCAGCACTACGCCATCGACAACTACGACGGACTGCCGCGCCGCCTGAACCGGGTGACGGTCGCCGGTGACGTACCGGTCGGCATCGAGGGCAAGGAGAGCCACTCGATCGCGGGCGACGCCTCGCACTACACCTCGGTCGCGTAGTCGGACAGTTCTCTTGCTGCTAGCCTGCACTTGCAAGCTATTCGCAATAAGAGCCCGAAGAACACCCTCGGCACCCTCCCTCGTGATCGTCTTCTCACCTTTCACGCGGGCAGGCGGCTGGACGGAGGACCCCCGCGAGGACGTGACTCGCGGGGGTCCTCCCGTTCCCGGGTGGCAAGGGAGCGTGTCGGTCGCACCCAGAAGATGCCCGCCCCTACAGGTTGCTGAAGTCGGGCTCCTTCGTGCGGGTGCGCTTGAGCTCGTAGAAGCCCGGGACCGAGGCGACGAGGAGCGCGCCGTCCCACAGCCTGGCGGCGTCCTCGCCCTTGGGCGCCGGGGTGACGACCGGGCCGAAGAACGCGATCTGCTCGCCGTCGGCGCCGGGGACCGCGATGACGGGCGTCCCGACGTCCTGGCCGACCTTGTCGATGCCCTCCTTGTGGGAGGCGCGCAGCTCGGCGTCGAACTCGAAGTCGAGCTGGTCCGCGTAGTCGATCAGGTCGGCGGGGAGGCCGACCTCGTCGAGCGCGGCGGCCATCACGTCCTTGGTCAGACCCCGGCCCTCGTTGTGCGCGCGGGTGCCGAGCGCGGTGTAGAGCGGGCCGAGGATGTCGGCGCCGTGCTTCTGCCAGGCCGCGGTCACCACGCGGACCGACTCCCAGGCCGTGGTCGACATCGTCTCGCGGTACGACTCCGAGAGTTCGTCCAGCTTCGACTCGTTCAGCACCGCGAGGCTCATGATGTGCCAGCGGACCTCGATGTCCCTGACCTTCTCCACTTCCAGGACCCATCGCGAGGTCATCCACGCCCAGGGGCACCGCGGGTCGAACCAGAAGTCGACGGGGGTCTTGGCTGATGCCTGCTGCTCGGACATTGTTCTCCTCGGTCGGGGGGTGTCGGTGTCGGGAGCCCTCGGTGCCGTGCCGGTGCTGTCTCCACCTTCAATAGCCTCAATGCGTTCGGTCGTCCGCGCCATTCCCGGGTGCACCGTGTCAGGGGTGCGTGACAGGATCGGTCCTGTCCACACGTACCTTCACATGTACCCATGACGCCACAAGGAGTGCCGCCCGTGCCCGGTGAGAATCTGTCCCGCGACGAGGCCCGCGAGCGGGCGGCACTGCTGTCCGTCGAGGAGTACGAGGTGTCGCTGGACCTGCGCTCCGCGGTCGGCGGGACGGACGCCGAGCCGCGTACCTTCCGGTCGGTGACGACCATCCGGTTCCGCAGCGCCGAGCCGGGCGCCACGAGCTTCGCGGACCTGATCGCGCCGAGCGTCACGGCCGTCTCGCTGAACGGCCGGGACCTCGACCCCGGCGCCGTCTTCGACGGTTCCCGGGTCCTTCTGGAGGACCTGGCCGAGGACAACGAACTGGTGGTCGACGCCCAGTGCGCGTACAGCCGCACCGGTGAGGGCATGCACCGCTTCGTCGACCCGGAGGACGGCGAGGTCTATCTCTACACGCAGTACGAGCCCGCCGACTCCCGCCGTGTCTTCGCGAACTTCGAGCAGCCCGACCTCAAGGCGCCCTTCCGCTTCGAGGTGCGGGCCCCCGAGGGCTGGGTGGTGTGGAGCAACGGTGTCGGTGAACTCGTCGACGGCGTGTGGAAGTTCGCCGGGACGAAGCCCATCTCCACGTACATCACGGCCTTCGTCGCCGGCCCGTACCACTATGTGACCGACTCGTACGAGCGCCTCCTCGACGACGGCACCCGGCTGGAGATCCCCCTCGGCGCGCTGTGCCGCAAGGGGCTCGCCCGGCACTTCGACGCCGACGACGTCTTCCTGGTCACCAAGCAGGGGCTCGACTTCTTCCACGACCACTTCGACTACCCGTACCCCTTCGGGAAGTACGACCAGGCGTTCGTGCCCGAGTACAACCTCGGCGCGATGGAGAACCCGGGCTGTGTGACCTTCCGCGAGGAGTACATCTTCCGCGGCAACGTGACGCGGGCGTCGTACGAGCGCCGGGCGAACGTGATCCTGCACGAGATGGCCCACATGTGGTTCGGCGACCTGGTGACCATGGTGTGGTGGGACGACCTGTGGCTCAAGGAGTCCTTCGCGGACTTCATGGGCACGTTCTCGATGGTCGAGGCGACCCGCTTCACCGACGGCTGGGTCACCTTCGCCAACAACCGCAAGGCGTGGGCGTACCGCGCCGACCAGCTGCCCTCCACGCACCCGATCACGGCCGACATCCGCGACCTGGAGGACGCCAAGCTCAACTTCGACGGGATCACGTACGCCAAGGGCGCCGCGGTCCTCAAGCAGCTGGTGGCGTACGCGGGCCGGGACGCGTTCCTGGAGGGCGCCCGCCGCTACTTCAAGCGGCACGCGTACGGGAACACGCGCCTCGGTGACCTGCTGGCGGTCCTGGAGGAGACGAGCGGGCGCGACATGGCGGCCTGGTCGCGGTCCTGGCTGCAGACCGCGGGCGTCAACTCCCTCACGCCCCAGGTGCTGCTCGACGCACAGGGCCGCGTCGCCGAGCTGACGGTCCTCCAGGAGGCGGCCGAGTCGCATCCCGAACTGCGACCGCACCGGGTGGCGGTGGGCCTCTACCGGCGGGAGGGCGTAGACGGCTCGGAGGGCTCGGGCGGCGCGCTTGTGCGGTACGCGCGCGCCGAGGTGGACGTCGACGGTCCGCGCACGGTCGTCGGCGAGCTGGCCGGCGCGGACGCCCCCGAGCTGGTCCTCGTCAACGACGACGACCTCACGTACTGCAAGATCCGCTTCGACGAGGGTTCGCTGGACACGCTGCGGGCGCAGCTCGGTGACATCACCGACCCGCTCGCCCGCGCGCTGTGCTGGTCGGCGCTGTGGAACCTGACCCGCGACGCGCTCATGCCCGCGCGGGACTTCATCGGCCTGGTGCTGCGTTTCGCGGGCCGCGAGTCGGACATCGGCGTGCTCCAGGTGCTGCACGCGTGGGCGAACACCGCGCTCACCTTCTACGTGGCGCCCGAGTGGCGGGCCACCGGCGGGCGGCTGCTCGCGGAGGGCGCGCTGCGTGAGCTGCGGTCCGCGGCGCCCGGCAGCCAGCACCAGCTGACGTGGGCGCGCTTCTTCGCGGCGGTCGCGTCGAGCGAGGCGGATCTGCTGGTGCTCCAGGAGTTGTTGGAGGGCACCGCGGCCGCGAAGATCGACGGGCTCGATGTCGATCAGGAGCTGCGCTGGGCGTTCCTCGAACCGCTCGCCGCGCACGGGGTGGCGGACGAGGGTGTGCTCGCCGCGGAGCTCGCCCGCGACGACACCGCGTCCGGGAAGCGGCATCAGGTGCGGTGCCTGGCGGCGCGGCCGTCCGCGGCGGTGAAGGCCCAGGCGTGGGCGGTCGTGGTCGAGTCGGACTCGCTGTCCAACGCGCTGGTCGAGGCGACGATCGACGGGTTCGCGCAGGCGTCGCAGCGGGGGTTGGCCGCGCCGTATGCCTCCAAGTACTTCGAGGTGATCGAGCGGGTGTGGGAGGAGCGGTCGATTCAGATCGGGATGGATGTGGTGAGGGGGTTGTTCCCTTCGCTGCAGGACTCCCAGGGGACGTTGGATCTGGCGGACGGGTGGCTTGCGGGGCGTGGGGAGGCTGCGCCGGCGCTTCGGCGGTTGGTGGCGGAGGCGAGGGATGATCTTGCGCGGGCCCTGCGGGGGCAGGCGTGTGATGTAGGTGCGGGGGG
>NZ_LIPP01000007.1 GCF_001418335.1 Streptomyces aurantiacus | reverse complement strand
CCCCGCCCCTTCCCGAAGCTGGGGGCTGCCGCCCCCAGACCCCCGTATCGCGCTGAACGCGCTCGTCCTCAGTCGCCGGACGGGCTGAGAGAAGCGGGGGTCCGGGTGCCGCGCAACAGCCGCAGCCGCTCATACGCCTCCGTGCCGGGCCGCGCACTGTGCACGATCAGCATCTGTTCCTGCTCCGAGACCAGCATGGTCTCGCAGTCCAGCTCCAGCAGCCCCACGACCGGATGCAGGAAGCGCTTCGTCGACGCCCGCCGCACCCGCACCTCGTGTTCCGCCCACAGCCGCCCGAACTCCTCGCTCGCCGTCAGCAACTCACCCACCAGCTTCGTCACGGCCGGGTCGTCCGGACGGGCCGCGGACACGGACCGCAGATGGGCCACGTGCCCGCGGGCCAGCGCGTCATGGTCCTCCGCGGGGAACAGGTCGCGGGCCGCCGGGTGGGTGAAGAACCGGCGCACGATGTTCTCGCCCCGCGTCTCGCCGACCAGCGCCACCGACATCGCGTTCTGGGCGAGCACGTCGCCGTGGTCGCTCATCACCTGCGCGGGCACGTCGTGCAGTCGGTCGAGGACGAGCAGCAGACCCGGCCGTACGTGACCGGACGTGCCCCCGGAACGCGGCGGCTCCTCGCCGGTCAGATGGAACAGGTGGTCCCGCTCGTCGTCGGTGAGCCGCAGGGCGCGGGCCAGCGCGCCCAGCATCTGGCGGGAGGGGCGCGGGCCGCGCGCCTGCTCCAGACGGGTGTAGTAGTCGACCGACATCCCCGTGAGCGCCGCCACCTCCTCGCGGCGCAGCCCCTGCGTGCGCCGCCGCGGGCCTCCCGCCAGGCCCACGTCGGCGGGCTCCAGGCGGGCACGGCTGCGGCGCAGGAAGTCGGCCAGTCCGGGTCGGTCCATGCGCCCAGAGTGCGCGTTCGCCCCGCGGATATCCAGGGACTGCCGATCCCCCGATCGAGAGGTCTCTCCCGCCGCGCCCCGCGCCGACCGAGGGTGGGCACGAATCACAGACCACTGATCACAGACCACTGATCACACATGAGGAGCGGGCGATGTTGACATTGGTGACGGGTGCCACGGGCCAGGTCGGGCGGCGTTTCGTGCCGCGGCTGCTGGCGCGGGCCACGACAGGGGGCGCCCACGGGCAGGGCGACCAGGTACGGGTCCTGGTCCGCGACGGGGCACGGGCCGCGCCCCTCGCCGACCTGGGCGCACAGGTGGTGGCCGGCGACATCCAGGACACGGAGGTGCTGGGCGAGGCCCTCGCCGGGGTCGACTCGGTGGTGAACCTCGCGGCGTCCTTCCGGGGCGTCCCGGACGAGGAGGCGTGGGCGGTCAACCGGGACGCGGCGCTCGAACTGGGCCGCGCGGCGGTCCGCGCCGGCGTACGACGGTTCGTACAGGCCAGCACGAACGTCGTGTACGGCACCGGGCGGGGGCGCCCGCACACCGAGGACGACCTGCCCGTGGCGGGCGGGCCCCTGTGGGGCGCGTACGCCGAGTCGAAGGGCGAGGCCGAGCGGGGCCTGCTCGGCCTGGCGGGCCTGGACGTACGCGTCGGGCGCCTGGCCTTCGTGTACGGCGCAGGCGACCCGCATCTCACCCAGGTGATGCGGTGGGCGCGGGAGTGGGCCGCGGCCCAGCGGCTGCAGATGGTGCACCACGCCGACGTGGCACAGGGGCTGCTCCGGCTGCTGTTCGCCCCCGGGATCGACGGGCGCGTCTACAACATCGCGGACGACGCACCCGTGACGACGGTCGACCTGTACACCCTGAGCGGGCTGCCCGTTCCCGAGGACCTGCGCGCGGGGGATGCCGAGGACCCCTGGTCGGGCATCGTCTCCACGGAACGCATCCGCCGCGAGCTGGGCTACCGCCCGCTGTACCCGAGCGTGTGGGTGGCCCGGGACGCGGGAGTTCTCTGACGGCTTTCTGGCGGACGCGTCATTCATCTCTGGGTTCGCAGCATGTCCCGTAGCCAGTGGTACGACGCCTTCGGGGTCCGTTCCAGTGTCTCGAAGTCGACGTGCACCAGGCCGAAGCGGCGCGCGTACCCCTCGGCCCACTCGAAGTTGTCGAGGAGCGACCACACGAAGTAGCCGCGGACGTCCACCCCCTGCTCCGACGCCCGGTGCAGCGCCCGCAGGTGGCCGTCCAGGTACGTGATCCGGTCCTGGTCGTCGAGCCCTTCGTACGAGCATCCGTTCTCCGTGATGACGACGGGCGGGAGCCGGTCGCCGTACCGCTCGCGGAAGTCCACCAGCAGTTCCGTGAGCGCCTCCGGCACCACCGGCCAGCCGAAGTCCGTGACCGGGTAACCCTCGATCTCCCTGACGGAGAAAGGGAGTTCGGCGGGCATGGTGAGTCCGCCGAACTCGATCTCCGAGCCCTGCGGCGCGCCCACCCTGGTCGGCGCGTAGTAGTTGACCCCGTACCAGTCGACCGGCCGGCCGATGATCTTCAGATCGGCGGCTACGGTCTCGGCGCCGCCCGGCATCAACTCGCCGAGGCCTGCCGGGTACTGCCCCAGCAGCACCGGGTCGGCGAACAACCGGTTGAGGAGCAGGTCGTAGAAGCCGGCCGCCTCCAGGTCCGCGGGTTCCTGGGAGGCGGGCCAGGTCGGGCCGTGCGAGTTGGCGATACCGATGTCGGTGACCCCGGCCGCGCGCAGGGCCTGTACGGCGAGCCCGTGGGCCAGCAGCTGGTGGTGGGCCGCGGGCAGGGCGTCGAAGAGGAGCTGTCTGCCGGGCGCGTGCGCACCCAGGGCGTGGCCCAGCAGGGTGTGCTCGGCGGGCTCGTTGAGGGTGATCCACTTGGTGACGCGGTCGCCGAGCCGGGCGGCCACCAGCGCGGCGTACTCGGCGAACCGCGCGGCGGTGTCCCGCGCCAGCCAGCCACCTGCCTCCTCGGCCGACAGCGGCAGATCCCAGTGGAAGAGGGTCGGGACCGGACGTACGCCCGCCGCGCACAGCTCGTCGACCAGACGGTCGTAGAAGTCCAGGCCGCCGGGGGCGTTCACCCGCGGCCAGGACACGGAGAAGCGGTACGCGTCCACGCCGAGGTCGCGCAGGAGGGCCACGTCCTCGGGGTAGCGGTGGTAGTGGTCGCAGGCCACCTCGGCCGTCGAGCCGTCCTTCACCCGGCCCGGTTCGGCCGTGAAGGCGTCCCACACGGAGGGGGCCCGGCGGTCCGCCGCGCCCTCGATCTGGTGCGCCGAGGTGGAGACACCCCAGAGGAAGCCGGGCGGGAAGGGGGGTATGGGGTTCGCGGTGGGGTTCGCCGTGGTGTTGGCCATGCGCGCGATCATCTGTAGCGGTGGTGAGCGGAGTCAACGGGGCGCGGTGTTGCGCCGTTCCCCGCGCCCCTAAAAGACTGCGCCGTTCCCCGCGCCCCTGAAAGGCAGAAGATTGCGCCGTTCCCCGCGCCCGTGGAGTTCAGGCGCCCTCCTTGAGGACCTTTGAGATCAGTTCTCGTTGTTCTTCTGTCAGGCGTGGGTCCGCGCAGTAGACCGTTGTCCCGTCCACCGTGATCTGGTAGCCGAAGCCGTCCGGGACGCCTACCGGGGGCGTGCCCCGGCCGGCGGCCACCGCCTGCTCGGCCAGGGCATGCCACTCCTGGGCGTCGGCGCGCCCCGAGGTGTCCACCTCGGCATACCGCTCGATGCCCGCGAATCCGCCTGTGCGCCGCACCTGAATACGCATGGTTCCTGTCTAGTACGAAACGCGGGCCCGAGCCACGGTCACTGGGCCGGTACGCCGACCTGTTCCCACGCCTTCGTGACGGCCTGCAGTTCCTCGCCCTCGCCGTACGAGGCACGTGCCGTCGCCAGGGTCAGCTTCGCGAAGTCCGTGAAACTCGCCTGCGACTCCAGCTCCCCGCCGGTCAGCACGTCGTACCAGACCTGTCCCGCGCGCTCCCAGGCGTGACCGCCGAGGGCTTTCGCGGTCAGGTAGAAGGCGTGGTTGGGGATACCGGAGTTGATGTGCACGCCGCCGTTGTCGCGGCCCGTGCGGACGTAGTCGTCCATCGTGGCGGGCTGCGGGTCCTTGCCGAGCACGTCGTCGTCGTACGCCGTACCGGGGGCCTTCATCGAGCGCAGGGCCGTGCCCGTGACGCGCGGGGCGAGCAGGCCCGTGCCGATCAGCCAGTCGGCCTCGGCGGCGGTCTGGCCGAGCGTGTACTGCTTGATGAGCGAGCCGAAGACGTCCGAGATGTGCTCGTTCAGCGCGCCCGGCTGGCCGAAGTACGTGAGGTTGGCCGTGTACTGCGTGACGCCGTGCGTGAGCTCGTGGCCGATGACCTCGACCGGGATGGTGAAGTCGAGGAAGATCTCGCCGTCGCCGTCGCCGAACACCATCTGCTCGCCGTTCCAGAACGCGTTGTTGTACTCCTCGTCGAAGTGCACGCTCGCGTTCAGCGGCAGCCCCTCGCCGTTGATCGAGTTGCGGCCGTACGCCTTCAGGAAGAGGTCGAAGGTCGCGCCCAGGCCGGCGTACGCGCGGTTCACCGTGGCGTCCTTGCCGGGCTTGTCGCCCTCGCCGCGGACCTCTTTGCCGGGGAGGTCCTGCTTGTGCTTCGCGTCGTGGATCGTGCGGTTCGGCTTGTCGGCGGCGGCGCCGCTCGGCGAGGCGAGGGAGGGGGCGCCGAGCACCGTGGTCAGGCGGCGCTGGGTGCGCTCGTAGGCGTCGCGCTGCAGGGTGCGGCGCGCCTTGCCGGCGAGGGCGGGGTCCTCGGTCTGGGCCAGGGTGTCGAGGACGTGGGGCGGGATGATGGTGCAGAAGACGGGCTCGAAGCCCCCGTTTGTCGTCATGCCCGGCACCATTGCACTGTGTGACTTGGCTGTCACTACGGGCGACCGTGATTGCAATCATGATTGGTGAAATGAGGGCATAAGTTGGATGCGGGGTGGGGTTTCGTGTTAGGGGTGGGTGGTGGGTGCGCCGTCTTTTCGGGTGCGGGGCGGTGGGGGCTGGTCGCGCAGTTCCCCGCGCCCCTACAAGCGACAAGATCGCGCCGTTCCCCGCGCCCCTGGGGGG
>NZ_LIPP01000069.1:26864-63513 GCF_001418335.1 Streptomyces aurantiacus | reverse complement strand
TGATCCGTGATCCGTGATCCGCCGTCTGCCGGTCCGCGCGGCAGCCGCCAGTCGGATCACGCGCTGCGTTTTGACTTCGCCGCGGTCTTCTTCGCGGGGGTCTTCTTGGCGGCCGTCTTCTTAGCCGTCTTAGCCGTCTTTTTCGCCGCCTTCGTGGCTGTCGCTTTCTCGGCTGTTGCTTTCGCGGCTGTCGCTCTGCCGGCCGTTGCCTTCTTGGCCGACGCCTTCTTGGCCGTTGTCTTCTTCTTCGTGGGCAGGTCGTACACGTCGGCGTCGCCCTCGCCCTCGCCCCGGGAGGCCCGTGCCTTTTTCACGGACGCCTCCAGAGCGGACATCAGGTCGACGACCTGCCCGGCCGGCGACTCCTGTTCCGGCGCCTCCGGAGGCGCGTGCCCTTCGCGCTTCGCCTTGATGACTTCCGCGAGGGCGTCCGTGTAGTGGTCCTCGAACTCGCTGCCTTGCAGGCCGTCGCGGGTCATGTGGTCGATGAGGGCCCGCGCGCCCTCGATCTCGTCGTCGGACACCTCGACCGCGGTCGGGGCCAGCCCCTGGGGTGAGCGGATCTCGTCGGGCCAGCGCATCGCGTGCAGGACGATGGAGTCGTCGCGGACGCGGAGCAGGCCCAGGCGCTCGCGGCCGCTCCACGCGTATTTGGCGATGGCGACCTTGGCGCTGCGCTCCAGAGCCATCCGCAGCAGCTTGTAGGGCTTGGCCGCGACCTGGCCGTCGGCCTGGAGGTAGTAGCCGTCGCCCACCTGGAGGGGATCGATCGACGCCGCCGGCACGAAAGCGGAGATCTCGATGGCCTTCGCGGTGGGCAGCGGCATCTCCCGCAGCTCCTCGTCACTCACCGCGACGAGGGTGTCCTTGCTGATTTCGTACCCTTTGCCGATCTCGTCCTGGGAGACCTCGCGGTCCTCAAGCTCGCAGTACTTGCGGACGCGGACCCGGCCCATGTCTTCGAGGTGGTACTGGTGGAAGCGGATCGCGTGGTTCTCGGTCGCCGACACCACGCGGATCGGCACGGTCACCAGACCGAAAGAGATGGCTCCTGACCAGACGGTTCGGGGCACGACAAACCTCCGTCAACGGCCCCGAGACCCTCATCGTACGAGCGGCTCCCCGCACCGGCACGTCCACCGTGCCGGCGCGGGGAGCTGCCCCTGGCTCTTCAGAGCGACGGGAGCGACGGGAGCGACGAGGTCAGCAGCTGTCGCGGACCCCGGTGAGGGTGCCCTGGACGGTCACCAGGCGCCGGTCGTAGCACCCGTCCGAGCCGTACAGCCGGTAGCGCTCACTCGTCGTGCCGACGGCATGCCGCTGGTCGCGCGGCACGTTCGCGGTGTAGGTCGCGTCGCCCGCGTAGCTGTCGTCGAGCCGGGACCACGCGGTGCGCCGGCCGCCACGGGTCTCCACGACGGAGGCCCGGTCCCCCAGCGACAGCACGGTCCGCAGCCGGTCGCCCGCTCCGAGTGTCGTGACACCGTCCATGGTGTACGTGCGGTCCGTACGGGTCGTCACGGCGGGCCCGTGTCCGTCCACGGTGACCTTCTCGTCGTCGGTCCAGGTCCCCTTCAGCGCGTCCGCGCTCTCGCCGTCCGTCCAGCGGTGCACGGACGTGGCGGCCAGCTCGCGGTCGACCGTGGTCGTGACACGGCCGTGCGAGGTGTCGACGTACCCAGCCACGGTCAGCCGGTGCCCGGCCCCGGTGTCGAGGCGGTGCTCCGAACCGGGCGTGTACGTGGAGGAGTTCGTGAGGTCGCCGGCCCGGTGTGCGGTGAGCTTCCCGGTGACGCGTGTGCTCTTGGCGTCCTGCCAGACCAGGACGTTCACCGGGGTGCTCCAGCCGCTCTGTCCCTCTGGAACGCCCACCACGGAGACGTCGATCCGGTGCGGACGGCCGTCGTTGAGCAGCCCCGCGAACGGTGTCAGGTCGTACTCGACGGGCTTGATGTCGAAGGCGCGCGGGCCCGGGATCACGTACCAGAGGAAGGGGTTGGACCAGCCGCCGGTCCATACGGTCGGGAACGGTGCCGCGATGCCGGCGAGCTTGCCGTCGACCTCGATCTGCACCTCGCGGTAGGGGCCGTCTCCGGCCTTGCAGGAGTAGGGAGCGGCGTCCGGCACCGTCAGATACCAGTACTCCTCGCAGCCGCCGCCCGACCCTGTGGCGTACACCTCGGCGACGATGCGTTCGCTGTTCCGGGGCGTGGTGAGGGTGCCGTCCTGGAGGGTCAGTACGCGATCGGGGGCCGCCGCGGCCTTGGCCACCGTCTTGGTCGCGGTCTTGGTCGCGGTCTTGGTCGCGGCCGGCTTCTCTGCCGGGTAGAAGGTGAGTGTCACCTTGACGTCGATGATTCCCGTGTAGGTGTCGTCGACGACGTTCCCGATCAGCATCTCGACGTCGTGGCCCTCGCGGAACGTGTCGCCGTAGCGCGTGACGTCCTTCTCCACCGACCACTCGATGCCGTCGGGCGAGGGCTGCGGAGTGGACGTACGGAGGACCTCGACACCGCCGATGTGCAGATAACCGAGCCGGTCGTACTGCCGTCCCTGGACCTTGCCGTCGAGCCGCAGAACGACCTTGCTCCAACGGTCACCGCAGCCACGCGGGGGCGCGTACGTGCCCTTGTAGGGCGTGAAGTCGCGGAACTGCGCCTCGGCGACCGTCACTTCGCAGGATTTTCCGGTGGGGTGGGTGACGGGCGGGGCGGCGGTCAGGGGATCGTGCCAGTCGGTCCCGAACTCGGCGGGCGGGTCGGCGAGTCCGGCGACCGGGATGGCCGGGGCTTGTGGCGGCCGGGCTGCCGACGCCGGGCCCGCTCCGAGGAGGGTGCTCGCCACGAGGGTCGCTCCGGCAAGCATGGACATGAAGATCCGTCTTCTCATGGGCGGTGTTCTACGGGGAGTTAGCCCGGGCCGCAATGCGGCCTCGGCTCGTGACAGGACCCTCGACCGGGCCGGACCTCGCCAGTACCGTGGTGCGACCGGCCGGCGAGGGGGCGCTATGGATCGGGAACGGGGCGACGCAGCACGCGAATTACCTCGGTTCGCTCTCGGCCCTGTGGCAGGCCTGGCGGCCGTCCTGGCCGTCGCCCTGACCGCGCTGTCCGGCCGATACGGTTACCACCGGGACGAGTTGTACTTCCTCGCGGCAGGCGATCACCCGGCGTGGGGATACGTCGACCAGCCGCCGCTGACACCGTTCCTCGCGCGGGCCGCCACCGAGGTGCTCGGGGACTCCACCGTCGGGTTGCGGGTCCCGGCGACGCTCGCCCTCGTCGCCACCGTCGTGGTGGTCGCCCTCGTCGCGCGGGAGTTGGGAGGCGACCGGAGCACGCAGGTGCTTGCCGCCGGGCTCGCGGCCGTGTCCGCACAACCGTTGGCGGTCGGGCACATGCTGTCGACCGCCGGCTTCGACCTGCTGGCGTGGCTGGTGATCTGCTGGCTGGCGCTACGGCTGCTGCGTACCGGTGACGGGCGGTGGTGGCTGCCGATCGGCCTGTGCGTCGGGGCCGGCCTGCTGAACAAGTACCTCGTGGCGCTGCTGGTCGTCGCACTTCTCGCGGCCGTGCTCGCCGTGGGTCCGCGGCGGGTGCTGCGCAGCCCGTGGCTGCTCGCCGGCGTGGCCGCGGCCCTTGTGGTGGCGGCGCCCAACCTCTGGTGGCAGGCCGACCACGACTGGCCCCAGCTGACGGTGGCGGAGGGCATCGGTACGGACGACGGGACCGAGAACCGGATCCTGTTCGTGCCGGAGCAACTCATCTACCTCTCCCCGCTGTTCGTGCCCGTGTGGGTCGCGGGCTGGCTGCGGCTGTGGCGCGATCCGGCGCTGCGGTGGGCCCGGGCGACCGCGGTGGCGTACCCGCTGGTGTGCGTGATGGTTCTGGCCCTGGGCGGCAAGGGGTACTACGTCGTTCCGCTGCTGCTCGTGCTGCTCGTGGCGGGCTGCGAGCCCGCCGTCCGCTGGGCACGGCGGCATGGCCGTACGTGGCCCTCGGCGGCCGTGGTCGCGGCCGTCGCGATCAATACGATGGTGACCTTGCCCGTACTTCCGCAGAGTGCGCTCACCGTGCCGATGGCGCTCAACAAGGAGCAGGGCGAGCAGGTGGGTTGGCCGGCGCTGGCCGACGCAACCGCGCGCGGGTGGTCCGCGATTCCCGCACGTGAGCGGGCGCGCGCCGTGGTCTTCACACAGAACTACGGCGAGGCGGGCGCCCTCGACCACTACGGGCCCGCACGCGGGCTGCCCCGCCCCTATTCCGGCCATATGAGCTACGCCGACTGGGGCCCGCCGCCCGACTCGGCCGACGGACCGGTCCTCGTCGTCCGTCAGGAGGACGCCGACGGCATCGAGCGGTACTTCACCGACTGCCGACAGGTCGCACGCGTGGACAACGGACACGAGGTGGAGAACGAGGAACAGGGCGCGGCGGTGGTGCTGTGCTCGGGAACCACGAAGCCGTGGTCCCGTCTTTGGCCGTCGCTGCGCCACTACTACTGAGGCTTTGCTGCTGGAGGCCTTGGCGGCGGTGGCCCGTAGTGACTGGTGAACGGTGACTGGTGAACGGGTGACTGGTAGCGGGTGACGGGTAGCGGGTGACGGGGTAACGGGTGACGAGGTAACGGGGCTGTCAGGCCTTGGCCTTGAGGTCCGTCTTGTCGCCCATCACCACGACCGGGTGCTGGTCCGGGTCGAGGGTGCGCAGCAGGTACTCCATGCCCGACTTGGGCAGGCTCACGCAGGCCGACGTGCCGCTGCCGTGGTCCATGTGCAGCCAGATACTGCCGCCCTTGGACTGGCCCTGAGGGCGCGTCGGGTCGTTCGGCGAGGTGCCCTTGACGCGGTTGTAGTCGATGGCGATGACGTAGTCGAAGTCGTTCCAGTGCGACTTGGACCAGTAGTGCGGGGCCTGGAAGCCCGCGGACTCCGTGTACGGGAGCTTGGCACCGGGGTCGGCGAGGACGCCGCCCGAGTCGCTGAGCGTGAACACCCCGACGGGGCTGCGCCGGTCGCCCTCGCGGTGGTTGGTCGCCCAGCCCTTCTTGCCGTTGTGCCCTTCCCAACTGCGGGTCTTGTCCCAGGTCGTACCGGACTTGGTGTAGAGGACGATCGTGGAGTCCGCCGAGTCCTTGCCCTGTCCGTAGACGGCGACGACCTGGCGGGATTCTGCGGGTATCTGCTTCTGCAGCTTGTCCCCCACATCGGGGATGCGCTTGAGGTCGACGGTGCGCGCCTGTTCGGGCCGGGACCCGCCGCCCGCCCGCCCGTTGCTCTTCTCGCCGCTTCCGCCGTCCGAGCCGCCGCAGGCCGTCAGGGGCATCACCAGGGCACCGAGGACAGCGGCCACGGCTGTCCGGCGCATCGCACCACTCATTCGCATACCCTCCATCGTCGCACCACGATCCGGACGATCGCGCCCACCCCTCGGCCTACCGGCCATATCCGGGCGGTCCGGGCCGAATCTTTGCCCCACGACGGAAAACCGTTTGCCTGCGGACACGCTACGACGCGAACCTTTCACAGTTTGTTGCCTCTTCCCCCCGTACTACGAGCTCCTGGGACGCCATGCAGATTCAAGACCTTCCGTATCCCGACCCGGGTGTGCCGGACGCACGCTCGGGGCCCCGATTCCTTGTGTGGCTCGGCCGGAATCAGCTCGGCGGACAGCTGAAGGCCCTGCTCTGGGGACTGCTGCACTTCGTGTCCGTGTCCTCGCTGCCCTTCTGCGTCGGCTTCGCGGTCCAGGCCGTCGTCGACCGCTCCGGTGCGCGACTCGCCGCCGCGGGCGGGCTGATGGCGCTCTGTGGAGTCGGTATCGCGCTGGGCGACACCATGCTGCACCGGGCCGCGGTCACCAACTGGATCACCGCTGCCGCGCGCGTCCAGCAGTTGCTGGCCCGCAGGACCGCCGTGCTGGGCTCGGCGCTGACACGGCGCGTCGCGGCCGGCGAGGTCGTCGCGGTCTCCACCGGCGACGTGGAGAAGATCGGCTGGCTCGTGGAGGCCGTCTCGCGGTTCACCGCGGCAGCGGTGACCATCGTGCTCGTCTGCGTCGCCCTCGTCGTCTACCAGCCGGCGCTCGGCATCGTCGTCGCCGTGGGCATGCCCGTCCTGGCGCTGTCGGTGCTTCCGCTGCTGCCCCGGGCCACCCGCCGCGCCGACTTCCAGCGTGAGAAGGCGGGCCGCGCCACGGAGCTGGCCACCGACACCGTCGCGGGCCTGCGCGTGCTGCGCGGCATCGGCGGCGAGGAACTGTTCCTCGACCGCTACCGCCGCGCCTCGCAGGAGGTCCGGCATGCCGCCGTGCGCAGCGCCCGCATGTGGGCGCTGATCTCCGCGATCCAGGTCCTGCTGCCCGGACTTCTGCTGATCGCGGTCGTCTGGCACGGCGTGAACCTGGCTCGCGAGGGCCGGATCACCGTCGGTGAGATGGTCACCGTGTACAGCGCGGTCATGATCCTCTCCTACCCGTTGCGGCACTTCGAGGAGATCGCGATGGCGTACTCCTTCTCCCGGCCGTCCGCCAAGCGCGCGGCGCGGGTGCTGTCGCTGGAGCGGGCCACGGACGGCGAGGGGTCGCGCGAGGCGGTCGTGCCGTCCGGGGACCTGTACGACCCCACGACCGGTCTGCTCGCGCCCGCCGGACGGTTCACCGCCGTGGTGTGCGGCGACCCGGACGCCGCGGGCGAACTGGCCGAGCGGCTCGGCGGTCATACGGCGGACTCCTCGGAGCTGCCGTCTGCGCTGGTCGGAGGCGTTCCGCTCGACGAACTGCCCCTCGGCTCCGCCCGCAGCGCCGTCCTCGTCCAGGACAAGGATCCGGTCCTGCTCTCCGGGACGCTGCGCGAACTGCTCGACGTGCCCGCCTCCGGAGACGTCAGCCCCGAGGAGGCGCTGTCGGCGGCACAGTGCGGCGACGTCCTGGACGCCCTCTCCCAGGGGGCGCCGACCGCGGACGACGCAATGGACGCCCGGATCACCGAACGCGGCCGCTCCCTGTCGGGCGGCCAGCGCCAGCGTCTCGCACTGGCCCGGTCACTGGTCACGGCCCCGGGGGTGCTGGTCCTGGACGAACCGACGTCCGCGGTCGACTCGCACACCGAGGCACGGATCGCCGACGGGATCCGGTCGCTGCGCCAGGGACGCACGACGGTGGTGTTCACCTCGTCACCGCTGCTCCTCGACCGTGCGGACCGGGTCGTACTCGTCCACGAGGGCGAGGTGGCGGCGGTCGGCGTACACCGCGAACTGCTGCACAGCGACGCGCGGTACCGCGTGGTGGTGACCCGTGAGACCGACGACGAGGCCGCCGCGCACGAGCTGACCCATCTGCGGGAACTGGAAGAAATAGAGGAGACGGCATGATCGGCGTGGCGCCACCGGCCTACGACCCGGCGGCCCCGACGACGGCGGAGACCCTGCCCGTCGGCGCCCCCGCGACCGTACGCGCCTACGTGGCCGAACTGTTCCAACGGCATCGCCGGGCCTTCCTGGCGCTCGTCGCCGTCAACACGGTCGCCGTCGTCTCCTCGATGGCGGGCCCCTACCTGCTGGGCTCCCTGGTCCAGCACGTCTCCGACGGCGCGACGGCCGCGCGCGAGCTGCACATCGAGCGCATCGTCGCGCTGTTCGCCCTCGCCCTGGTCGTCCAGGCCGTTTTCGTGCACCAGGTACGGCTGCGCGGGGCCATGCTCGGTGAGCGGATGCTGGCCGACCTGCGCGAGGACTTCCTCGTACGGGCTGTGGGCCTGCCGCCGGGCGTCCTGGAGCGGGCCGGTACGGGCGATCTGCTGTCCCGCATCACCACGGACATCGACCGGCTGGCCAGCGCCATGCGAGAGGCCGTACCCCAGCTGGCCATCGGTGTGGTGTGGGTGGTGCTGCTGCTCGGCGGGCTCGTCGTGACCGCGCCGCCGCTCGCACCCGCGGTGCTGATCGCCGTCCCGCTCCTGGTGGTCGGCTGCCGCTGGTACTTCAGGCGCGCCCCGTCGGCCTACCGCTCCGAGGCCGCCGGTTACGCGGCCGTGGCCGCCGTGCTCGCCGAGACCGTGGACGCCGGGCGCACCGTCGAGGCGCATCGCCTGGCCGCGCGCCGCATCGATCTGTCGGACCGGCGGGTCAGGGAGTGGACCGCCTGGGAGCGGTACACCCTCTGGCTGCGGTCGGTGCTGTTCCCCGTCATCAACGCCACCCACGTCACGGTCCTCTGCTCGGTCCTGATGATCGGCGGGTCCTTCGTCCTCCAGGGCTGGATCGGGGTGGGCCAGCTGACGACGGGCGCCCTGATCGCGCAGATGCTCGTCGACCCGGTGAGCCTGATCCTGCGCTGGTACGACGAGCTCCAGGTGGCACAGGTGTCGCTGGCCCGGCTGGTGGGCGTCCGTGACATCGAGCCCGACGCGGGGGACGGATCGCTGGCGCCCGACGGGCGTGACGTGCACGCCGACGAGGTGCACTTCGGCTACCGGGCGGGCGTCGATGTCCTGCGCAAGGTCTCCCTGGAGGTCGCGCCCGGCACCCGGCTGGCCCTGGTCGGCCCGTCCGGCGCGGGCAAGTCCACACTGGGCCGGCTGCTCGCCGGAATCTACGCACCCCGCTCCGGCACGGTCACCCTGGGCGGCGCGGAGCTGTCCCGGATGTCCGCGGAACGTGTCCGCTCGCACGTGGCACTGGTCAACCAGGAGCACCACGTCTTCGTGGGCGCCCTGCGCGACAACCTGCTCCTCGCCCGTACGGACGCCGACGACGCCGAGCTGTGGGCCGCCCTCGGCGCGGTCGACGCCGACGGCTGGGCGCGGGCGCTGGACGACGGTCTCGACACCGAGGTCGGCTCGGGTGGTGTCTTGCTCACGCCGGCCCAGGCCCAGCAGATCGCGCTCGCACGCCTGGTGCTCGCCGACCCGCACACGCTGGTCCTGGACGAGGCCACCTCGCTCCTCGACCCGCGAGCGGCCCGGCACCTGGAGCGTTCCCTGGCCCGTGTCCTGGACGGCCGTACCGTGGTCGCCATCGCGCACCGACTGCACACCGCCCATGACGCGGACGTCATCGCCGTCGTCGAGAACGGCCGCATCAGCGAGCTCGGCAGCCACGACCAGCTGGTCGTGGCGGACGGCGCGTACGCGGCGCTGTGGCGGTCCTGGCACGGGTGACCGGGCGTCCGCTCCGCGGGCCCGGCGTGGGTCCGTCCGGCGTCGGTCCGTCCTGCGTGGGCGGGCCGGCATCGGGCTGCGGGAGACCCGCTCCTGACCGTGCCGAACTCCCGTCGCGTCCCGCTCGCCGCCCGGCCCGTGGTCGCCGCCCGGTGAGCGGTCCGACCCGCGCGGCCGGGCTCCGTGCCGTTGCGCGGTGTCGAAGAGAGGTGGAAGTGTGGATGTCGGCACCGGCTCGGGGGAACGCCCGGGAACCACCCGGTTCCACGTGTTCCGTACGGGGGAGGCCGGGGCCGAGCGGTCCGCGTACCCGCCGCCGAACGCGGTGACAGCAGGCCGGCCCACAGCACCTGGAGGTACCCGTGGACAGTGCCGACGGATGGGGAGACGATGTCTACCAGCCCGACGGATCCGAGGTTCAGGACGACGCCGGGCTGCTGGACGCCGAGGACACCCTGGACATCGACGGTGTGAGCGACCCTCTGGACCGGGGCTGGTCACCTCCGGAACGCCCCTGGGCGGTGGAGCGCAACGACGTGACGGCGGCCGAGCGGCACCACGGTGAAACCCTCGACGAACGTCTCGCGGAAGAACTTCCGGACATCGCGACACCTGACGGCGACGGCATCGGAGACTCCCCCGACTCGGACGGGGAACCCCTGGACAACGAAGTGGGCACCATCCGCTCCGGACGTCTCGTGGCCCCCGACGAAGGCGCGCACGAGGACGAGGAGAGCGGAGCGATCGCCACCGACGTGGGCATCGACGGAGCGGCGGCCTCGGCGGAGGAGGCCGCCATGCACATCGTCGACGAGGACTCCGTGCCCGGCTGACCCTCTCTCCTCCCCTGCCCTGTCCACGCACCTCTCCCCCACCCCCAGGCAAGGAGCACTCATGCAGCAGGACAAGCACCCCGACTACCACTCCGTCGTCTTCCGCGACCGCGCCGCCGGGTACGCCTTCCTGACCCGGTCCACCGCGGTCAGCGACCAGACCATCGAGTGGGACGACGGCCGGACGTACCCCGTCGTGGATGTGGAGATCTCCTCGGAGAGCCACCCCTTCTACACGGGCAAGGCCAGGACCGTGGACACGGAGGGACGGGTCGCCCGCTTCGAGAAGCGGTACGGCAGCAGCGGGGGCGTGGGCCAGGGCAAGGCGTCGGACGGAGGCGACGCGGCGTGACCCTCCCGGGCCGCGCGCGTCCCGACGGCAGATGACAGCGACACCCAGCGGACTTCGCCCGGCGGCAACGCACGGCGGACCGCCGGGCGCGGCGCGGTCCGGCCGGCCGGCCGACCGCTCCCGTTCCCTCGACGTGACCCCTCAGATGACGTTGAGCGCGGCGGCGCAGCCCACTCCGCCCAGCAGCATGAACACGGGCATCAGCACCTTCAGCTCCACCCAGCTGCCCGCCCTGAACCGCAGCGCCTTCGGCGGCCCGATGGGGTACCAGCGCCTGCGGCCGATCGGTATCGGCCACAGGATCGGGCAGCCCGACACCGTCAACGCGTCCCCGATGTCGTGCACCAGCGCCCCGAGGACGATCGGCAGTCCGAGCCACAGGTACTCCTGGCCCGGCGCCGTGAACAGCCAGTCGGAGCCGTTGCCCGGCTTGTCCAGCACTCCCGCGACGATCCACGCACTGGTCGCGGCCAGCAGCCAGACCAGGACGTCGGCGCTGGAACCACGCGTCGCCCGCCACAGCAGCCCTTCGATGGCGAGCACCATGTGCACGAACAGGAGGGCCAGTACACCCCAGCGGCCTCCCGCGATCGCGATGGCCGATCCCCCGGCACCGATCAGCACCGCCCACAGCCAGGTGTGTGTCAGCGTGCGGTGTCCCCCGGAACGGCGCGGGTCGCCGGGCTTCCTCGTCCCCTTGTAGACCGCGTACGAGAGTTTGTCGACGATCTCGCACAGGCCCCGGGAGACGGGTCCGAAGGCCCGCGAGATGGTGGCGGCCTTGTGGTCCAGATCCGGTGCGAGCGCGGCGCCCGCGCAGATCAGCGCGCCGGTCAGAAGCACCGGCCAGGGCATCGTGTGACCGGCGGCGGCCGCCGCCGCTCCTACGCCCAGCCAGGCCGCAGCCCCGGACAGTGAGTGTGCTGGTCCCATCATCGCCGTACCCCGCCCCATTCCTCTTGTACGGACTGCCAGTTGCCCAAGTGAACCGACACCTGGCCGGCGACACAGCGTAGCGTTCGTGATCTTCGGTCCCGCAACCGATTCCCTCATCGGGTGGGATGACAGGCAAGATGGGGGCGTGACCCTTATCGATCAGCTGCCGCAGACCGCAGATCCCGACGCCCTCTACGAAGCCTTCGAGTCGTGGGCCGGGGAACGCGGTCTCACGCTCTATTCCCACCAGGAGGAGGCGCTGATCGAGGTGGTTTCGGGTGCGAACGTGATCGTGTCGACCCCCACCGGGTCCGGCAAGAGCATGATCGCCGCGGGTGCGCACTTCGCGGCGCTCGCCCGCGACGAGGTCACCTTCTACACGGCACCGATCAAGGCGCTCGTCTCGGAGAAGTTCTTCGAGCTGTGCAAGATCTTCGGCACCGAGAACGTCGGCATGCTGACCGGTGACGCGTCCGTCAACTCGGACGCCCCGGTCATCTGCTGCACCGCCGAAGTCCTGGCGTCGATCGCGCTGCGTGACGGCAAGCGTGCCGATGTCGGCCAGGTCGTGATGGACGAGTTCCACTTCTACGCCGAGGCCGACCGCGGCTGGGCCTGGCAGATCCCGATCCTCGAACTGCCGCAGGCCCAGTTCATCCTGATGTCGGCGACGCTCGGCGACGTCTCCATGTTCGAGGAGGACCTGACCCGGCGGACCGGCCGCCCCACCTCGGTGGTCCGCTCGGCGACCCGGCCTGTCCCCCTCTCCTACGAGTACAGGCTGACGCCGCTCACCGAGACGCTCACGGAGCTCCTTGAGACGAAGCAGGCGCCCGTCTACATCGTGCACTTCACCCAGGCGCAGGCCGTGGAGCGCGCGCAGGCACTGATGAGCATCAACATGTGCACGCGCGAGGAGAAGGACCAGATCGCCGCACTGATCGGCAACTTCCGTTTCACCACCAAGTTCGGCCGCAACCTCTCCCGTTACGTACGGCACGGCATCGGTGTGCACCACGCCGGCATGCTGCCCAAGTACCGCCGCCTGGTGGAGAAGCTGGCACAGGCCGGTCTCCTGAAGGTGATCTGCGGCACGGACACGCTCGGCGTCGGCGTCAACGTACCCATCCGCACCGTGCTGTTCACCGCTCTGGCGAAGTACGACGGAACCCGCGTGCGGACGCTGCGCGCGCGGGAGTTCCACCAGATCGCGGGCCGGGCCGGCCGGGCGGGCTTCGACACGGCGGGCTTCGTCGTGGCGCAGGCTCCCGAGCATGTCGTGGAGAACGAGAAGGCCCTCGCCAAGGCGGGCGACGATCCGAAGAAACGCCGCAAGGTGGTGCGCAAGAAGGCTCCGGAAGGCTTCGTCGGCTGGACGGACAACACGTTCGAGAAGCTGATCTCGTCCGATCCTGAGCCGCTGACCTCGCGCTTCCGGGTCACCCACACGATGCTCCTGTCCGTGATCGCACGGCCCGGCAACGCCTTCGCCGCGATGCGGCATCTGCTGGAGGACAACCACGAGCCGCGCAAGCAGCAACTGCGGCACATCCGGCGGGCGATCGCCATCTACCGCTCGCTCCTCGACGGCGGAGTGGTGGAGAAACTCGACACACCGGACGCCGAAGGCCGCATCGTGCGCCTCACCGTCGACCTGCAGCAGAACTTCGCCCTCAACCAGCCGCTGTCGACCTTCGCTCTCGCCGCGTTCGAGCTCCTGGACACCGAGTCCCCCTCGTACGCCCTGGACATGGTGTCCGTCGTGGAGTCCACGCTGGACGACCCGCGGCAGATCCTCGCCGCCCAGCAGAACAAGGCCCGCGGCGAGGCCGTGGCGGCGATGAAGGCGGACGGTGTCGAGTACGAGGACCGCATGGAGCGGCTCCAGGACGTGTCATACCCCAAGCCACTGGAAGAGCTGCTCTTCCACGCGTACAACACCTACCGCACGAGCCATCCGTGGGTGGGCGACCATCCGCTCTCCCCGAAGTCCGTCATCCGCGACATGTACGAACGGGCCATGACCTTCACGGAGTTCACGTCCCACTACGAGCTCGCCCGCACCGAGGGCATCGTGCTCCGCTACCTGGCGAGCGCCTACAAGGCCCTTGACCACACCGTCCCGGACGACCTCAAGTCGGAGGACCTGGAGGATCTGATCGCCTGGCTCGGCGAGATGGTGCGTCAGGTCGACTCCAGCCTCCTCGACGAGTGGGAGCAGCTCGCCAACCCCGAGGTGATGACGGCCGAGGAGGCCCAGGAGAAGGCCGACCAGGTCAAACCGGTGACGGCCAACGCGCGGGCCTTCCGGGTCCTCGTCCGTAACGCCATGTTCCGGCGCGTCGAGCTCGCCGCCCTCGATCACGTCGAGGAACTCGGTGGGATGGACGCCGAGTCCGGCTGGGACGCCGACGCCTGGGGCGAGGCGATGGACAAGTACTGGGACGAGTACGACGACCTCGGTACCGGCCCCGACGCACGCGGCCCCAAGCTTCTGCTCATCGAGGAGGAGCCGCAGAACGGTCTGTGGCGGGTCCGGCAGGCCTTCGCCGACCCCAACGGCGATCATGACTGGGGTATCAGCGCGGAGGTCGACCTGGTGGCCTCCGATGCCGAGGGACGTGCCATCGTCAAGGTCACCGCCGTCGGCCAGCTGTGAGCACAGGAGAACGCGACACATGACGAACCCAGCGGAACGACTCGTCGACCTGCTCGACCTGGAGCAGATCGAGGTCAACATCTTCCGTGGCCGCAGCCCGCAGGAATCCCTGCAGCGGGTCTTCGGCGGGCAGGTGGCCGGGCAGGCTCTCGTCGCCGCGGGCCGCACCACGGACCCGGAACGGCCCGTGCACTCGCTGCACGCGTACTTCCTGCGTCCGGGCCGGCCGGGCGTGCCCATCGTGTACCAGGTCGAACGGGTACGGGACGGGCGGTCGTTCACCACGCGCCGCGTCACCGCCGTGCAGCAGGGCCGCACGATCTTCAATCTGACCGCCTCCTTTCACAAGCCCGAGGAAGGGAGCTTCGAACACCAGCTGCCGCCGGCCCGTGAGGTCCCGGATCCCGATTCGCTCCCGAGCGTCAGCCAGGAGGTCAAGGAGCATCTGGGCGCGCTCCCCGAGACACTGGAGCGCATGGCCCGGCGCCAACCCTTCGACATCCGCTACGCGGACCGGCTGCGCTGGACTCCCGAGGAGATCGAGCACGCCGAGCCGCGCAGCGCTGTGTGGATGCGCGCCGTCGGCCCCCTGGGCGACGATCCGCTGGTCCACACCTGCGCGCTCACCTATGCGAGCGACATGACCCTCCTGGACGCGGTCCGTATCCCGGTGGAACCCCTCTGGGGCCGACGCGGTTTCGACATGGCCTCCCTGGACCACGCGATGTGGTTCCACCGGCCGTTTCGCGCCGACGAGTGGTTCCTCTACGACCAGGAGTCTCCGATCGCCACGGGCGGCCGGGGGCTGGCCCGGGGCCGCATCTACGACCGGGAGGGACGCCTGCTCGTTTCCGTCGTCCAGGAGGGACTGTTCCGCAAGCTGGAGGGCTGACGCGCCGATTCAGGGGTTTCTGCGCCGCAGCCGACCGAGGAGGCCCTTGGGCCGCTCCGGTTCGTCGACCCCGTGCCGCGCCGCGGCCTGCCGTCGCACACCGGACTGGTGCCGCACACCGGACTGCTGCCGTCCTTCGGCCGTGTGGCGCGCTTCGGCCGGCCGTCGCGGCTCGGCCGGATGCCGTAGGTCGGTCGGCTGCCGCGGATCGACAGGTCGTCGCGCATCGGCCGGTCGTCGTCCTTCGATCAATGGCCGTCCTTCGGACGGTCGCCGCAGCTTGGTGGCCTTCCGCAGCTCGGCCAGCTGTTGCTGCTCGGCCGGCAGCCGGTGCTCCACGAGCGGGCTCGGACGGTCCTCGTTCCCGTGCGGACTCCCGGGCTTCCCTGTCGGTCGCGGTGCGGGCCGGTGGTCGCGTGCCTCCTCCAGCCCGTTCGTCAAGTCGGCCCGGAGCCAGCTGATCTCGTCCGGATCCGCCGCTGTCGTGATCCGGGCGGTGACATGGGCGGCGGGCGAATCGGGGGCGCCGTGCGTGGGCTGATCGGGCCGGTGCCGGTCCATGTAGGCACGCTCGTAGGGATCACTGACGATCTCGGCGACCTGGGCGGGATCGAGCAGCGCCGCCACGGCCGCGACACGTGCCCAGGGATCCTCGGTCTGCCGAAGCAGGAAGCCGAGGTGCCGCCCTCGCCAGTTCCGGGCCCGTAGGTCCAGGCCCGTGTCCAACTGGCCGCGCAGCCCCTCGGGTACGCGGCCGTTCAGCAGTGGCGCGTTCTTCTCGTTCTCGGCGAACTGACGCAGTTCCTCGGCCGGGTACAGCCACACCACGGCCCGGTAGCGGTTCAGGTAGAACTTGACGGGAACGACGAGGCCCAGGCGGGCGAAGCGCGTGAACCGGGCGGTCGTGACACCCATGAGGGCCGCGCCCTCCGAGGTACCGACCGCTTTGACACGTTCCCGCAGGGCCTCCGGGAAGCCCTCCTCGGACCTCACCCGGTCGATCTCCGCGCGGGTGACGCGACGGCCTCCGCCTCCTTCGTCAGGCACCGTACGGATGCGCCCGAGCCGAACGGCAATATCGAACTCGCCTCGCTTGAGCCCCAGCTCTCGCGCGGCGCGCCCCTGAGCCAGTGTCGGTGGCGACGCCGGGGTGACGGCCATGTGCGTGGTGCCGGCGGATGCGCTCCTGCCCCCGACAGGCTCGTTCGAGCCGGACATGACGGACTGCGTGACGGTGTTTCCGGACATGACGGTTCTCCCCCGTGCAGCGGTGTGCGCTTGCGTGCGCTTGCTTCGGGAAAAACCGTAGCCGCTTCGCCACTTCTCGCGCCGGGCCTGTGGATAACCTCGTTCGCGATGGCGTCTGTGCAGGTCAGCCGTCCACGGAGGGCGAGTGCTCCGGCTGTCGGGCGTCGACACCGAGATGTTCGCCGACGCGATTGACCAGCAGCGTCATCGCGTACGCGACCTGACCGATGTCGGCCTCCGCCCCGCTGAGCACGCACAGACAGCTGCCGGTGCCCGCCGCCGTGACGAAAAGTACCGCGTCGTCGAACTCGATCATGGTCTGGCGGACTCGCCCCGCGCCGAAGTGCCGGCCCGAGCCCTTGGCCAGGCTGTGCAAGCCCGACGAGACGGCGGCGAGATGTTCGGCGTCCTCCCGCCGCAGACCCGTACTCGCTCCGGTCACCAGGCCGTCGTTGGACAGCACCAGTGCGTGGCGTATGTGCTCGACACGCTGGGTCAGGTCGTCGAGCAGCCAGTCAAGTCCCGGGTTCTCAGCCATGATCCGTCTCCCCGTGAGTGTGGCTCCCCCTGGCCGGAGGATCCGATCGACCAGCCTTCCCCACCGTCGCCGTCCGGGCAAGGAGGATAGGGGCATGGCACACAAGATGACCGATGAGGAATGGCGGGCGTTCGTCTCGCACGGAACCCGCACTGGCAAGTTGTCGACCGTCCGGGCCGACGGACGCCCCCATGTGGCGCCGATCTGGTTTCTGCTCGACGGCGACGACCTTCTGTTCAACACAGGGAAGACCACCGTCAAAGGGCGCAATCTGGCCCGGGACGGCCGGGTGGCCCTGTGCGTGGACGACGACCGGCCTCCGTACGCGTTCGTCGTTCTGCAGGGACGCGCCCGGATCTCGGAAGATCTCGACGACGTCCGGCTCTGGGCCGAACGGATCGCCGGCCGGTACATGGGCGAGGAGCGCGCCGGGGAGTTCGCGGCCCGCAACGGCGTACCCGGCGAACTCCTCGTACGCGTGAGGATCGAGAAAGTCCTCGCGGAGGCATCGGTCTCCGACTGAACAGGCCGGCACAGGTCGGCTCTCCACGTCGCGCCGCATCCGCCCCCGCTGTCCGAGCTGCCCGAGCTGCCCGAGCTGCCCGAGCTGCCCGAGCTGTCCGACAGGATCGGTTGGCGGTGGACGGGAACGTGGCCGCGGTGGGCGAGAGCGACGGAGACACCGGAGTCGCCGCCGACGACGGCGACGGCGAGCTCCGCGCGTTCGACGGTTGTGGGCGGGGCGGCACGAGGGCACTGTCGTCAGGGCTTTCGCGGCCTGCCCCGCCTCGCCTCCAGCGGGTGGCCCCGACGAGGACTCGGCCGTGCTGCTCGGCGTCCGATGCGAGATCATGCGGTGTATGAGCGACGACCACACGCATGTCCAGGAGTTCTTCTCGGCCCGTGCGGCCGACTGGGACAACCGGTTCCCCGACGACGGCCCGGCGTACGCGTCGGCCGTCTCCGAGCTGGGGCTGCGTGAGGGTGACCGCGTGCTCGACGCGGGCTGCGGTACGGGGCGGGCTCTGCCGCCCCTGAGGGATGCCGTGGGGCCTACCGGGGTGGTCCTCGGCGGGGACCTGACGCCGGCCATGCTGGAGGCCGCGGCACGGGCAGACCGTGACCGGGCCGGGCAGTTGCTCCTCACCGACGTGTCACGGCTGCCGCTGCGCGCGGAGTCGCTGCACGCCGTTTTCGCGGCGGGGCTCATCGCGCATCTTCCGAACCCGGCCGCGAATCTGAGGGAGTTGGCACGGGTCGTACGGCCCGGCGGGGTCCTGGCGCTCTTCCACCCGATCGGCAGGGCCGCCCTCGCAGCGCGCCAGGGCCGGCAGGTCTCGCCGGACGACCTGCGAGCGCAGGCCAACCTCGGCCCGCTCCTGTCGGCCTCCGGCTGGCGCATGACGTCGTACGTGGACGAAGACGCCCGGTTCCTCACGCTGGCCGTGCGCCGGCCCTGAGAACGCCGCTCAGGACCTTCCCGCAGCGCTCAGGGAGTTCGGGCCACTACGAAGGTGATCGACCCCGCTTCACCGCACCACCCTCCTGCTTCGCTGCACCACCGTCTTCTGATGCCGACGCTTCGACTCCAGCCTGACTGGGGACAGATGGGCGATGACCGGTGAAACAGCACACGGGGGAAGGTGGCCCGCATGTCCGGCACGATGGCCAGAGTCTGGAAGCTCTTTTCACGCCTGCGGCCGACTGAGTCCCGGCGTCCTGCCTCACCGGCCGAACCTCGCCCGAAGAAGCAGACGCACAACCTGTTCGAAGCTGCGGCGGCCTATGTGGCGGCGGGTGCCGAGGACGACCAGGACGGGATCGACGAGGCCGCGACCTGGGTGTCGCCGGAGGCTCTGTCGTTCGGCGTGAACGAGCTGGCGTGCCGGGCCGTCATCGCGCTCGCGCGGGAACGCGACGAGTCGCCCGCCACGGTGGCCCGGACGCTCCTCGGTCTGCCGGCCGCCTGACCGGGGCGCAAACAGAGAGCCCGCGACACCGGGGACGCCCCGAAGACAGACCGGGAGCAGGCTGGGGGCAGGCCGGGGGCAAAAAGCGGAATCAGCGCGACCGCAGCCGGTCGTTTCGCCCCCGGACCGGACGACGGGCGCGGCTTCCCGCATGTTCCGGCCCCGTGACAACGGCCGCGAGCGCGCATTAGGGTGCGCCGACGGATCGTAGCGATGGGGAGGTCGGGATGGCCGGGACGGACGATGAGGCCGTCGCCACCGGGGACGACGACGCACTGTACGTGCTGACGGCGGTGCTTCTGACGCCGGCGCAGTTCCCCAGTGTGCTGGGCGACGACTACCCCGAGGCCTGTGCGGCGCTCGGCCTCGCACCCCTCGCCGACGGGTACGGCCTGGTGCTGGGCCAGGACGGCGACGGAGCTCGGTGGACCGTCGTCATCGACGACGTCTCGCTGGTGGCCGTCGCCATCGCCTCCTGGGACTGCGGCATGGAGTACGACCTGTCGCCGGACGATCGCACGATGGTGGCGGCACTGCCCGGGTGGCCGCTCGCCGTGGCGGTCGCCGCGCCCGGTGTGCCCGCCCCGCACGATCCCGCGCCCGACATCGCGGAGCAGGCACCGCTGTGCCCGCCCGACACGTCCACATGGGGTGCCGCTCAGCGGCGTCTCGGAGCGGACGAGATCGCACTCCAGTGGGCCGCCTGGCGGGAACAGATCGACGAGACCGAATTCGCCGATTCGACGGCCGGAAAGACCACCCCGAGTGACGGGTCCGCCCAGCTCGGCGGGGACGAGGATGGGGGCGGGGGCGACGACGGGCGGGAGCCGCTCAGTGGCGTCCGGCGCGTCATCGCCGAAGCGCACGCGTACGTGGACGCGCCTCCGCCGCTCGGCCGCGTGCGCTCGTCCTTCGCCCCGGGCGACGCGCGGACGCTCCGGGCCGACGGGCCCGGCTGGTCGATGGTGGCGCGGACCGACGACATCGCCTTCGTGCTGCTCGACGAGAAGCCCGGGGAGATCCTGCCGGTCGGCCGCGGTCCCGAACTGCCCGGCCTGCTGGACGCTCTGGAGAAGATGGCCGTACGCCCGAACTGATCCGGCGGGCCGACACCGGAGGGGACGACGTGGGGCAGGCCGCGTCGGCGGATCGGCGTCGGACGTCGGGCGGCCACGCAGGGCGCGGCACATGGCCGCCCGTGGAGCCCGCCATCGGCAGGCCCACGAGCGGCGACGTGGTCAACTCCTGTGCCGGAAGGGAACCGAGCGGGTGGTGCCTCAGCGGCCGAGTTCCTTGCGACCGACGCGGCGCAGCCTGCGCCGCTGCGAGGGGTCCAGTGTGAGATACGCCGCCGCGGGAACTCCCAGGACGATCAGCAGGGCGGCCCACCAGGGCAGCCAGATGAGCAGGATGATGCCGACCGCGACACCGCCTGCGGCTGTCTTCGCGTTCCTTGACATGTCCGAGCCTCCTTAGCGGCTACTGCCGCTCTCTGTCTTGAGAACGGACCCACGCTCCCGGCGGTTCCGGACCGCGACCCTGATACGACCCCGATACGTCCCCGAGGTGCACCCCTACTCGACCCTGAGGGGCTCCCCGACCTCGTACAGGTGCCGCAGGGCCTGACGGTAGGAGTCCACGAGCCCCGTCTCCGTGTAAGGGATACCCAACTCCTGACAGTGGGCGCGCACCAGAGGCTGGGCGAGCTTGAGATGAGGGCGGGGCATGCTCGGGAACAGATGATGCTCGATCTGGTAGTTGAGACCGCCGAGGAACCAGTCCGTCAGCAACCCCCGGCGGACGTTGCGGGAGGTTAGCACCTGGCGGCGGAGGTGTCCCCAGCCCTCGCCGTCGGGGTCGGGCATCTCCATGCCCTTGTGGTTCGGCGCGAAGGCCATGCCCAGGTGCAGCCCGAAGAGCGCCTGGTGGATCACGGCGAAGACGAGGGCCGTGCCGAGGGGCATGGAGCTCAGCAGCAGAGTCGCGTACGCGGCGAGGTGCGCGATCAGCAGGAAGCCCTCGACCGGACGTTCGCGAGGAGACTGCCGACGCAGGTCCATCAGGCTGTGGACCTTCAGGGCGACGCCTTCGAGGAGCGTGAGCGGGAAGAAGAGCCACGCCTGATGGCAGGTGAGCCAGCGCCGCAACCCGGTACGGCCCGCCGTCTGCCCGCTGGCGAAGACCAGCACGTCGGCCTTGACGTCGGGATCCTTGTCGACGTGGTTGGGGTTGGCGTGGTGGCGGTTGTGCTTGTCGTTCCACCAGCCGTAACTCATGCCCAGCAGCAGGTTTCCGTGGATGAGCCCGATCACCCGCCCCGACCGCCGGCTGCCGGTGATCTGGGAATGGCCCGCGTCGTGGCCTATGAAGCCCGTGCGGGCGCACAGCACGGCGAGCACCGGGGCCAGCAGCAGCACCCACCAGGAGTGGCCGATCAGGACGATGCCCGTGACGACGGCTGCCAGGGCGAGCGCGTTGCCGGCGATGGTGAGCGCGTACCAACCCTGCCGGCGGTCCAGGAGCCCCTGACCTCTGACGGTGCGCAGGAGCGGGGTGAACTCGCTGGCGGGAGCGGCCCTGGAAGGCGGCTCCACGACGGCGGCGGTTTCGGGCATGCGGGACTCCGGTCTCTGATGGGAACAGGCTGGGCGGACAACGGGCCGACCTGTAGAACGTACGGATCACCGGCCTGGGGCGACCATGGCACCAGCACCCGGGTCCGGGCGGGGGAAAACTCGACCGTGGGGTGGACCTGACACCACCCCACGCGTGAAGTGACCGGGGTCACCACTCGGACATTTGGCGCACCTCTTACCGTGCCGTATTCTCGGCGACCCCGAGGCCCTGGTAGTCAAATTTGAGGAACGCAGTCATCGCTGTGCAGAGGATACCTGCCCCCACTCCCTCCGAGATCTCCGAACTGGCTCACTGCCACGCCGTGTTCGTCCCCGCCGACCCGGCCCGCACGGGCAACGTCGCTTTCTGGCTCCCCGACGGCGAAGAACTCCCTGCCGTCGGCTCCGGTTCCGTCGAGGAACTGACCGTCGTCCTTCCCGGCGAGGAGGGTGTCGAGTCGGTGCGGGTGCCCGCTGTCGTGCTGCCGGTGCGGGCGGCGCTCCCGGTCCTCACACGCGCGCGTGCCGCTTCACAAGCCCACGGGGCGACCGCCTTCTGGGGTGCCGCGGCCGTCCTGGCCCTCCAACTCGCCGCGCGGGGACTGCTGCTGCCCGGGCTGAGCGCCGGTGACCACGACGCGTGGCGCGCCGGCCCGCTGGGCGCGCGGGATCTGGAGCGGGTCCGTGAGCTGGCCGCCGCGATGCCGCCGCACGCCCACGCGGTGCCCGTCGACGAGGCCGAACCGCTGCGGCTGCCCGATCCCGAGTGGCTGCTGCGTGCCTTCCTCGACGCCGTCGCCGACACGCTGCCCCGCTCCCCCGCCGCGGCGCTCGCCGCGGGCGGCCCTGCCTTCGCCGCCCCCGAACCGCAGCACGTACCCGAGCACCGTGCCTGGGCGGCCGATATCGCGGCCGGGCACGACGCCGGCGTACGGATCTCGCTGCGCGTCGAGGTACCGGGGCTCGCGTCGGCCGTGTCGGACGAGAACCGGCTGCCGTTCCGCGCGGTGCTGCAATTGCACAGCGTCAACGACCCTGCCCTGCTGGCGGACGCCGCCGAGGTGTGGAGCGGGTCGAGTCCGGCCTTCGGCCCGCGCGCGCGGATGGACGCGCTGCTCGCGCTGCGCCGTGCCGCCCGGGCCTGGGCTCCGCTGGCCCCCCTGCTGTCGGCGACCGTGCCCGACTCGATCGAACTCGCCGACGAGGAGGTCAACGAGCTCCTGGGCGAGGGAGCCCGATCGCTCACAGCCGCCGGTGTGGAGGTGCACTGGCCCAGGGAACTCGCGAACAAGCTCACGGCCCGCGCGGTCATCGGGCCGCCGGACGGCGAACAGAGCGCGAGCGGACCGGTCTCGGACACGCCCTCCTTCCTGTCCGCCGACGCGCTGCTGGCCTTCACCTGGTGGTTCGCGCTGGGGGACCAGCAGTTGACGCGCGAGGAGCTGGACCGGCTCGCCGAGGCGAACCGCCCGATGGTGCGGCTGCGTGACCAGTGGGTCCTGGTCGATCCGCAGGAGGTGCGCCGCGCCCGTGCCCAGCAGGACCGCAAGCTGACACCCGTCGACGCGCTGAGTGCCGTCCTGACGGGTTCCACGGAGGTCGACGGCCGCAGGGTCGACGTGCGGCCCACCGGGTGGCTGGAGACGCTGCGGGACCATCTGTCGGACCCGGAGGGACAGGAACCGGTCGGGCAGCCTCCGGCGCTGGTCGCGACCTTGCGCGACTATCAGCTGCGCGGACTCAACTGGCTGGCCCGGATGACGTCTCTGGGACTGGGCGGCTGTCTCGCGGACGACATGGGCCTGGGCAAGACGATCACGCTCATCGCGCTGCATCTGCACCGGCAGGCCGACGAGTCCGCCGCGGGTCCGACACTCGTCGTCTGTCCGACGTCCCTCATGGGCAACTGGCAGCGGGAGATCGAGAGGTTCGCGCCGGGCACTCCCGTCCGCCGCTTCCACGGCGCGCGACGCAGTCTGGAGGGGCTTGCCGACGGCGAGTTCGTCCTCACGACCTACGGGACCATGCGGCTCGACACGGCGCGCCTGGCGGAGGTGTCGTGGGGCATGGTCGTCGCGGACGAGGCACAGCACGTGAAGAACCCGTACTCGGACACGGCCCGGCAGCTGCGGACCATCGAAGCACGCGCGCGCGTGGCGCTCACCGGCACTCCGGTGGAGAACAATCTCTCCGAACTGTGGGCGATCCTCGACTGGACGACGCCGGGCCTGCTGGGCCGGCTCGGCACGTTCCGCAACCAGTACGCGAAGGCTGTCGAGGGCGGGCAGGATCCGGGAGCGGCCGACCGGCTCGCCCAGTTGGTGCGGCCGTTCCTCCTGCGCCGCCGCAAGTCCGATCCTGGTATAGCGCCGGAACTACCGCCCAAGACGGAGACCGACCGCGCCGTGTCCCTCTCCACGGAGCAGGCGGGCCTCTACGAAGCCGTGGTCCGTGAAACCCTCGCGGAGATCTCGGGCGCCGACAGCATGGCGCGGCGCGGACTGATCATGAAGCTCCTCACCGGCCTCAAACAGATCTGCAACCACCCGGCGCAGTTCCTCAAGGAGGACCGGCCGAAGATCACCGGCCGCTCCGGAAAGTTGGAGCTGCTGGACGAGCTGCTGGACACCATCCTCTCCGAGGGGGCGTGCGTTCTGGTCTTCACGCAGTACGTGCGCATGGCACGCCTGATCGAGCGCCACCTGAGCGCACGCGGTGTGAACTCGCAGTTCCTGCACGGCGGTACACCCGTTCCCGAGCGCGAGGCCATGGTGCAGCGTTTCCAGGACGGCGCGGTGCCCGTCTTCCTGTTGTCGTTGAAGGCCGCGGGCACGGGGCTGAATCTGACGCGGGCCGAGCACGTCGTGCACTACGACCGCTGGTGGAACCCGGCCGTCGAGGCCCAGGCCACCGACCGCGCGTACCGCATCGGCCAGACGCGGCCGGTCCAGGTGCACCGGCTGATCGCCGAGGGGACGATCGAGGACCGCATCGCGGACATGCTGCTGCGCAAGAAGGAGTTGGCCGACGCGGTACTCGGATCCGGGGAGTCGGCCCTCACCGAACTGACCGACGCCCAACTGGCCGACCTGGTGGAACTGCGAGGAGGCGCCCGATGAGCGATCCGTACGAGAACACTCCGGAGCGCACGTTCGCCGCTCTGCCGCCCGCGAGCGGCCGGGGCTTCGCCCAGAGCTGGTGGGGGCAGGCCTGGCTCAAGTCGCTGGAGGACGCCGCGCTGGACTCGGAGCAGCTGAGGACGGGCCGTCGGCTCGCGCGCGCGGGAGCCGTGGGCGCCGTGTCGGTCCGCCCCGGGCGCGTCACCGCGGTGGTCCAGGGCAGCGACCGCACCGCGCACCGTGCGGACGTCCTGCTTCAGGAGCTGTCCGGGGAGCAGTGGGACCGGTTCCTGGGCATGGCCGCCGAGCGGGTGGGCCACATCGCGGCGCTGCTCGACCGTGAGATGCCGCCGCATCTGGTCGAGGACGCGGCGAGTGCCGGTGTCGAACTCCTGCCGGGTCTCGGCGATCTGGAGGCGGAGTGCGACTGCGACGCCTGGGACCACTGCGGTCACACCGCCGCGCTCTGCTACCAGGTGGCGCGGCTGCTGGACCAGGATCCGTTCGTGCTGCTCCTGCTGCGCGGCCGCGGTGAGCGCGGGCTCCTCGACGAGTTGCAGACGCGCAGCGTCCCTCGTGCCGAGACCGTCGAGGTGCGGCAGAACACGTACGAGGGTGTCGACGCCGCGGAGGCCTACGCGGCCGGGGAAATCCTGCCTCCGCTGCCCGAGGTGCCCGCCGTGCCCGCGGAACCTGGCCTGTCGCCCTCGCTGGACACGGAGGCCGCGCCCGCGCCCGGGATCGATCCGGCCGCGCTGGAGTTCCTGGCGGCGCAGGCCGCCCGTGAGGCGCACCGGCTGCTCGCCGACGCGCTCAGGCCGGGCCACGAACAGCGCGCGGTGGAAGCCGAACTGACGCCCGGGCAGGACGCCGTGCGGCTGGCGTGCGGTACGCCCGGTGCCTCGGTGGCCGTCCGGCTCGCGGAAGGTTCCGGGCGCGACCGCAAAGGTCTGGCGCTCGCGGTCCGCTCCTGGGAGTACGGGGGTGCGCCCGCGCTCGACGTACTGGAGTCGGACCGGCCGGTGGAGGCGGAAACGCTCGCACGCGCGCGTGCCGCCCTGGAGTCGGCCTGGGAGGGGGACGAGCGGCCCGTTCTGCGCGCGTCCGGCAACCGGTGGTCCGTGGCCGGCGGACAGACTCAGCTGCGTCTGGGCGCGGACGGCCGCTGGTGGCCGTACCGCGAGGTACGGGGCCGCTGGGCTCCCGTCGGACCGGCGTCCCAGGACCCGGCGACGGCGCTGGCCCTGGCCGAGGGGCAGGAGTGACAGCGGGCCGCGGGGCCGCCGGGGCTTGACCCGCCCCCACCGGATGAGCGCTGGACGCCCGGCGTTCACCCGTCGGCCGTACGGCGTTCGGGGCGAGGGCGAAATCTTGCGACTGTCATCGAACTTGTGTCCCAGGAGGCCCCATGTCCCCGTACGCCGCAGGCCGGCGCCGTGTCCACCGTTCCGTCGCCGCCGGCGTGCCGCTCGCCGTGCTGGCCGCTTTCGTGGTGGCGGGCCCCGCGGTCGGCGCGCCCTCCCGGGAGGCGCGGGTCACGGGTTCGGCGACGCTCGGCGAGCTCCCTCTCGGCACGTTCAGCAACGGGCTGCTGCCGGGCACGGTGGGCGACGACCGGGGTGTGGATCTCGGCGGCATCGGGAGCGACATCTACCCCGCCGGCCGCAAGGGGGAGTTCTGGACCGTCACGGACCGCGGGCCCAACGGCCAGATCAAGGTGGACGGCGTGAAGCGCCGTACGTTTCCCGTGCCCGGCTTCGATCCGGCGGTTGTGAGGATCCGGGTGTCCGGTGCGTCCGTGAAGGTGCTGGACTCGATCCCGATCACCACTTCTTCGGGCAGGCCCGTCACCGGTCTGCCCAACCAGAAGGCACGCGACGAGGCGCCGTACTCCTACGACGCGAAGACGCCGCTCTCGTTCGACCCGAACGGTCTGGACACCGAAGGGATCGTGCGTGCCGCGGACGGAAGTTTCTGGCTCGCGGACGAGTACGGGCCCTCGTTGGTCCATGTCTCCGCGCGCGGGAAGGTACTCACCCGGTTTGTCCCGAAGGGGCTGAACCTGACCGGCGCCGACTACCCGGTCGTCGAGGCGCTGCCCGCGGTCCTGCTGCACCGGAAGATCAACCGCGGCTTCGAAGGGCTCGCCCTGCTCCCGGGCGGGGATCTGATGCTGGCCGTACAGAGCCCGCTGTCCCTGCCGGACACGGATGCGGGTGAGGCGTCGCTGACCGCACGTCTGCTGCGTTTCTCGACGAAGAAGCACGCCGTGACCGCCGAGTACGCGTACCGGTTCGATCCGGTGGGCGTGGTGGACCCTGACGAGGACGACCCGTCCGAGCTGAAGATCTCGTCCGTGGTGGCCGTGGGCCGCGACCGGCTGCTGGTCGAGGAGCGCACCGACAACGCCGCCCGGCTGCAGGTCGTGAAGCTGACTCGTGGTGCGGACATCCTCGGTGACACGTGGGACGACAGCTCGACGTCGCCGTCCCTGGAACAGCTGGAGGATCCCGCGGCGTCCGGTGTCCCCGTGCTGCGCAAGCGTCTTGTCGTGGACCTCGGCAAGGTGAAGGGAGTGCCCGGGAAGATCGAGGGCGTCGCGCGCGTGGACCGTGACACGCTCGCGCTCATCAACGACAACGACTTCGGGATGACGGACGGGACAGGGGCCTTCGACGCCCAGGGACGCCTGGTGGACAGCGGAATCGAGACCACCGTGACGTACGTACGTCTGCCGCGCGGGATCTGAACGGGATCTGAACGGACGCCTCCGCCCGGCGTCTTCACCCGTCCACGCGCGACCCGTCCACGCGCGCGTGGCGTACTCCCCCGGACACGAAGCGGCCCCACGCGGAACGTGCTCCGGACTCATGGCGTGGCTCGCATGACTCCGGACATCTCCGCGCAGGGGCCGTTCTCCGTCCTCGCGCGTGCTCCGCCGCGATCAGCCGCGGGCGGCCAGCAGGTGGTCCATGGCCAGCTGGTCGAGGCGCTCGAACGCCATACCGCGGGCCGCTGCCGCCTCGGCGTCGAAGTCCTCGAAGGAGGCACGGTCCGCGAGCAGCGCCTGGAGACCGTCCGAGGCGGTGGGCTGCGCCAGTTCGTCCAGGCGGGAGGCCCGTAGGGCCTCCTGGACCTCGGGGTCGGCCCGGAAGGCGGCGGCCCGCTCCTTCAGGATCAGGTAGTTGCGCATGCAGCCCGCGGCCGAGGCCCACACGCCGTCGTAGTCCTCGGTCCGCGGCGGCTTGAAGTCGAAGTGCCTCGGGCCCGCGTAACCAGCCGTCTCCAGGAGGTCCACCAGCCAGAAGGCGGCCCGCAGATCGCCTCCTCCGAAGCGCAGGTCCTGGTCGTACTTGATGCCGGACTGGCCGTTGAGGTCGATGTGGAAGAGCTTGTCCGCCCACAGGGCCTGGGCGATGCCGTGCGCGACGTTCAGCCCGGCCATCTGCTCGTGGCCGACCTCGGGGTTGACGCCGTACAGCTCCGGGCGCTCCAGTCGCTCGATGAAGGCCAGTGCGTGGCCCACCGTCGGCAGGAGGATGTCGCCGCGGGGCTCGTTCGGCTTCGGCTCGATCGCGAAGCGCAGGTCGTAGCCCTGGGAGGTCACGTACTCCCCGAGGAGGTCGAAGGCCTCCTTCATACGGTCCAGCGCGACGCGTACGTCCTTCGCCGCGCCCGACTCGGCACCCTCACGGCCGCCCCACGCCACATAGGTCTGCGCGCCCAGCTCGACCGCCAGATCGATGTTGCGGATCGTCTTGCGCAGGGCGTAGCGACGCACGTCACGGTCGTTGGCGGTGAAGCCTCCGTCCTTGAACACGGGGTGCGTGAACAGGTTCGTGGTGGCCATCGGCACTTTCATGCCGGTCGCGTCCAGAGCCTGGCGGAAGCGCTTGATGTGCGACTCGCGCTCGGTCTCCGAGGACCCGAAGGGGATCAGGTCGTCGTCGTGGAAGGTCACTCCGTGGGCGCCGAGTTCCGACAGGCGCTGTACCGACTCGACCGGGTCCAGGGCGGCCCGGGTGGCGTCGCCGAACGGGTCCCGTCCTTGCCAGCCGACGGTCCACAGGCCGAAGGTGAACCTGTCCTCAGGGGTGGGCTGGTAGTTCATGGTGCGGCTCCTTGCGTGCTCCGACTATTTCGTCATGGCACTTAACAAATTAGTATGCGAAGGCATCTCTGGGAAGGGACAAGATGTCTCCGAGGAGGGGCAACGGGCGAAAACGGGGCTGTGCCGACCCCGACGGAACCCGAAAACACCAGGTCAGACCCCGCGGAGCCGCGGAAAAGGGAGAGTTCGATGTCAGCAGCCGAGGGTCCGCTCGTCGTCGGCGTGGACACGTCCACCCAATCCACCAAGGCCCTGGTCGTGGACGTGGCCACCGGCGAAGTGGTGGCGAGCGGCCAGGCGCCGCACACCGTGTCCTCCGGCGCGGGCCGCGAAAGCGATCCGCGCCAGTGGTGGGACGCGCTGCGTGAGGCGCTGCACCAGTGCGGGGACGCGGCGCGCGAGGCCGCCGCGGTGTCGGTCGGCGGCCAGCAGCACGGGCTCGTCACGCTCGACGCCCAGGGCGCTCCGGTGCGCCCCGCACTCCTGTGGAACGACGTACGGTCGGCTCCGCAGGCCCGCCGTCTCGTGGAGGAGCTGGGCGGTCCGAAGGCGTGGGCCGAGCGCACCGGCAGCGTGCCGGGCCCGTCCATCACGGTCACCAAATGGGCGTGGCTCGCCGAGCACGAGCCCGAGTCCGTCCGCGCCACCGCCTCCGTGCGGCTGCCCCACGACTACCTCACCGAACTCCTCACGGGCCTTGGCACGACCGACCGGGGCGACGCCTCCGGTACGGGCTGGTGGGCGTCCGGGACAGAGGCGTACGACGAGGAGGTCCTCCGCCACGTGGGGCTCGACCCGGCCCTGCTGCCCCGGGTGGTCCGGCCCGGCGAGGTCGTCGGAACCGTGCGCGACTCCGACGACCTGCCCTTCGCCAAGGGCACGCTGGTCGCTCCCGGCACCGGTGACAACGCCGCCGCCGCGCTGGGCCTCGGGCTGCGCCCGGGCACCGCGGTGCTCAGCCTCGGCACGTCCGGCACCGTGTACGCGGTGTCGACGCGGCGGCCCGCCGACCCCACCGGCACCGTGGCGGGCTTCGCCGACGCGCGGGGCGACTGGCTGCCGCTGGCCTGCACCCTCAACTGCACCCTCGCCGTGGACCGCGTCGCCGCCCTCCTCGGCATCGACCGCGAGGCCGTCGAGCCCGGTACGGATGTGACGCTGCTCCCCTACCTGGACGGCGAGCGCACCCCCAACCTGCCGCGCGCCTCGGGCCTGCTGCACGGGCTGCGGCACGACACGACCCGGGGACAGTTGCTCCAGGCCGCGTACGACGGAGCCGTCCACTCGCTGCTCGGCGCCCTGGACCTGGTGCTCGACGAGGACGCGGACCGTTCGGCGCCGCTCCTGCTCATCGGCGGGGGCTCGCGGGGAACGGCCTGGCAGCAGACCGTACGACGGCTGTCGGGGCGGCCCGTGCAGGTACCCGAGGCCAAGGAACTGGTCGCGCTCGGTGCCGCCGCACAGGCCGCGGGTGTGCTGACCGGGGAGGATCCGGCGGCGGTGGCCCGGCGTTGGAACACGGCACGCGGGCCGGTGCTGGAAGCCGGGGAGCGGGACGAGGCGGCGCTCGCGCGGATCGCCGGGGTACTCTCCGACGCGGCCCCGCTGCTGGAGCGGGAGGCCGATCAGGGCTGACGGCTTCGCCTCGGGGGAGCGGGGCCGGTTGTCGCCGGCTCCCCCGAGGCGCCACCACGGACAGGGCAGCCCTCAGGGGACCGGCCGGACGGGGACGAGGACTAACTCAGGCATGACCGCACCGCTTCACGAGGCCCACCCCAGCAGTCCCGGCCGACGGCTGCCCGATACGCAACAGGGCATGCGCCGCCGCAACCTCTCGCGGGTGCTGCACACCGTGAACGCCGACGGGCCGCTGTCCCGGGCGGCCGTCGCCTCCCGTATCGGGCTGACCCGGGCCGCCGTCTCGACTCTCGTGGACGAACTGATCCGCTCGGGGCTTCTTGAGGAGCTGGGCCCCGAGCGGCCCGGGCGAGTGGGGCGGCCCGGTTCGGCGCTGGCCCTGAGCGGGCGCGGCCCGGCGGGGATCGGTGCGGAGGTGGGCGTCGATCACCTCGCCGTGTGCGCGGTCGATCTGCGCGGCGAGGTGCGCGCGCGGTTGGTGCGGCACCGCACCAACCGCGGCCGAGCCCCCGAGCCCGTACTGCGGGAGCTCACCGAACTGATACGCCAGATCGTCGCCGAAGTGGACAAGGAAGGCCTGTGGCCGGCGGGTCTCGCCGTCGCCGTGCCCGGCCTGGTGGCGCGTGACGCCAGGACGGTGGTGCGCGCCCCCAATCTCGGCTGGCACGACACCGACCTGGGGCCTCTGCTGCCGGACGGACTCCCGCTGACCGTCGACAACGAGGCGAACTTCGGCAGCCTGGCCGAACTCTGGCTCAACGAAGCGGCACCGCGCGACTTCCTGCACGTCTCCGCGGAGATCGGTATCGGCGGTGCCGTGGTCGTGGACGGGCGGCTACTGCGTGGCACGCGTGGCTTCGCGGGCGAGTTGGGACACGTACCGGTACGGCCCGAGGGTCCGGCGTGCGCCTGTGGCGGGCGCGGCTGTCTTGAGCAGTACGCGGGCGAGGAGGCCGTGCTGCGCGCGGCGGGCCTGGAACCGGGCGAGGACCGCGTCGGGCTGCTGGCCGAACACGCCGCGGGGGGCGACAAGAACGTACGGCGCGCTCTGCGTGACGCCGGTACCGCGCTCGGCATCGCGCTGACGGGCGCCGTCAATCTGCTGGACCCGGAGGCCGTCGTGCTGGGCGGGGCCCTGTCCGGGCTCGCGCCCTGGCTGCTGCCGTCGCTGGAGCGGGAGTTGGCACGCAGGACGGCGGGGCCGGCCTGCGCGGTGTCGGTCTCCCGGCTCGGCCCGGAGGGCCCGCTGCTGGGCGCCGCGCATTCCGTCGTACGGGCCGTGCTCGATGATCCGGCGGCGGTGGGGGGCGGCGGGGCGTAGGCGCCGACCGCCCCCATCCCCCGCGTCCGCTGCGTCGCTGCGGTCCCCTTTCGGGTGACCGAGTTGTCCACAATCACCGTGCTGTCCACGGATCTCGGCCGCCCCCGCCTCCCCAACCGGCAAGACCCGTACCGTGGTTCACGCGAGACGCCGCCGTCGGAGGGACGGAGGCATGTCCGGGCACGTACGGGGATCGGGGGATTCGCATGCCGAAAAAGACGCATCGGGGACTGCACGCCCGGATCGCGAAACCGCGACGGCCCTGGGGCGTTGAGCCTTGCATCCACGGTTCGGACAGCGCCCGACGCCTGCCGAACCACCGCCCCGGGGCTCACGTACCCCGTCCCGGCGAGCACATCACCGCCCCGAGAGGAAACCTCCGTGGACCGAGCCAAGTTGCCGCCCGCCTCCCTGCCCAGCAGGCGGCGCCTGCTCCAGAGCGCGGCCCTCGCCACGCTCTCCACCGCCCTGCTCCCCAGCACACGGGCGGGCGCGGAGCCGCAAACCGTCGACTACCCGCGGTCCCAGTGGTCCAAGGCGAGCACGTCCAACTACACGGTGGCCGACCGCCCCACGAGCCATCCCGTCGACTTCGTCATCATCCACGTGACACAGGCGACCTACCCGGACACCCTCAGAATCTTCCAGAACCCGAAGAAGCAGGTGTCCGCACACTACGTCGTCCGGTCCACGGACGGTCACATCACACAGATGGTGCGCGAGCACGACATCGCCTGGCACGCGGGCAACTGGGACTACAACACCCGCAGCATCGGAATCGAGCACGAGGGCTGGGTGGACAAGCCGGCGTACTTCACCGACGCCCTGTACGAGGAGTCGGCGAAACTCACCGCGGCGATCTGTACCGAGTACGCGATCCCCAAAGACCGCTCGCACATCCTCGCGCACTACGAAGTGCCGGGCAGCGACCACACCGATCCGGGCCCGCACTGGGACTGGACGCGCTACATGAGACTGGTCGGCTCCGCCTGACCGCCACGAGCCAGGAGAGCATCCAAGACTGCCGCGACGCTTGTCCGCGTCCGCCGACGGAGTCACGATGTCACCAGCCTCGCCGCTGCCGGTCGCCGAGGCCGGTCCCAAGGCCGATCCGACTCCAGTCCAACGGCCAGGTCCCAACACCGGGCCGGCCACAGTCCAGCGCGAGTACAACACCTTGTGAGGAGGCCACATTGACCGATCCATGGGTGGCCCTGAACCCGGGGGCCGATCCCGCCGAGCGGGTTCGCGTGCTGCGCCGCGCTCACGAGACGTTCACCGAGGTGGGCACGGTGCCTCGGCCGGTACGGGCCGTGGTCGCCGAGTCGTGGCGGCGTTCCGCACGGGCCGGAGTCGGGCCGGACGGCTCCGCGCGTGTGGATCTCACCGACGGAGACCTCTGGTCGTACCGGGCGGAACACCCGTTGGCCCTGGTCATGCCACTGTTCCGGGAGCTCATGGGCACGTTCGCGTCGGACGGCGAGCATCTCCTCGCGGTGTGTGACGCGCAGGGCAGGCTCCTGTGGGTGGAGGGCCATCCCGGCACGCGACAGAAGGCGGACGGCATGAACTTCGTGCCGGGCGCGCGGTGGGCGGAATCCGCCATGGGCACGAACGCTCCGGGTACGGCGGTCGCGCTCGACCGGCCGGTGCAGGTGTTCGCGGCGGAGCACTTCATCCGGCGGGTCCAGCCATGGACGTGTGCGGCGGCTCCGGTGCACGACCCTCGCACGGGGCGGCTGCTCGGCGCCGTCGACATCACCGGCGGGGACGGGCTCGCGCATCCGCACAGCCTGGGCTTCGTGCAGGCCGTGGCACGCGCCGCCGAGTCCCAGCTGGCGCTGCTCACCCCGATACCGGCCGCCACCGACGCCCTGCAGTTGACCGCTCTGGGCCGGGACGAGGCGCTGCTGGTGGCGGACGGCCGCACGGTGCGCCTGAGCCGCAGGCACAGCGAGCTCCTGGTGCTGCTCTCCCGGCATCCGGACGGCCTGACGGGCGACGAGTTGCAATGCGCTTTGTACGAGGACGAGTCGGTGACGCCGGTGACGTTGCGCGCCGAACTGGCCCGCCTGCGCCGGTTGCTCGGCACCGGAGTCCTGGGTTCACGGCCCTACCGGCTCGCGGTTCCGGTCGAGTCCGATGTCGCGGTCGTGGAGCGCAAGCTGGGCGCCGGCGCGGTCACGGCGGCCGTGGCGGCGTACGCCGGTCCGTTGCTGCCCGGTTCACGGGCCCCGGCGGTGGTGCGGCTGCGCCGCCGGCTCGCGGACGGACTGCGGGCCGCCCTCGTCGCCGGCCGTGACCCCGACCTGCTGGCGCACTGGGCCCAGGCGCCGTGGGGCGAGGACGACCTCGACGTGTGGAGAGCACTGGCCACCAGCCGCCCGACCGCTCCGGTTCGGGCACGGCTGGCGGAGCTGGAGACCGAACAGTCGGCGTACCCCGGGGCGTACGCCGGATGGGCGCGACGCTGACGTACCTCTACAGCTACGTACGGCTGCGGCTCGTGCGGTCGGCAACGGTCGCTCAGCCGGCCCGCCGTGCCCAGCCCGCCATGCCGCCGTGCCTGGCCTGGTCCGGCCCGGCCCGGCCCGGCCCGGCGGCGCAACGTACCTGCAACCTCCGCGCCCCTACCCTCGCGGCGAGTGCTGTCCAAAGGCGGGCGGCCCTTCCTCGGGAGGCAGAGCACATGACCCGTTACGCGGCGCCCGGCACCGAAGGCGCGATCGTCTCCTACCAGTCGCGGTACGACCACTTCATCGGCGGCGAGTACGTACAGCCGGCCCGTGGGCAGTACTTCGAGAACCCGAGTCCGGTGAACGGGCAGCCGTTCACGGAGATCGCGCGAGGCACGGCCGAGGACGTGGAGCGCGCGCTGGACGCGGCGCACGCCGCCGCCCCCGCCTGGGGCCGCACGTCGGTGACCGCGCGGGCCGACATCCTCCTCAAGGTCGCTGACCGGATGGAGGCGAATCTGGAGAAGCTCGCGGTCGCGGAGAGCTGGGAGAACGGCAAGCCGGTCCGCGAGACCCTGGCCGCCGACATCCCCCTCGCCATCGACCACTTCCGCTACTTCGCGGGAGCGATCCGGGCACAGGAGGGGTCGCTCGGCGAGCTCGACGACGACACGGTGGCATACCACTTCCACGAGCCGCTGGGCGTCGTGGCGCAGATCATCCCGTGGAACTTCCCAATCCTGATGGCGGTGTGGAAGCTGGCGCCGGCGCTCGCGGCGGGCAACGCCGTCGTGATCAAGCCCGCCGAGCAGACCCCTGCGTCCATCCACTACTGGATGAGCCTGGTCGCGGACCTGCTGCCGCCGGGCGTCGTCAACATCATCAACGGCTTCGGTGTCGAGGCGGGCAAGCCCCTGGCGTCCAGCGCGCGGGTGGCGAAGGTCGCGTTCACCGGCGAGACCACGACGGGGCGGCTGATCATGCAGTACGCCTCCGAGAACATCAAGCCGGTCACGCTCGAACTCGGCGGCAAGTCGCCGAACATCTTCTTCGACGACGTGTGGGCGCGGGACGACGACTTCCGGGACAAGGCGCTCGAAGGTTTCACGATGTTCGCGCTGAACCAGGGCGAGGTGTGCACCTGTCCGTCCCGCGCACTCGTTCAGCAGGGCCACTACAACGAGTTCCTCGACGCGGCGATCGCCCGCACCGAGCTGATCAAGCCCGGCCATCCGCTCGACACCGACACGATGATCGGTGCCCAGGCCTCCAACGACCAGTTGGAGAAGATCCTCTCCTACCTGGACATCGGCCAGCAGGAGGGCGCCAAGGTACTGACGGGTGGTCACCGTATCGACTATGACGGTGAGTTGGCGGGCGGGTACTACGTACAGCCAACGATCTTCCAGGGCGACAACAGGATGCGGGTCTTCCAGGAAGAGATCTTCGGTCCCGTCGTGTCCGTCACGTCGTTCTCGGACTTCGACGACGCCATCAAGATCGCCAACGACACCCTGTACGGACTCGGCGCCGGGGTGTGGACGCGCGACATGAACACGGCGTACCGAGCGGGACGTTCGATCCAGGCGGGCCGGGTGTGGACGAACTGCTACCACGCGTACCCGGCGCACGCGGCGTTCGGCGGCTACAAGCAGTCCGGCATCGGTCGCGAGAACCACAAAATGATGCTGGAGCACTACCAGCAGACGAAGAACCTCCTTGTGTCGTACTCGCCGAAGAAACTTGGGTTCTTCTAGAGCCTCAAGCCGGTTGCCTGGAGGCTCCGTTCCGCTCCAGGCAACCTCTACACAGACACCACTGTCCGCGATCACCTTGGCACCTGACGTCACAAGTGGCGACTCAAGCGAATTTTCCCGGGGCAGTAGCGGGCCAGGTGGTCCCGCCGACCCAGCCCGAACGACGCACCCAAGGTGGACAATGACCGCGTCGTGCCGCTGACGGGGCGTCAGTCAACCGGGGGCACACGGTCCAGGCCGCTCTCGCGTAGAATCCGCTGGATGGTGGCGTCCAGAGGGCTGTCAGGGTCGATGACGCTCTCCAGGGCGTCTGGCAGCAGGTCCATCTCGCGGTACCAGTCACGCAGGTGGTCGGCGGTGACGTGCTTCAGATACGCGGCATCGGGCTTCGTCGCGTGCCGGAGCACCGTCTGCGCGTAGGGCACGTGAAGGTAGTAGCACCGCGTGACGCCGCGGTGGGCGCGCACCAGGTCCCGCAGCATCGTGCCGTAGTGGTCGGCGTACAGAATGCCCTCCACGACGACGTGGAAACCGTTGGCCAGGGCGTAGCGGGCGGTCAGGTCGAGCAGGCCGATGTTGGCGCCGCCGGGCCGGTCGCGTTCACGCAGCACGATCCGGCGCAGGTTGTCCTGGCCGACGATCGCAAGGTTGCGGCCGAACTTCTCACGCAATCCCGCCGCAACGGACGATTTCCCCGAGGCGCTGTTACCGCGAACCACGATCAGGCACGTGTCTTCAGTTCCCACCACACCACGCACGATATCGGCGGCCGTTGACAGGCAGGGCAGGTGGCACGCAAGGACCGCCCCGCTTTCAGCGCGAGGCAAGGTAGGGCCTGCCCTGCACCGTGCTCGCCTGACGGCGCGGGACCGTCCGCGCTCAGAACCTCGACCCACGTGCGTCAACGCCCGGCCCTGCGCTGTGCGTTCCGTTCCGACTGTGGCGGCTCCTTCCCACTCAGCGCGGAGAGCACGAGGTTGCGCCGGCCGCGGAAACTGCGGATGACCTGCTGACGGACGAGGTCGGTGCTAGGGCCCTTCTGATGGAT
>NZ_LIPP01000069.1:0-26858 GCF_001418335.1 Streptomyces aurantiacus | reverse complement strand
TCCATCAGAAGGGCCCTAGTGCCAGTCGTACCGATCTGACCGGACTCCACCAGGCGCGTGAGCAACGTGTTATCGAGGTAGCCGGGGACATTCTTGTAACCGAACCGGACCGCGCCCCTAGCCAGCACCGTAGGAGGGGCTCGGGCAGCGGCAGCGGGCAGCGGGCAGGCAGAGCACGCGTCGACGCGACGGACGTGACCGGTCAGATGTTGCCGAGGTCGGAGGAGACCCAGCGCTCCGGGCGGACCGTGATGATGACTGCTTCGCCGTGGTTCGCCTCGGCGAATTCGACGTAGCCGTCGACCTTCTCAGGCGGCAGATAGCGCGAGGCCATCTCGGTCAGATGCGCACTGGTGGCGGGGACCGTGGAGGTCACCGGGCCCTCGACGGACACGTACCGGATGGTCGGCTCGATGCGGTCGACCATGAGCGTGAACCGGCCGGCCTTAGCGATGAGTTCGTGCTTGCGTGAGCCCTTGCCGGTGTGGATCCAGATGTCGCCGCCGGGCGCGTACTGGTACCAGATCGGCACAGTGAGCGGCGCCCTGCCCTCGCCTGCGTCGACGGCCAGGGCCGCGATGTGCGGCTCGGCGAGGAATTGCTCACGCTCTTCGCGGGTGAGGGCCATGGAACTGCTCCTTCGGAGGTGGATGCCACTGCGGTCACGTCTTCAGGCGGTTCGGTCCGGCATCTCGCACAAGGCTCCGGGCGACGGTCCTATTCCGCCGTCGCCGAAGTCCGGACGCTGTCGTGCGTGCGCGCCGGTACTCGCGCATCGAGACCACTTTGACCAACCATCCTGCACGCTCAACACATCCGACGTATGCATCTACGTGTCCGCCGTGCGGGTGCCACCGTCGATAGGGCGGACCGGCGTGCAGGGAAAGATGTCGCAGCAACACGCTTGAGAATTTCTATGTCGATATATCGCGTGAGGCGAGGCCCATTCCGGCTGAGGTGGGCCGTGCGGAAGCGGCCGTGTCGATCCAGGGGCGATCAGTCGGTCTGTCGCGCGTCCTCCGAAAGCAACGGCGTGTACCGATCCCGCCAGGCACACACCACCATGCGAACCGCCAGTCACGGCAGGCGCCGTAGCGGGTGGAGGAGCACAGTGACGCGTCGTCAGGGATGCTGTGTTCGCCCAGCCGGTGATGGAGCGTGTCTCTTCCGGGCTGACCAGGACAACCGTGTCAGAGAGGCCATACCCGGCGCCGAAGTCAAGGACGCGCGGTGCTTGAGGATGCGCCAAGGGGTGACGAGGCGATCCCAGGTCTCGGAGCCGTCGGCAAGCTTCCCGGCCTTGGTCTTCGAGGAGAACGGGCGAACGCATAAGGTATGAAGGCATCCGTGACCGAACCGACCCGGACCGCCGCCCAGCACGCGTTCATCGCCCTCGCACCGCCCGACCATGCGAAGAACGAGCTGGCGCACGCACTGAGCCCGGCCTACGCCGCCCATCCCGGCCTGCGCTGGAACCGCATCGAGGACTGGCACATCACCCTGGCCTTCCTCGGCGAGCTGCCGATACAGGCCGTCCAACGGCTTCGTTCACCCCTCGCCGACCTGGCCGCCGCCCGCCCCCTCTCCAACTGGCACTCCTCGGTGGCGGACACTTCGACGAGCGAGTGCTGTGGAGCGGCATCGAGGGCAATCTCGACCAACTGCACGAGCTGGCCGAAGCAGTACAGGTGCGGCTCAGGGACTGCGGCATCGCCTCCGTCGAACGCCCGCTGCGTCCCCACCTCACGCTGGCCCGCGCCCGCCGCTACGACAGCTCGTCCGTAACGGCGGCGGCCGCCTGCCTCGACGGCTTCACCGGACACCCTTGGCAGACCGAACGCCTCCACCTGGTCGGCAGCACAGTAAAAGGCCACTCGGGCCCGCGACGCTATGAGGACATCGACGCATGGGCCCTCGGCACCGGCCAAAGGCGTCCTGATCCGCAACCGCCACAGGCTGCTGCGCATGAACACCGGGACGGTTCGGGTACCGCGATGCTGCAGGCTCGGCCCCCCGCGCCCTGAAGCCGGTCAGACAGTCAGACAGTCACCCCACCGGTCAGGAAGTCGGGTCATCGCATACTCCTCTCATTGCAGGTGCACGCCCCGTGCAAGCAGCCGCGCATGACAGCCGCTGTCGCCCTGCTCCGGCGAGATCCATTGTGCGGTTGCCCCGGAGGACATGCGCCATTTCGAATACCGGGCCTCGCACGCCGATGCCACAGACCTCGGAACAAGATCCGGACCAGGCGCGGACCAACTCGGCTCAACCGCAGTCGATTCCATCCATAGCCACAGCTCAGAGGCTATGGCGGGCCTGCACCACCAGCAGACGAAGAACCTTCTGGTGTCGTACTCGCCGAAGAAACTGGGCTTCTTCCAGACGCAGAAAAAGGGCGTCCGATCAGGGCAGCTGACGAAATCGAATCCGACCGACCGTGGCAAGAAGGATGACTCCTCGCACGTGCGCGCGGCCCGGCGCAGCCCCCCGTCGCGGCCGCCGCTGCGCCGCGAAGCCGCACAGCTTCGCGGCAGCGCCGTCGGCGTGCGCGGTGCGTGGTGCGCGGTGCGCCGCCGGGCTATCCGTGGCGTCCGGAGGCGAGTGGCGGGTTGCCGGCCGCGCGGACGACCTTGGCGATCCAGGCCATGGCTTCGGGTACGTCGTAGTTGCCGGCGTGCGGCTGGTTCCAGGCGAGTTGGTGGTCGACGTCCTTGACCTGCTTGTCCGCGGCGAGCGCCCGGTCGAGGTTGAGCGAGACGATGAACGAGGTGTCCCGGTCGCGGGTGCCGTTGCGGACGTACCAGTTCGGCGCGGTGTCGGCGCTGGTGCCGATGAAGTCCATCGGGTCGATCAGGTGTACCTGGTCGTCGACGGTGGTGCTCTTCTTGCTGGTGTACTGATCCCAGGTCAGCCCGGTGTCGTCGATGCCGCTGCCGTCACCGGCGACATTGTTGTGGTTCCAGCTGTACTCGGTGTAGTTCATGTACTTCTGGGCCGGCGGGCCGAAGAGGTTGGTCTCGGTGCGGCTGTCGACGTCCCCGTTGACGCCGACGGCGTCGAAGGCGGGGGTCGTCTTGAGCGTGGCCTGTTCGGCGACGAAGGCGAGGTAGTTCGTCATGTCGACGGAGAGCACCCTGTCGGTGGCGCTGTCGACGTCGATCCAGTCGTTGACGTACGACGTGGTGGTGGGCGGGCCTCCTGGCCCGCCTGACTGAATCTCGAAGGTGCCGCCCAGCGGCGGGATCGTGTGGTCGGGATCCGCCTTCAGGTAGGTCTCCGCGGAACGGATGACCTCCCTTCTTATGGCGTCGAGCATGTTCGCGGCGGTGAGCCGGGAGCCGTCGGGGTTGCGAAGACCGAGGCTCCGCTCGTACGCGGGAAACTGGCTCGCGATCGCGGCGGCATCCACGGGCGAGGGGTTCTCGCCGGTGATGTCGCGGGTGGCGAGGACGTTGTACAGCCACTCGTAGGCCGCGTCGGCATTGCCGAGGTCGGTGATCGGACAGTATGCGTTGGCGGCGAAGACGTCGTCGCGCAGGGTGCTTCGGCCCTTCGCGTCGATGCCGGCGGCACCGATGGCGCGAGGTAGAGGTTGTACTCGCCGCTGTTGCCGGAGGCACCGAGGATCGACGCCAGGGCGCCACCGCCGCTGGTGCCGTTGACGACGATCCGCTCGGCGCTGCCGGGCATCGTGGCGTCATTGAGGCGCAGGTAGCGGACGGCGGCCTTGGCATCGGCCACTGCCGCAGGGGCTTTGCCGGTGAACGAGCCGTCGGCGCCTGTCAGTCCGCGGCTTCGGTTGGCGACGTCGGCGAAGACGTACCCGGCTTTCAGCGCAGCGCCGACGTTACTGGTCGAGCTGTTGTAGGAGGTGCCGTTGGTCACGCTCGCCCTGATGTAACTGGCCATCCAGCCGCTGTTGTTCACCGCGAAGTAGATCGGCGTCCGCTGGTTGCCGAAGGCGCTCTCGGGGACGAACACGTTCATGCTCTGGTAGCCGCAGGCGGTGTTGGGGATCGTGGTGCTGCCGCCGCCGGGGCCGCCGGGCTGTTGTGCCGCCGCGGCGACAGGGTTGGCGACGTAACAGATCTCCTTGTACCAGCGTACGTTCATCGGCTGTCCGTCGACGGTGACGGTGATCGTCGTGTAGGCGGCGGAGTCGAAGGCCAGTGCGGCGTCCTGGGGGTCGGCAGCTCGGCCACGGTCCTGCGAGGAGGCTGCCGTGGAGACGGCCACCGCGACGGAGGTCGGCACCCCGAAGGCCGTGATGGCCAAAGAGCCCGCGACGGCCATGCCTCTCAACAGGTGCGTGCGGGTCGCAGGGCGTCCCCGCGTACCAGGGGAGCGGGGGTGTGTCACGTCCGGAGAGGACGCGGAAAGCCGCTGCATGGGGTCTCCCGTCGTCGAGCAGCAAGTGCCTCGCTGATGCCTCGGGCCGAGACCTGACGCAGGCTACAAGATTGTTAACAATCTGCACAGCAATATTGCAGACATTGTCGTCAGGGTTCGTCCCCGCATCGCTGTCGGCCCGGAAGCGAAGTCTTAAGCAGAAATTAGATATGGGCACGAGCACCTGGTTGTCCTCCGATCTTTCGGTCAAGATGCCTGCGACCTGCGGTGATGCGGATTCACCTCAGCAATGCATCTCGGTGACGCCACGTCCCAGCTCCTGCACACCGCGGGCATCTTCGCGGTCGGCTTCTTCATGCGGCCCGTCGGGGGCTGGCTGCTCGGCCGCCTCGGTGACCGCAAAGGCCGCAAGGCCGCGCTCAATGTCACTGTCCTGCTGATGTCGCTCAGCGCCTTCCTCATCGCCGTCGTCCCCACCCACGCCCAGATCGGCTACTGGGCGGCGGCCGTGCTGCTGGCACGGATGCTGCAGGGCATGTCGGTAGGAGGCGAGTACGCGGCCAGCGCGACGTACCTGAGCGAGGCGGCGCCCCCGCACCGGCGTGGCTTCTTCTGCAGTTTCCAGATGGTCTCGATGAAGGTGGGCCAGCTGATCGGGCTGGGCCTGCGAATCCTGCTCCAGCAGACCATGTCGCAGGACACGCTGACCTCCTGGGGCTGGCGCATCCCGTTCATCGTCGGTGCTCTGGGCGCCGCGGTGGTGTTCTATCTGCGCCGCAGCCTGGTCGAGACTGAGGCGTTCGCGGAGGCCGTCGAGGACGCCGGGCAGGAGAAGGACCGCGGCACTCTGCGCGGTCTGTGGGCCTACCGGCGCACCGTGGCGCTCGTCTTCGGGTTCAGCATGGGCGGCACGCTGGCCGACTACACGTACTCGACGTACATGACCAAGTACCTGTCCAACAGCGCCGGGCTGAGCAGGATCGACGCCGCACTCGTCAGCTTCGTCGCGATCCTGTTTGGCTCCGTCTGCTTCAGCTCCGCCTGAGTTGTTTGCGGTTGGCTGTCAGGACTTCGTCGGACAGTCCGGGGTCGGCCTCGGCGACAGCGCGGGAGACCACCAGCGCGCCGACCATCTGACAGAACAGCGCCACTGCCTGTTCGCGGGCTTCTGCCGAAGTCGGTTCGGTGCCGGTTTGGTGCGCGCGATCGAGCATCATCTCGGTGATGGCGCTGAAGTATCCCTCAAGCCCGCGTCGGTACTCGGCCTGAGATGTGGCGCCGTGGCGTCCGGCGTCCACAGCCAGGGCGGCTGAGGCGCAGCCGGTTTCCGGGTGATCGCGGTGGGCGGCCGTCACGTATCCGTCGACCATGTCGTGCAGGGCTGCCCGGGCGGAACGGGGATGCGCCTTGCGGATGGCGGCGAGCGCGTTGAGCGAGTCGGCGAAGCCCTGACGGTAGACCTCGACGGCGAGGTCTTCCTTCGAGGAGAAGTGGTTGTAGAACCCTCCGTGCGTCATCCCGGCGGTCTTCATCAGCTCCTCGATGCCGATCCCGTCGACGCCGTGCAGCCTGAAGCCTTCGCCTGCTGCCTGGACGATCTTTTCGCGGTTGAGCTTCTTCTGCTCCTGAGTGATACGTGGCACCTGGGACACCTCCTCGACAAGACGGCACCGCTGCGTGCGGGCGGAGGTCGACACCTCGATCTCGCCCGTTGCGATGGTACCTGACATCAAAAAGGTGTCCACGCACGCGCTCCGGCTTGACAATCAATAATGATGCTAACCATCATTGCTTTTGATGGTGAACGTCATCGTAGAGGCGGGTCGGGTACGCGGACCGCCTGAACACCTTGAGAGGAAGACGCCGGTGGACTTCGGAACCATTGGGGCGGGCACGATCGGGCAGGGCATCGCCGGCCATCTCGTGACGGCAGGTCATCGCGTCATCCTGAGCAATAGCCGCGGCCCGGACACACTGCGTGACACGGTGGCGCGGCTGGGGCCGTCGGCCACCGCCGGAACAGTCGCCGAGGCAGCCGCGGCCGAGATGGTGTTCCTCGCGGTCAGGTGGCAGGACATCCCCGCCGCGCTGGCCGACGTGGCCGCGTGGGACGGCCGAATCCTGGTCGACACCACCAATCAGATGACCGGCCCGACGCCGAGAGACCATGTCGATCTCGGTTCGGAGACGGGTAGTGAATTCGTCGCCCGGCACGCTCCCGGCGCACGCGTGATCAAGGCGTTCAACACGCTGTTCGCCCAGTACATCGTGCCCGACCCGCGACACGCGGAAGGCCGCCAGCTGCTCTTCCATGCCGGGGACGACGCGGACGCGAAAACAGATTTCTGTGCGCTTGCCGACGAGATCGGCTTCGCACCGGTGGACGCCGGGTCGTTGCGGGAAGGCGGCCGGCTGATGCAGGTCGGCGGCGGCCCGCTCTCGGCCCTGCACGCTCTCAAACAGAACTGAGCGGAGAAGATCATGACCCAGCACGACAGGAGTGCCACGTGAAAGCCCTCGCCTACGAGAAGGCCCACTCGCTCGACGCGTTCGCCATCGAGCTCATCGACACCGCGGAACCACGGCTGCGCGAGGCGGATCTGCTCGTCGGCATCCGCGCTGTGGGAATCAATCCGGGAGAAGCGGCGATCCGGCAGCTGCGCAGCGCCGAACCGGGCGGACGAGTCATCTTGGGGTGGGAGTTCGCCGGGGTGGTGGAAGCCGTGGGACCGGAAGCCACCGGCTTCGCGGTCGGCGACCGCGTCATGGGCACCGGAGACTGGACACGAGACGGCGCCTGGGCGGAGCGGCTCACGGTCGACCATCGGGTGGTGGCGAGGATTCCGGACCAACTGTCCTTCTCCGACGCCGCGTCCTTGCCCATCGGCGGCCTCACGGCCTGGGAGGCGATGTTCCGCGATCACGACGGCTTGGCGGCGGGAATCGACCGGGTGCTGATCGTCGGCGGCGCCGGCGGCGTGGGGACGCTGGCCACACAGCTGCTGAAGAGCAGGACCTCGGCCGTGGTGGCGAGCACGGCCTCGCGTCCCGCATCACGCGAGTGGTGCACGAGGATGGGAGCGGATGTGGTCGTCGACCACACCGGAGACGTACCCGGTCAGCTGCGCGACGCCGGCGTCGACCGGATCGACCTGGTGTTGTCCACGTCGGGGACCATTGGCAATGTCGGCTGGATCGCCGAGATCCTGCGCCCATTCGGTCACCTTGCCGCCGTCGACCTGAACAGTCCCCTCGATCTTGGACCGCTCGCCGGTAAGTCCGTGTCGCTGCACACCGAAACCGTCTTCAGCAGGATCACGGCCGGTGGCGACATCGCCGGCCAGGGCAGAATCCTCGCCGAACTGGCAGCGGATGTCGTCGCGGGCCGGCTGCGTCCCATCGCCACGACGGTGCTCAGCGGCCTGAGTGTGGACACGATGAAAACAGCCCACGAACTGGCCGAGAGCGGGCGGACGATCGGGAAGACCGTGATCAGCGTCTGAGCCCGTACCGCCCGCCGGACAACCCGTTTCATGAAGCGCGAGGCTCGCGAGGTCATGGACGGCGACCCGAGTGGTTACGGCTTGGTGCCGTTCATGATGTTGGCGATCGGTCCGATGAGGAACCATGTGTTGTCGACGCCTTGGCCCTTGATCTGCTGAGGAGCGGTGTCGCCCTTGAAGTAGTACAGCGGGTGGCCTCCGTAGGTGACCTGCTTGGCGCCGTCGGTCCGGGTGATGGTGCCCAGATTGCTCGGCACGGTGTACTTGCCGGTCACGGTCACCGGTTTGGTCGTGGTGAGTGGCGGCCACTTCTTGGCGCACGTGTCATAGCAGTTGGACGTCGTTCCCTTGTCCTTGGTGTTCAGGTACAGCGTGCGTCCAGCCGTGTCGGTGAGCCAGATGCCTGCGCTGCCTTTCGCGGTCTTCAAGACCAACTTCGCACCCGGGCCGGCCGAGTTCGGCGCCGCCGAGGCCGTCGTCGAACTTGAGCCGGCCGAACTCGGTGTCTTCGTCGTCGAGCCGGCGTCCGACGAGTCGCCGGACGAACCACCGCATGCGGCCGCGAGTGTCGCCAAGGTGACGAGGGAAAGGCCGAAGCCAAGGGTTCGCGGTGAAGTCCTACGGAGCATGACCATCCTTGATTGCTGTGCGATTCAGACCGAAATTGCTGTGCGATTCAGACCGACTCGGCGATCTGTATATGTAGCGTTCGATACAACGGTGAATCTAGTGCGCCTCCGCCGTACGAGTCAAGACCGAACATTCTGTCTCGCGAATCGAGGGGGGCGTTCCAGGACGGACAAGGCCGCGTCGCGGCGGTGCTCGTGGCGTCACACGTCGCCCGCGCCGCCCGCGCGGTCGGTCAGGAAACCTGGACGGTGATGGCGTGGTAGCCGGTGGCGCCGTTCGGCACCACATCCTGGACGTCCGGGGTCTGCACCGCGCCGGTGCCGTCGGTCGCGCGCACCTTGACCTTGTGCGAGCCCTTGGACGCGTTCTCCCACTGGTACGACCACTGCCGCCAGGTGTCCGGGGTGTCCGCCGTCGCCAGCGTCGCCTCCCGCCAGGGCCCGGTGTCGATCTGCACTTCCACCGCGGCGAGGCCGCGGTGGTTGGCCCAGGCCGTGCCGGCGAGCACCACGGCCCCGGCCGGTACCTTCGCCCCCTTCGCCGGCACGTCGATCCGGGACGCGGTCTTGACCGGGGCCTGCGGCGAATAGCCACGCGGCGTCCAGTACGCGTCGGAGGACGCGAACGTGGTGAGGTTCAGATCGGTCAGCCACTTGGTGGCCGACACATATCCGTACAGGCCGGGGATCAGCATCCGGCACGGGAAGCCGTTCCTGATCGGCAGCGCCTCACCGTTCATCGCGACCGCCAGCATGGCCTGCCGGCCGTCGAGCACCGCTTCGACCGGCGAGCCGATCGTCATCCCGTCAGCCGAGGTGGACAGGATCATGTCCACCCCGCGGCGGACGCCGGCGCGGCGCAGCAGCGGCGCCAAGGGAGTGCCGAGCCAGCGCGCGTTGCCGACGTACGGTCCGCCCACCGGGTTCGACACGCAGGTCAAGGTCATGTCGTGTTCCTCGAACCGGTAGGAGAGCAGCTCGTCGAAGGTGATCTCGAACGGGCGGTCCACCATGCCGTGGATCTTCAGCTTCCAGTCCCCCGGGTCCACCCGAGGGAGTGTGAGCGCCGTGTCCACCCGGTAGAACTCGGAGTTCGGAGTGATGAACGGATCGAGCCCGCGCACGTTCGGGTGCGCCGAGGCGGGCGGTTCGGGCAGCGCGTTCTCCGGGGTCGGCAGCACCACCTTGGCGCGCGCGCCCGAAACGTCGTAGCGCTTTTTGACCCACACCCTGCCGCCGTATCCGGCCACCAGCGCGCCCGCGGCCGTACCCACCGTGCCCAGTACGAAGCGGCGTCTGTCGCTCGGCTCGGAGACAGGCTCCGATTCCTTCAGTGACAAGAGCGTCAGTTGGCGCAGCACCAACGCCGCGGCGAGTCCGGCGAGCAGCGAGGGAACCAGCCAACCCATGGTCGCACTCGGTCGTGTGACCGCGGCGAGCGCGCCGACCACACCGAACACCGCGGTCACCATGCTCGCGATGGTCAGCCGAGTGCGGGCGAGCACGCCGAGGGCGGCCGCCCCCACCGCCACCGTCACGTAGACACCGGTCAGCAGCACTGTCTTGTCGTTGCTGCCGAAGTTGCGAATCGCGAACTGCTCAAGCCACGTGGGCGTGATGCTGATCGCCCAGTCCCCTGCTGCCACCACCGGCGAAGACGCCTCGCCCGTGGCCACCGCGAGCAGTTGGCCGACCGCCAGCCCCGCGCCGCCGGCCACCAGGCCGACCAGTGCCCCGCGCGCGATCCGCCCGCCGAGAGCGGTCAAGCGCGTCTTCGCTGTGGTGAAACCCGGCTCTTGCTGTGCGTCCTCTCCTCCCGGATCCGCCGCCGACCTGTCTCCGGCCCTCCCCCGGACGCCGCCGGGCTGCTGCTCGCTCATGCGTCCTCCGTGACGGTTGTGACCCGGCCCGGACGACCCGGACGACCCGGACGGGCTGGCCGGGCTGATGCGGAGATGACGACGTCGTACGACGTGACGGTGGTCACGGTGATCCTTTCGGGCTGTGACGATGACGAAGAGGGAAGCGCGATTCGGCAGGAGCTGCCACGCTCGGCTCTGCCTCCGCATGGAGGCGAGCGCGACGAACCGCCGAACGCCGAATGCCGAATGCCGAATGCCGAATGCCGAAGCAAGACTGAACGTTCTATCTCGTTCCAGCATCATGGCTCAGCCCACGCCTGTCAAGAAGGAACGTTCTCCCTAGGAGTTCGCCGATCCCGCCCGAGCGCCCCTCACCTGCAATTACCCACGCGCCACAGTCTCTTCACGGGGCCGCGCCGTCGATGCCCGCACCACGAGTTCGGTGGCGAGTTCGATGTGGTGGGAGCCGACCTTTTCGCCGTTGGCCAGTCGGAGGGCGGTGCGCAGGGCGGCGCCGCCCATCTCCCGTAGGGGCTGGCGCACGGTGGTCAGTGGCGGTGAGGCCATCTGGGCGAGGCTCGTGTCGTCGAAGCCGACCACGCTCAGGTCTTCGGGGACGCGCAGGCCTCGGACGCGGGCGGTCTCGATGACACCGACCGCGATCTCGTCGTTGCCTGCGAAGATCGCCGTCGGGGGCTCTTGCAGGCCCAGCAGCGCCGTGGCGCCGAGCAACCCGGTCTCGTACGTGAATTCTCCGGGCCGGACGTAGACGTCGGGTACCGGCGCTCCTTCCGCCTCCATGGCGGCGCGGTAGCCGTGCATGCGTGCCTGGTTGCATACGGCCATGGTCGGTCCGCCGAGATAGGCGACGCGGCGGTGGCCCAGGGAGAGCAGGTGCTGGGTCGCGGCCAGGCCGCCGGTGAAGTTGGTCGCCCCGACGCTGTTGACCCGGCTGTCCGGCAGGTGCAGCGGGTCCAGAACGACCAACGGCAGCCCGGACCGGGCCAGTTCGTTCAGGTGCGCCGTGGTGTACACGCTGGTGACCGCGATGACGGCGCGGCGCCCGGCCGAGACCAGGTCCCGGGCCCAGTGCGGGGCACTGGACGCCTTGCTGATCACCACCGAGGCCCCCAACTCGGCGGCGGAGTCGACGATGCCTTCCAGGGTCTCGGCCACGTACGACTTGAGGCCGCCCTTGAACTGCACCTCGATGGTCGGGATCTCGACGGCCTCGGTGTGGCGGAACACGGGCGCGAGGTAGTGGTGCTGATGCAGCAGTTCCTGCACCCGGGTACGGGTGTGCGGCGCCACGTCACCGCGACCGTTGACCACTTTGGACACGGTCGCGATGGAGACCCCAGCCGCTTGGGCGATGTCCGCCAAAGTGGTGCGCCTGGCGTTCGGTCGCATCGGTTCCTCTCAGCTGTACGTCCACCAGCGGGGTGAGCCGCCGGTCCGACCGGCAACGCGGGTGCAACCGGTCAACCGTACGGCAACCCGGCACCGGGCTCGTCCGGCGAGGTGCCGCCGAGCCTCTCGGCCTCCACACGTCCGACGATCCAGGGCATCGGCCCGGTCCGGCAACGGCGGCACCGGGTCCTGCCTGCACGGCATGACCTGCGTCGACGACGTGTCAGCCGCGGTCATCGCATCACCCTCGCTCCCAGCCAGCTCATTTCGAAATGTTTCGACGGCTGCCAAAGCCTTTCGAAGGTCGTTCTCGCTCGATATTACGCAGCTGGTTGCAGCTCGACAACGTGCGTGCACGAGCCTTGACACGGCATCAGCCCGAAACCTAATTTGCACGAACAGAGCCCGGAGAAGGCTGTTTCGAAAACCTTTCACCATGACTCACGATGACTCACGAGAAGCCGATGGCTCTCGAGTGCGGAGAAAAACATGGCGCTCTCCCGACGTACCCTCCTAGGCCTGGCCGCCGCCGTGCCGGCCTCTGCGGCACTGGCGGCCTGCGGCTCGTCCGGCCCCGGCAAGAGCAACGGTGGGGCCTCGTACTGGTACCTGAACGGCCAGCCGCAGGAAGGCGTCAGAGCCGGAGCGGTGGACGCGTACAACAAGGCCCACCCCAAAGCGCAGATCGAAGACACCACCTTCGAGAACGACGCGTACAAGACGAAGATCAAGACCGCCATCGGCGCCGGGAAGGCGCCCACCATCATCTGGGGCTGGGGCGGCGGGACGCTGCGCACCTACGCGGAAGCGGGTCAGGTCGAGGACCTCACCTCATGGTTCGACGAGCATGCCGACGTCAAGAAGGGGCTGTTCCCGTCCTCGTTCGGCGCGGCGACCGTCGACGGCAAGATCTACGCGATGCCGGTCGAGGTCGTGCAGCCGATCATCCTCTACTACAACAAGAAGGTCTTCGACAAGGTCGGCGTGAAACCGCCGGAGTCCTGGGACGACATCATGGCGCTGGTGCCCAAGTTCAACGCGAAGGGCATAGCGCCGTTCGCCCTCGGTGGCCAGTCCCGGTGGACGAACATGATGTGGCTGGAGTTCCTGTTCGACCGCATCGGCGGACCCGAGGTGTTCCAGGCCGTCATCGAAGGCGAGAAGAACGCCTGGTCCAACCCGGCCGCCATCGACGCGCTGACCAAGGTGCAGGAGCTGGTCAAGGCCGACGGGTTCATCAAGGGCTTCTCCTCGATCACCGCGGACTCCAACTCCGACCAGGCGCTGCTGTACACCGACAGGGCCGCGATGATGCTGCACGGCGCCTGGTCGTACGGCATCCAGCAGGCCGAGGGCGAGGACTTCGTCTCCAGCGGCTCGCTGGGCTTCATGACCTTCCCGCCCGTGGAAGGCGGCAAGGGCGATCCGAGCAACACCGTCGGCAACCCCGCCCAGTACCTGTCCATCTCCTCGAAGGCCAGCGCCGAGCAGAAGAAGATCGCCAAGGACTTCTTCGCCACCGGCACCCTCCAGGACGACGAGGTGAAGAAGTGGATCGCCAACGGGTCGGTGCCGATCCGGCTGGGCATCGAGAAACTGCTGGCCGATGCCAAGGGCGCTGACTTCCTGCAGTTCACCTACGACGTCGCCAGCAAGGCCAAGGTGTTCGGCCAGTCCTGGGACCAGGCGCTCAGTCCGACGGCCGCCGAGACCCTGCTGGACAACATCGTCAAGTTGTTCCAGATGTCCGTCTCGCCGAAGCAGTTCGCCAGCAATCTGAATGCGGTCATCGGCAAATGAGCTCACTCACCAGCCGTCCGCCGCGGCGCGAACCGCGCAGCATCCTGCCGTGGCTGGCGGTGCCGGCGCTGGTGCTCTTCGTCGGCTTCGCCGTGCTCCCGCTCATCGGTGCCTTCGCACTGAGCTTCACCACGTGGGACGGGATCGGCGCCATCCACCCGTCGGGACTGACCAGTTGGCGTGAGGTGCTCACCGACCCCGGGCTGCCGCACGCCCTCTGGGTGACGTTTCTGGTGATGGCCGTGTCCTGGGCCGTCCAGACGCCGCTGAGTATCCTGCTCGGCACGTTCATGGCGGGCCGCCAGCGCTACCGTGCGGTGCTGGGCGTGGTGTACTTCGTCCCGCTGATGCTCAGTTCCGCGGCGATCGCGATCGCGTACAAGGCGCTCCTCGACCCCAACTTCGGGCTCGGCGCCGGACTGAAGATCGATGCGCTCAGCAAGGACTGGCTGGGGCGGCCCGGGCTCGCGTTCGGGGTCGTCGTCTTCGTCGTCTCCTGGCAGTTTGTCCCGTTCCACTCCCTGATCTACCAGGGTGGTGTCCAGCAGATCCCCAAGTCCCTCTACGAGGCGGCGCAGTTGGACGGGGCCGGACGGATCCGGCAGTTCTTCAGCATCACGCTGCCGCAGCTGAAGTACACCATCATCACCTCGTCCACACTGATGGTGGTCGGGTCGCTGACCTTCTTCGACCTGATCTTCGTGCTGACCGAGGGCGGCCCGGGCGACGCCACCCGGGTCCTCGCACTGGACATGTACAAGCGGGGATTCCAGGCCAGTCTGATGGGCCCTGCCAGCGCCATCGCGGTCATCCTGGTCCTGGTGGGGCTGGCCCTCGCCCTGCTGCTGCGCCGGCTCGGTGGCCGGGACGCCGGCGCGAGCCAACTTGAGGGGGCCTGAACGTGACCACCATGCTGAGCGAGCCGCGACAGCCGGAGAAGACAACCAGCCCGGAGCGGCCACGCCGTTCCCGTCCTGCGACGCGTCGGCGCAACTGGGCCGGCGGCCTGGCCGGCTGGCTCTGGCTCGTCATCGTCGCCGTACCGCTGTACTGGACCCTCATCACCAGCCTCAAGGACCGGAGCCGCTACTACTCGACCAACCCGCTGGTGCCGTCGAGCGACTCGACACTGGAGAACTACCGGCTGGTCATCGAGTCCGACTTCCTTCGCTACCTCATGAACAGCGTCGTGGTCACCGTCGGCGCCGTGGTGCCGGCGGTCCTGTTCTCCTTCATGGCCGCGTACGCGATCGTTCGCGGTTGGCGGATGCGGACCCTTCGCGCGGTGAACGGGCTGTTCCTCATGGGCCTGGCCATCCCGCTGCAGGCGACGGTGATCCCGGTCTACCTGATCATCATCAAGCTGCATCTGTACGACAACCTGCTGGCGCTGATCCTTCCGTCGATCGCCTTCGCCATCCCGCTGTCCGTGCTGGTGCTCTCCAACTTCATCCGTGACGTACCCAAAGAACTGTTCGACTCGATGCGGGTCGACGGCGCCACCGAATGGACGACGCTGTGGCGGCTGGCGGCGCCACTCACCCGGCCGGCCATCCTCACCGTGACCATCTTCAACGCACTGACCATCTGGAACGGATTCCTGCTGCCGCTGGTCCTCACCCAGAGCCCCGACCGCCGGACCCTGCCACTCGCGCTGTGGACCTTCCAGAGCCAGTACGGGGTCAACATCCCTGCCGTTCTCGCCGCCGTCGTCCTCACCACACTGCCCCTCCTGATTCTGTACGCGTTCGGCCGCCGCCAGCTGCTGAGCGGTCTGACCGCCGGATTCAGCCGTTGACCGACGCTGACGCCGACACCGTGGCCGGTGGCCGGGCGAAGCGGATCCGGGCCGGGCCGGAGCCCAGCCGCGATCTGCCCGCCCTGAGTCCTGCTCGTCTGCTCGACTACCTGTTCGCCCGTCGTGCCCCGGCCAAGGGGCTGACGGGCGTCGGAGGAAAGTGAACGCCAACGTGGCTGTAGACCAGACCCCCGGAATCTCCCTCTGGAACGACCCCACCGTCTCCGTCACCGCGCGAGTCGACGCCCTGATCGACGCGATGACCCTTCAGGAGAAGACCGCCCAGCTGTTCGGAGTGTGGGTGGGCGCCTCCGACCAGGGCGGTGAAGTGGCCCCCCATCAGCACGACATGGAAGAGCCCGTCGACCTCGACGCGCTCCTGCCCACCGGCCTCGGCCAGCTGACCCGGCCTTTCGGCACGGTCCCGGTCGACCCCGCCCTGGGTGCATTCTCGCTGGCCCGCACCCAGGCCCGTATCGCCGCCACGAACCGGTTCGGCATCCCCGCTCTCGCGCACGACGAGTGTCTGGCGGGATTCGCCGCCTGGGGGGCGACGGCCTACCCCGTTCCGCTGTCCTGGGGCGCCACCTTCGATCCGGAAACGGTGCGGCGCATGGCCGCCACCATCGGCCGCGACATGCGTTCCGTCGGCGTCCACCAGGGACTCGCGCCCGTCCTGGACGTGGTGCGCGACGCCCGCTGGGGCAGGGTCGAGGAGACCATCGGCGAGGACCCGTACCTCGTCGGCACCATCGGAACGGCATACGTGCAGGGCCTGGAGTCCGCCGGGATCGTCGCCACCCTCAAGCACTTCGTCGGCTACTCGGCCTCACGCGCCGGCCGCAACCTCGCGCCCTCCTCCGTGGGCCCGCGTGAGCGCGCCGACGTTCTGCTGCCTCCCTTCGAGATGGCGATCCGTGAAGGCGGCGCCCGGTCGGTGATGAACGCCTACACCGACACCGACGGCATGCCCTCCGCGGCCGACGAGGATCTGCTCACCGGACTGCTGCGCGACACGTGGGGCTTCGACGGCACGGTCGTCGCCGACTACTTCGCCATCGCCTTCCTCAAGACCCTGCACGGCGTCGCGGCCGACTGGGCCGGCGCCGCCGGCACGGCGCTGCGGGCGGGCATCGACGTCGAACTGCCCAACGTCAAGACATACGGCGCGCCCCTGACCGAGGCCGTCACCGACGGCCGCATACCGGAGGCACTGGTCGATCGCGCCCTGCGCCGCGTACTCACCCAGAAGGCGATGCTCGGCCTGCTCGACCCTGACTGGAACCCCGTGCCGGCCGCGCTCGACGGGGCGGACCCGGACGACCCGGCGGCCCTGCGCGGCCGGATCGACCTGGACGGTCCGGAGAACCGCGCGCTGGCCCGCACCGTCGCCGAGAAGGCGGTCGTGCTGCTGAGCAACGACGGCACCCTGCCGCTCGACAGGCCGCGCCGCATCGCCCTCATCGGTCCCAACGCCGACGAGCCCATCGCCGTACTGGGCTGCTACTCCTTCCCCCAGCACATCGGCGTCCGCCACCCCGGGACCCCGCTCGGCATCGAGCTGCCGACGCTGCGCGACACCCTCACCGCCGAGTTCCCCGACGCCGAGATCACGGTCGCCCGCGGTACCGGGATCGACGACGGAGATCTCTCCGGCATCGGCGAGGCCGCCCAGGTGGCGCGCGAGGCCGACATCGCCCTGGTGGTGCTCGGCGACCGCGCCGGGCTCTTCGGGCGGGGCACCAGCGGCGAGGGATGCGACGTCGAGGCGCTGATGCTGCCCGGCGCGCAGCAGCACCTGCTCGACGCCGTGCTCGACCTGGAGACTCCCGTGGTCACCGTGCTGCTCGCGGGACGGCCGTACGCCCTCGGCCGCGCCGTGGCGGAGTCCGCCGCGATCGTGCAGTCCTTCTTCCCCGGTGAGGAGGGCACGCACGCGATCGCCGGGGTGCTCAGCGGCCGGGTCAATCCCTCCGGTCGTCTCCCGGTCGGTGTGCCGCGCGGTCCTGGCTCCCAGCCGGCCACGTACCTGGGGGCGCGGCTCGCCCACACCAGCTCGGTGTCCAACATCGACCCGACCCCCGCGTACGCCTTCGGTCACGGCCTGTCCTACACGCGGTTCGACTGGACGGACCTGACCGTGGACGTCCAGGAGGCTCCGACGGACGGCGAGTTCTCCCTCGCCTTCACCGTCCGCAACACCGGCGGGCGGTCCGGGACCGAGGTCGTCCAGCTCTATCTGCACGACCCGGTCGCCTCCGTCGTCCAGCCGGTGCAGCGCCTCATCGGCTACACCCGGGTCGAACTGGAGCCGGGCGAGGCCCGACTCATCCGGTTCACGGTCCCGGCCGACCTCGCCTCCTTCACCGGACGCGACGGCCGGCGCGTCGTCGAACCGGGCGAGCTGGAAGTGCGGTTGGCCGCCTCCAGCGCGGATCCGCGCCTGACGGCCAGGGTCACGTTGACCGGAGCCGAGCGCCACGTGGATCACACGCGGCGCCTGCACACCACCGTCGGGCAGGAGCCGGTCGCCCGGGCATGAACCGGGTATGAACCGGGTGTGCGCAGCGCGCGTCGCGGCAGAGCGACGCCGCCGCGCACACGGGACCGCGGGACCGCGAGGCCGCGAGACCGGGCGAACTCGGTGATGGCCGTACGACGAAGACGCGTACGGACGACGCGTACGACGGTCATGGCCGTACGCGTCCTCGTCGTCTCACAGCACGCCGCGCCGGGCGAGGTTGTGCATCAGCGCTCGTACGCCGGACGTCCACGGCGCGGCCTGCTCGCTGGGGACGACGGTGTTGACCAGGGCGCCGAGTCGCGGGCTGGAGATTCGCACGACGTCGCCGTACTCGTGGGTGAAGCCCGCGCCGGGTGCCTGCCGGTCCTCGGTGGGGGCGAAGAGCGTGCCGGTGAACAGCACGAAGCCGTCCGGGTATTGATGGTGCGGACCGTGCGTGGCGGCCACCAGGTCCAGTACGTCGCGGCTGATCTCGCGCATGGAACTGCTGCCGTGCAGTACGTAGCCGTCCGTGCCGTCGATCCGCAGGTCGATGTCGAGCCCGCGTACGGTGTCGAGGTCGAAGCCGTCGTCGAACAGGCGGATGAACGGGCCGATCGCGCAGGAGGCGTTGTTGTCCTTCGCGCGGGACAGCAGCAGGGCGCTGCGTCCCTCGATGTCGCGGAGGTTGACGTCGTTGCCGAGCGTCGCGCCGCGTACCCGGCCGCGCGAGTCCACGACGAGGACGGCCTCGGGCTCGGGGTTGTTCCACACCGAGGCGCCGAGTACGCCGATGTCGGCGCCGGTGCCCACCGCGGACAGTACCGGGGCCTTGGTGAACACTTCCGGGTCCGGTCCGATGCCGACCTCCAGGTACTGCGACCACAGTCCTTCGGCGACGAGCAGTTCCTTGGCCTTGTCCGCCTCCGGTGATCCGGGACGAATGCCGTCGAGTGTGCCGCCCACCACCTGCCCGACGCGGGCCCGCACCCGCGCGGCCTGCGCCGGATCGCCGCCCGTGCGCTCTTCGATGACGCGTTCCAGCAGACTCCGGGCGAAGGTGACGCCCGCTGCCTTGATCACTTGCAGGTCGACGGGGGCGAGCAGATGCGGAACGTCATGGCGGCCGGCCGGTGCGTCGAGCAGTTCGGCCAGGCGCCAGACGTGTCCGCCGTCGGCCTCGCGGACGACTGCCGCCGCGTCGTCGCGTTCCATGAGGTCGGAGACGGTGGGTGCGACGGCCGTCAGGTCGACGACCTGCTCGCCGCGGACCGCGGCCACACACGGTCCGTCCGCTTCCGGGTGGTGGACGCGCGCGACGAGGGCGGCCCGGTCGGCGTCCGCCGGCAGGACGGAGCCGGCGGTGAGGACCGGACGAGGGCGCGCTGCTGCCGATTCCACGATCGATGCTCTCCTGGATGCGAGGGGACACGAGGGGATGCGAGGGGCTTCGAGGGGCTTCGAGGGCGTACGAGAGGGTGCGGGGGCGCGGTCGCCCGGGGGCCGGCGGGCTCAGTGGGAGTCGCGGGGGACCTCGTGTCCACGGCTGCCGCGCAGGAAACCGAAGTCGGCGCCCTGGTCGGCCTGTTCCACGTTCTGGGTGTAGAGCCAGGAGTAGCCGCTGGTGTGCCGCTCGGCCGGGGCCTTCCAGGTCTGCCGGCGTCGGGTGAGCTCGGCGTCGTCCACGTCCAGGCGCAGGCTGCGGTTCGGGACGTCGAGAACGACAGTGTCCCCGTCGTGCACCAGGGCGAGAGGTCCGCCGACGGCGGCCTCGGGCGCCACGTGCAGGACCACTGTCCCGTACCCGGTGCCGCTCATCCGGCCGTCGCAGATGCGCACCATGTCCGTGACGCCGGCCTTCAGCAGCTTGGCGGGCAGCGGGACGTTGGCGACCTCGGGCATGCCGGGGTAGCCCTTGGGGCCGGCGTTGCGGATGACGATGACGGTGTTCTCGTCGATGTCCAGTTCCGGGTCGTCGGCCACCTCGTGGTAGGCCTCCGGGGAGTCGAAGACGCGCGCGGGGCCGCGGTGGGTGAGCAGGTGCGGTGACGCGGCGGACTGCTTGATCACGGCGCCGTCGGGGCACAGGTTGCCGCGCAGGACGGCGATACCGGTGCCGGCCGGCTGGAAGGGGGCGTCGAGGCGGGTGATGACGTCGGAGTCGATGCGTCCGGCGTTCTCGGTGTTTTCGGTGGTCTCGGTGTTTTCGGCGATGGTGCGTCCGGTGACCGTGATCTGTTCGCCGTGCAGCAGCTCGCCGCCGAGCAGCTCGGCCAGGACGGCGGGCAGGCCGCCCGCGTAGCAGAAGTCCTCCATGAGGTACTTGCCGCTCGGCATCAGGTTGACCAGGGTCGGCACCGCGCGGACCAGCTCGTCGAAGTCCTGGAGGTTCAACTCGACGCCGACGCGCCCTGCGATGGCGGTGAGATGGATGAGGGCGTTGGTGGAGCCGCCGATGGCCGCGTTGACCCTGATGGCGTTCTCGAACGCCTCCCGGGTCAGGATCTGCGAGGGGCGCAGCTCTTCCTCCACCATCCCCACGATGCGCTGCCCCGCCGCCTGCGCGATCTCCATCCGCCGGGAGTCGACCGCGGGCCAGGCCGCCGAGCCCGGCAGCTGCATGCCGAGCGCCTCGGCCATGCAGGCCATCGTGGAGGCGGTGCCCATCGTCATGCAGTGCCCGTTGGAACGGGCCATGCACCCTTCCGCGAAGAAGCACTCCTCCTCGGTCATCCGGCCGGTCTTCAGGTCCTCCTCGAACTTCCACACGTGGGTGCCGGATCCCACGTCCTGGCCGCGGTACTTGCCGTTGAGCATCGGCCCGCCGGTGACCATGACGGCGGGCAGGTCGACGCTGGCGGCGCCCATGAGCATGGCGGGGGTCGTCTTGTCACAGCCGGAAAGGAGCACGACGCCGTCGAGCGGATTGGCCCGGATCAGCTCCTCGACCTCCATGGCCATGAGGTTGCGGTACAGCATGGCGGTGGGGCGCATCAGGGTCTCGCCGGTGGCCATGGTGGGAAACGCGAGCGGGAAGCCGCCCGCCTGCCACACGCCGCGCTTGACGGCTTCGGCGACGCGTGTCAGATGGGCGTTGCACGGGGCCAGTTCGGAGGCGCTGGTCGCGATACCGATGACGGGACGCCCGTCGAACACCTCGTTCCCGAATCCCTGGTTGCGCATCCAGGAGCGGTACACCATCCCGCTGCGGCCCTTTGCGCCGAACCATGCCTGGCTGCGGCGGATCGTCTTCTGACCGTCGGTCATGCAGTCACTCCCGTGGCTCTGGCGTCGTCCGCTTCGCGATGGGCGTTGCCGGGTTGGGGGGGATTTCGGGTTGGGGGAATTCGGGGTTGGGGCGTTGTCGGGTGCGGACCCACGGGCCGTACCCTGTGAGGCAATCATTAAATGATTCGATGAATGGCGTCCAGAGGGTGAGCAGAGATCGTGGTGCACTTCCTGACCATGTACCAGCGTGTGGTCGACGAGCTCGGGCGGCGCATCGTGGCTGGCGTGTGGGAGCCGGGTGATCCGTTGCCGGTCGAGAACGCGCTCGCGGCCGAGATCGGCGTCAGCCGAGGGGTGCTGCGGGAAGCGGTCAAGGCACTGGTGGCCAAGGGGATGCTGCACATACGCCCGCGCACCGGCACGCGCGTGCTGCCCCCGGAGCACTGGAACCACCTGGACCGTGACGTGCTGCGCTGGAAACAGGCCGGGGACGCCGCGGCTCTGCTGCGCGACACGGGTGAACTGCGCCGGATCGTCGAGCCCGAGGCGGCCCGGCTCGCCGCCGAGCGGGCGGGCCCCGACGACGTACGAGCCCTGCACGACGCCCTGGCTGCCATGGAGGCCGCGGCGGCGGAACCCGGCCGCAGCGGCTACGTCGAGGCCGACATCGCCTTCCACCGGGCCCTGCTCGACGCCGGCGGCAACCGTCTCCTCGGCTCACTGGGCCGCGCCGTCGACATCGCGCTGGAGCACAGTTTCCTCGTCAGCACCCAGACCCCCGGCGCGGTGGAGGCCTCGCTGCCGGGTCACCGCGCCGTCGTACGGGCCGTCGAGGCCCGCGATCCCGTGGCCGCGGCGGCGGCCGTACTGGCCATCATCGAGGCCGCCGAGCAGGAGATCGCCCAGTCACCGGGGAATGCCGGGCCATGCCGGGTGACTTGACACGGCCGAGACGGGGCCCGGCTGCGACCTGGCACGGCAGTGACCCGGCCCGGCCGCGACCGGGTCACCTGGCGCGATGCGACAGCGCCGGTCGACTCCGCCTCCCGCCCCGCGGCCTTTCGGTCGCGGGGCGGTGTGCGTGGTCAGTGTCCGGCCACGACGCCCGTCAGCTCGTTGGTGCTCTCCGGCAGGGTCACCGAGGTGATCTTCTTGCCGGTCTCCAGGTCGATGGCGTGCAGGGCCTTCTTGCTGGGGTCGGAGACGTAGGCGGTGTCGTCGCGTACGAACAGGGTGGGCCGGGGCTGCTGCCAGTCCAGCGGTTCCTGCCACTTGCCCACGGCCGGGATCTTCTTCTCGATCCTGCCGCTCGCCGGGTCGATCACATGGACCGCACCGTCGGTGCCGAGGACGAGCGCCTCGCCCTGCGGCCCGCGGGCCAGCGAGCGGAAGGAGTAGCTGGTGCCCAAGTCGACCAGGCTCAGTTTCTTCTTCTCGGTGTCGATGAGGGAGACGCGGGTGGGCCGCTCCAACTCGGCCTCGGCGTCGGTCTTGTAGTCACCCAGGAGGATGGGGGAAGCGTCGCTGCCGGCCTGGTTGCCGATGCGGCCGTAGTCGTCGGGTGCGTCGACCTTGGTGAACTTGCCGTCCTGGTAGATCAGGATGCCGTCCTCGCAGCCCACCGCGATGGCCTCGTTCCTGGCGGCCGCCTCGCCGTGCACGCCGGGGCACTTCTCGTAGCGTGCGAGTTCCTGGTTGTTCTTGTCCAGCACCAGTGCGCCGGTCCGCTTCTCCTCGGTGCCCAGGGTGGTGAGGAGTTGGCCGTTGGCCAGTTCGATGGCGACGCCGTGATGTGCCTCGGCGGAGGTGTAGGTGCGTCCTTCCGGCTTCTGGCCCCTGCTCAGGTCGGCGGGGTCGAAGACGTTGACCTCTCCGGTGCCGTCGGTGAAGAGCACCGTCTTGCCCGCGTGCCGCACGACGTGGCCGGGCTTGGCACCCTTGTACTCGATGTCGGTGAGAGCCTGGCCGGTGGCGTCGAGCACGCGGAAGCCGGTGTCGGTGGAGAGGACGACGTGGTCCTCGTCGCCCGCCGGGCTGGCCCGGTTGAAGCCGGACATCTCGATGGTCTTGGCCGGCTTCAGGCTCTCACCGTCCAGGATGTACAGGCCGCCGTCGAAGGTGGCGACCAGCGGGTTCTTGACCTCGGCGGCGGGCTTCGCGGTCGCGGTGCCCTTCGCCTCGGCGTCGGAGGAGGAGTCGTCCTCGCCTCCACAGGCGGTCAGCACCGTGGCCACCGCCAGGGCGAGGGCCGTCCCCGTGAGGGCTCGGCTGCGTATCGACTTGTGCATCGGTGTTCCTTTCCGTGCCGCGCTCGGTGGCGGCAGTGGTGTGCGACGTTGTTCCCGGCCGGATCAGCCAGATCTCGCAGATCTCGCAGATCTGGCCGACTGGCCGACTGGCCGGATCGGCCGGTGTCCGGTGCCGTTCCGGGCTCAGGTGCCCGTGGTGCCGGTGGTGCCGGTAGTGCCGGTGGCGGTCAGGCCGTTCGTCATGGCGGCGGTGTTGGCGCGCATCATCCGCAAGTAGGTGTCGGCCCCCTCGCCCTTCGCGGTCAGCGACTCCGAGTACAGCTCGACGACCTGGACCTTGCCGCCCAGTTCCGTGCGCAGGACCTCGGCGAGCCGGGTCGGCTGGGAGGAGTCGGCGAACACGGTGCGTACGCCCGCCTCCTCCATCGCCACGGTGAGCGAGCGCAGGTCGGAGGAGCTGGGTGAGGCCAGCGTGGTGCCGCTGGGGATGACCGCGCCGATCACCTGGAAGCCGAAGCGGTCGGCGAGGTAGCCGAAGACGTGGTGGTTGGTCACCAGGGCGCGCTTGTCCTCAGGGATGCGGTCGAAGGACTTCTCCATCGAGGTGGCCAGGTTGGTGAGTTCTTCGCCGTAGCGGTCGGCACGGTCGCGTATCGCGCCCTCGTCCACCCCGTCGACGTGCTCGATCACCTGGTCGGCTATCAGGCCGGTGGCCTTGCGCACCCGGTCCGGGTCGGTCCAGAAGTGCGGGTCGGGCTGTCCCTTCTCGTCGGCGGTGTGGAAGGTGAGCGGGTCGGCCGCCTCCCCGGCCGCGAAGGTGGCGACCCCGGACTCGCGAGCGGCGTCCACGTGCCGCAGGACGTTCTCCTCAAGTCCCAGGCCGTTGTAGACCACCAGGTCGGCCCGTTCCAGCTCGGCGGCCTGCACGGCCGACAGACCGAAGGAGTGCGGGTCGGCGTTGGGCTTCATCAGGACCGTGACATCGGCTTCGTCGCCGACGATCTCCCGGGTGATGTCACCGAGGATGTTGGTCGTGACGACGATGCCGGGCCGGTCCTCACCGGTGGTGCAGGCGGAGGCCGCGGTGACTGTGGCGAGGGCGAGCAGGCCCACGATCAGACTACGCAGCCGCGCCGCGCCCACCCGTACATACTGTTTCGCCGCGGTCCGGCTCATCGGCCGGTCTCCGCCATAAGGACCGGCTCGATGTCCAGCCCGAAGGAGCGCGCCACGCGCAGGTCGTCGTTGTAGTCGATCTCGAACACCTTCTTGCCCTCGGGATCGTTGACGTAGGCGCGGCTGCGGTCGACCTCGATCACGGGGTTCCTGCCGTCGGTGCCGCCCCACCCTTCCCCGGTCAGGAGCGGCTTGGTCCGCGCGGTCCGCTTCCCGGTGGCGATGTCGTAGCCGTGCAGCGAGCCGTCGGTTTCCAGGACGAGCAGCGCGGAGCCCTCTCCGGCGGTGTTGGCGGCGACGACGGGCCCGGTGTCCACCCGGGTCCAGGTCCGTTTCGAAACGTCCAGGACCCATACGGCCTCGTCCCCGGCCGGTGCGGTGAGGGTGTCGCTGCCGGGCCGCTGCCGGAAGGAGACGGCCCGTTCCTTCGTCGGTACGTCCTCGCCGTAGGGAATCCTGTCGGCGGTGAAGGCACCGTCCTGCGCACGCACGAGCAGGGCACCGTCGGCGCAGCCCAGGACCACGCCGCGCCGGGTGACGGCGTCTCCGCGCGGCTCCTCGCACTCCACGTCCGGAGAGGCGACGCGCTTGCCCTTACGGTCGAGCACGACAAGCTTCGTGCTGCCGCCTTCTTCGACGAAGGCCAGGAGGTGTTCCTCGTACGGCACGACGGCGCCGGTGTGGACGCCCGCTGGCGTTCCCGAGGACACGATCTTGCCCCTCTCCAGCTTTCTCCGGTCGTACAGGACGGTCTGCCCGTCCTCATCGGTCACCGCGGTCACGACGACGTCGCTGCGCACCTGCGCCTGCCGGCCCGCGGGAAGCTCGCCGACGTCCCGCACTGCCGCGCTGTAGTAGTGGACGTGATCGCCGTGGTCCACCATCCAGGCGCCGCTGTCGAGCACATGTGTGCCACCGGAGGCGTGCAGGTAGCCGAACCTGCCGTCCGTGCCCAGCCGGACGGCGCCTTCGACCCGGGCCGTCTTGTGCACCTTGCCGGTGACGAGGTCGAGAACGCGGCTGTCTCCGCCGACGGGGTCGTTGAGGAGCAGGCGGGACTGCTGTTCGGCGGCCTCCTGCGCCCCCTCGACATACCCGTGCGGAGTGGCGGACGCGGAACTCGCCGCGGATCGTGAGTCGTTGCCGCTCTCCCCCGAACAGCTCGTGAGGAGCGACGCGGTGAGCAACGTGGTGAGCACCAGTGCGGCCGAAGCCCGTGGAGTGACGTTTCTGCGGACGGTCATGACGATCGCCTCAAGCTTCTTTCAGTTGACTTCAGTTGACTTCAGGGGCGGGAGCGAGGGCGGGAACGGGGCCGAGGCGGACACGGGAGCGGTGCGCGCACGGCGGTGCCGTAGACCGGACGCCGCGTGCGAGAGGAAGAACAGGCTCACCGCGAGGGCCGAGACGGTCGCGCCGGCGGCGGTGCCCAGGTGCCAGGACAGCAGCAGCCCGCCGAAGGTGGCAGCGACCCCGAGAAGCGCGGCGAGCACCATGACCCCGCGGACACTGCGCGCCCACGGCAGGGCCGCCGCCGGCGGAGCGATGAGCAGTCCGAGGACCAGCAGTGTTCCCACGATGTGGAACGAGGCGACGATCGCCAAGCCGAGCAGACCGAGCAGCACGGCGTGAGCCAGGCGCGGACGCAGGCCCAGTGTCTTGGCCTTGCGTGCGTCGAACGTCAGGGCCAGGAAGGCGCGATGCCCGAGAACCGACACCATCAGCGCCACGCACAACGCCGCCGCGAGCAGGAAGAGGTCCTGCTGCCGGACGGCGAGGACGTCACCGAACAGGAAGCCGGTCAGGTCCACCGCGAAGGACTGCGAGCGCGACACGATGATCACGCCGAGCGAGAGCATGCCGACGAAGAGCAGCCCGATGCCGGTGTCCTGCGACAGCCTCGGCATACGCCCGAGCACGGTGACCCCTGCCGTCATGACGGCGGCGCTGGCCACCGCGCCCACCNNGGCCAGCGCGACCCCCGGCAGCAGACCGTGGGACATGGCGTCGCCCAGGAAGGCCATCCCCCGCAGAACCACCCAGGTGCCCGCCGGCGCACAGATCACGGACACCAGGACGCCGGCCCACAGGGCTCTTTGCACAAAGGTCACTTCGAACGGGGCCGTCAACCATTCCATGCCGAGGACACTACAATGAAAATCATGTTCATAAAACAGTCCCCCTCGCCCGCCTCACCCGCCTCGCCGCCGAAGCGGCCCGCTCACCTCCGCTTCACCGACTTGTGCGCCGGCTACCCAGGACGCCCCGTTCTCCGGCAACTGAGCGCGGAGATACCGAGGTTGGCGACGACAGCGCTCGTCGGACCGAACGGCAGCGGCAAGTCGACCCT
>NZ_LIPP01000068.1 GCF_001418335.1 Streptomyces aurantiacus | reverse complement strand
TCCGTGAACCCCCTCCCGCCCCCCGGGAATAGCCAAGGCCATCCCCCGGTTTGGGGAGATGGCACCAGTCCTGGCAGACTGGTAAGTCGGCTCCGGTTCACGCCCCCGCAATCCGCGGCAGCGACCCGGCGCCCTCCCGAAACTAGGAGACACCTTGAAGCGCGACATCCACCCCGAGTACGTCGAGACGCAGGTCAGCTGCACCTGTGGCGCGTCGTTCACCACCCGCAGCACGATCTCCAGCGGCACCGTCCGCGCCGAGGTCTGCTCCGAGTGCCACCCCTTCTACACGGGCAAGCAGAAGATCCTCGACACCGGTGGCCGTGTGGCCCGCTTCGAGGCCCGCTTCGGCAAGGCCAAGGCTGCCGCCGACACGAAGTAGCGAGCTCACAGCGCCGGTCTCCGGTGCCTCCGTCCAGGGGGTGCCGGGACCGGCGCTTTGCGGTGCAGTCCCTTCCCCGCTCTTGAGTTCGACCGAGTCCGGTCGAGTTCGATCGAGAGGGGAACCCCCATGCCGTACCTACGTCCCCGGACCCGTGAGGGTGCCGGGGGCAGCAGTCCATTGGAGCCGGAGATGTTCGAGGCGGTCGAGGAACTCATCGGCGAGCACGCCGATCTGGAGAAGAGGCTCGCTGACCCGTCGGTCCACGCCGACCAGGCCAACGCGCGCAAGCTCAACAAGCGCTATGCCGAGCTGACCCCGATCGTCGCGACGTACCGCTCCTGGAAGCAGACCGGGGACGACATCGGGACGGCGAAGGAGTTCGTCGCCGACGACCCTGACTTCGCCGCCGAGGTCAAGGAGCTGGAGAAGCAGCGCGAGGAGCTCACCGAGAAGCTGCGGCTGCTCCTCGTCCCGCGGGACCCCAGCGACGACAAGGACGTCATCCTGGAGATCAAGGCGGGCGCGGGCGGTGACGAGTCGGCGCTGTTCGCCGGTGACCTGCTGCGCATGTACCTGCGGTACGCCGAGCGCGTGGGCTGGAAGACCGAGATCATCGACTCCACCGAGTCCGAGCTCGGCGGCTACAAGGACGTCCAGGTCGCCGTGAAGACCAAGGGCGGCCAGGGCGCCACCGAGCCCGGCCAGGGTGTCTGGGCCCGGATGAAGTACGAGGGCGGCGTGCACCGCGTGCAGCGGGTGCCGTCGACCGAGTCGCAGGGCCGTATCCACACCTCCGCCGCCGGCGTGCTCGTCACGCCCGAGGCCGAGGAGGTCGACGTCGAGATCCACGCGAACGACCTGCGGATCGACGTCTACCGCTCCTCCGGGCCCGGCGGCCAGTCCGTCAACACCACCGACTCGGCGGTGCGCATCACGCACCTGCCCACCGGAGTCGTCGCCTCCTGCCAGAACGAGAAGAGCCAGCTGCAGAACAAGGAGCAGGCGATGCGTATCCTGCGCTCCAGGCTCCTCGCCGCGGCCCAGGAGGAGGCGGAGCGCAACGCCGCGGACGTCCGCCGCAGCCAGGTCCGCACCGTCGACCGCTCCGAGAAGATCCGTACGTACAACTTCCCGGAGAACCGCATCTCGGACCACCGTGTCGGCTTCAAGGCGTACAACTTGGACCAGGTTCTCGACGGCGACCTCTACGCGGTGATCCAGGCCTGCGTGGACGCCGACTCGGCGGCCAAGCTCGCCGCGGCGTAACCACGGTCCACGCTCCCAGCTCAACAGACCGCTCAGCCCCGGAGGACCAGCGTGCAGCAACATTTTGGGGGGCGACCCCCAAACCCCCGCGGCGTGCTGCTCGCGGAAGTGGCCCAGGCCACCCAGCGGCTGGCCGACGCCGGCGTGCCCTCGCCGCGCAACGACGCCGAGGAGCTCGCCGCGTTCGTGCACGGTGTGAAGCGGGGCGAGCTGCACACCGTCAAGGACGCGGACTTCGACGCCCGGTACTGGGAGACGATCGCGCGCCGCGAGGCACGCGAGCCGCTCCAGCACATCACCGGACGCGCCTACTTCCGGTACCTGGAACTCCAGGTCGGGCCGGGCGTGTTCGTGCCCCGGCCGGAGACCGAGTCCGTGGTCGGCTGGGCCATAGACGCCGTCCGCGCGATGGACGTCGTGGAGCCGCTGATCGTCGACCTGTGCACCGGCTCGGGCGCCATCGCGCTGGCCCTCGCGCAGGAGGTGCCGCGCTCGCGCGTGCACGCCGTCGAGCTGTCCGAGGACGCCCTCAAATGGACCCGTAAGAACGTCGAGGGGTCACGGGTCGACCTGCGCCAGGGGAACGCCCTGGACGCCTTCCCCGACCTCGACGGCCAGGTGGACCTCGTCATCACCAACCCGCCGTACATCCCGCTCACGGAATGGGAGTACGTCGCTCCGGAGGCCCGGGACCACGATCCCGAGCTCGCCCTGTTCTCGGGCGAGGACGGCCTCGACCTGATCCGCGGCCTGGAGCGCACCGCGCACCGGCTGCTGCGGCCCGGCGGTGTCGTCGTCGTCGAGCACGCCGACACCCAGGGCGGCCAGGTGCCGTGGATCTTCACCGAGGAGCGGGGCTGGGCCGACGCCGCCGACCACCCCGACCTCAACAACCGGCCGCGGTTCGCGACCGCCCGCAGGGCGATGCCATGACCGCGGCGACTTCTTGCGTGCACGACGAGGCCGACGTGAACGACGTGACCGATGTGACCGACGTGACCGACGTGCACGGCCCGGACAATGCAGGCGACGTGAAAGACGTTAGGTGCGCGGCCAACGGGGCCCGCGTGTTCGAGGAGGCTTGCTGATATGGCACGGCGCTACGACACCAACGACGCGACCGACCGCTCCACGGGTCTGCGCGAGGCCGCCTCCGCCGTCCGCCGGGGCGAGCTCGTCGTCCTGCCGACCGACACCGTGTACGGGATCGGCGCCGACGCGTTCAGCTCGGAGGCCGTGTCCGACCTGCTGGACGCCAAGGGCCGTGGCCGCAGCATGCCCACGCCCGTCCTCATCGGCTCCCCGAACACACTGCACGGCCTGGTCACGGACTTCTCCGAGATGGCCTGGGAACTCGTCGACGCCTTCTGGCCGGGCGCGCTGACCCTGGTCGCCAAGCACCAGCCGTCCCTCCAGTGGGACCTGGGGGACACCCGTGGCACCGTCGCCGTGCGGATGCCGCTGCACCCGGTCGCCATCGAGCTGCTGACCGAGGTCGGCCCGATGGCCGTCTCGTCCGCGAACCTCACGGGACACCCGTCACCCGAGGACTGCGACGCCGCGCAGGAGATGCTCGGCGACTCCGTCTCCGTATACCTCGACGGAGGCCCGACCCCCGGCATCGTCCCGTCGTCGATCGTCGACGTCACGGGCAAGGTGCCGGTGCTGCTGCGGGCGGGCGCACTGTCGGCCGAGGAGCTGCGAAAGGTCGTACCCGACCTTGAGGTGGCGAATTGACAGCCCCTGACGCGGGGCGTGGCATAGGTACGGGGACGGGGTACGCGGGGGCTTACGGCGACGGGGCCCTGGGCGACTCCTCTTTTCGCATCCTCCACGTCAGCACCGGCAACGTGTGCCGCTCGCCGATCACCGAGCGGCTGACCCGGCATGCCCTGGCGGACCGGCTCGGTGACCCCCTGTGGGGTGGCCTGATCGTGGAGAGCGCCGGTACCTGGGGGCACGAGGGTGCGCCCATGGAGGCCAACGCGGAGGCGGTCCTCGCGGACTTCGGCGCGGACGCCGCCGGCTTCGTGGGCCGCGAGCTCCTTGACGAGCACGTCATCAGGGCGGACCTTGTCCTCACCGCGACCCGCGACCACCGCGCCCAGGTCATCTCGATGGGCCACTCGGCGGGGCTGCGCACCTTCACCCTGAAGGAGTTCACCCGCCTGGTCCGCGCGATCGACCCCGCGACGCTGCCCCCGCTGGACGACGGCATGGTCGAACGCGCCCGCGCCCTGGTCCGCGCCGCGGCGGCGCTCCGCGGGTGGCTCCTGGCCCCGACGGCGGAGGCGGACGAGGTGTACGACCCGTACGGGGCGCCCCTGCCGTTCTTCAGATCGGTGGGCGACGAGATCAACCAGGCCCTCGACCCGGTGGTCACGGCGCTGACGGGCGTACCGGCCCGCGCCTGATCGGGCGGCGGTCTTCCGGCTCGGCGGACGGAGTCCGGCGCAGCGGTTCGAAGCCCGGGAGGCCCGCTGGGGCCGAGTGGTGCGAGAGGCGCGTTGGGGATCGGTCGAGATCAACCAGGCGCTCGACCCGGTGGTCACGGCGCTGACGGGTGTACCGGCCCGTGCCTGATCGGGCCATCGCCGGGCGGTAACACCGGGCGCGGCGGGGGACTCGGTTCTACATTGGACGTAGCGTCCCCCCGCCGAGGTCCGGAGTCCGCCATGCCGGTCGCACACACCCTTGAAGGTCCGCTGTCGGTCGACGTGCTCGGCCGGCAGGATCCGGAGCTGGCCGAGATTCTTCTCGCGGAGCTGGCGCGGCAGACGACGACCCTGCAGCTGATCGCCGCCGAGAACTTCACCTCGCCCGCCGTGCTGGCCGCGCTGGGCTCGCCGCTCGCCAACAAGTACGCCGAGGGATATCCCGGCGCCCGCCACCACGGCGGCTGCGAGCTGGTCGATGTCGCCGAGCGGGTCGCCGTGGACCGCGCGAAGGCCCTCTTCGGCGCCGAACACGCCAACGTGCAGTCCCACTCCGGGAGTTCGGCCGTGCTGGCCGCGTACGCCGCCCTGCTGCGCCCCGGTGACACCGTCCTGGCGATGGGCCTGCCGCACGGCGGGCACCTCACGCACGGGTCGCCCGCCAACTTCTCCGGGCGGTGGTTCGACTTCGTCGGATACGGCGTCGACCCGGAGAGCGGGCTCATCGACCACGATCAGGTGCGGGCGCTGGCCCGCTCGCACCGGCCCAAGGCCATCGTGTGCGGCTCCATCTCGTATCCCCGGCACATCGACTACGCCGCCTTCCGCGAGGTGGCGGACGAGGTCGGCGCGTACCTCGTCGCCGACGCCGCCCACCCCATCGGCCTCGTCGCCGGGGGAGCGGCGCCCAGCCCGGTCCCGTACGCCGATGTCGTGTGCGCGACCACGCACAAGGTGCTGCGCGGCCCGCGCGGCGGCATGCTGCTGTGCGGGAGCGAGCTGGCCGAGCGGGTGGACCGGGCGGTCTTCCCCTTCACGCAGGGCGGCGCGCAGATGCACACCGTCGCCGCCAAGGCCGTCGCGTTCGGCGAGGCGGCGACCCCGGCGTTCACCGCGTACGCCCATCAGGTGGTTGCGAACGCGCGGGCGCTCGCGCGGAGCCTGGCGGCCGAGGGGCTGCTGGTCACCACCGGCGGTACCGACACCCACCTGCTGACCGTCGACCCGGCGCCGCTCGGGGTGGACGCGCGCACCGCCCGCGGCCGTCTCGCCGCCGCCGGAATGGTCCTCGACACCTGTGCGCTGCCCCATCCCGACGTACGGGGCCTGCGCCTGGGCACGGCGGCCGTCACCACCCAGGGCATGGGTGAGACCGAGGCGGCGAGGATCGGGGCGCTGTTCGCGACGGCCGTGCGGGACGAGTCCGCGGGCCGGCGGGTACGTGAAGAAGTGCGGAACCTGACCGGGAGATTTCCCCCCTATCCCGGTCAGTGAGGGCCTGGTGGGCAAGGGAGCACAGCCACTCGTGCAACCATCGGCCCTACCCGGAAGTCCCCAACCGTATGCGCACGAAGCTAAGGTGTGGGGCTGAGATGGCCAGCGAGACCTGTGGGGAAGCCCGTGCGTGAATACCTCCTGACGCTCTGCATCACGGCCGCGGTGACGTACCTGCTGACCGGGCCGGTGCGGAAGTTCGCGATCGTGGCCGGAGCGATGCCGGAGATCCGGGCACGTGACGTGCACCGAGAACCCACACCGCGGCTCGGCGGCATCGCGATGTTCTTCGGACTGTGCGCCGGCCTGCTGGTCGCCGACCACCTGACGAACCTCAGCGTGGTGTTCGACAACTCCAACGAGCCGCGGGCCCTGCTCTCCGGAGCCGCCCTGATCTGGCTGATCGGCGTCCTGGACGACAAGTTCGAGATCGACGCCCTCATCAAGCTCGGCGGCCAGATGATCGCCGCGGGCGTCATGGTCATGCAGGGTCTGACGATCCTGTGGCTGCCGATCCCCGGCGTCGGCTCGGTCTCGCTGACGCAGTGGCAGGGCACGCTGCTGACCGTGGCGCTCGTCGTGATCACCATCAACGCCGTGAACTTCGCCGACGGCCTCGACGGCCTCGCGGCCGGCATGGTGTGCATCGCCGCCGCCGCGTTCTTCATGTACGGCTACCGGATCTGGTACGGCTACGGCCTTGAGTCCGCCGCCCCCGCCACCCTCTTCGCCGCGATCCTCATGGGCATGTGCCTGGGCTTCCTGCCGCACAACATGCACCCCGCGCGGATCTTCATGGGCGACTCGGGCTCGATGCTCATCGGCCTCGTGCTGGCGGCCGGCGCCATCTCCATCACCGGGCAGGTCGACCCGGACGCGATGAACCTCTTCGCGGGATCCGAGAAGGAGGCCGTGCACCAGACGGTGCCCGTCTACATCCCGCTGCTGCTGCCGCTTACGATCATCGCCGTCCCGGCGGCCGACCTGGTGCTCGCCATCGTGCGGCGCACCTGGCGGGGCCAGTCCCCGTTCGCCGCCGACCGCGGGCACCTGCACCACCGCCTGCTGGAGATCGGGCACTCGCACAGCCGGTCCGTGCTCATCATGTACTTCTGGTCGGCGCTGATCGCCTTCGGAGCCCTCGCCTACTCGGTGAACTCGGGTGCCATGTGGATCGTGCTCGGCATCATGGCGCTCAGCGCGGTGGGCCTGCTGCTGCTCCTGCTGCCCCGCTTCACACCGCGTGCCCCGCACTGGGCCGAGCAACTCCTGCCGCCCCGCTACCGCCGGCGCAACGCCGTGGACGAGTCCGGGGAGGAGTCCGGGGAGGACACCGAGGCGGTCGCGCACGGCACGGGTGAGGACGACGCGGCCGAGGACGACACGGAACGCCGTACCCCGGTGGCCGTCGGCGTCTCAGGAGTCAACGGGGCGACGGCCGTTGGCCCCCGTTCGCGTCTCCTTGAGGAGCGCGGGGCCGGCACGTCGCGCTGACGCCGGGTAAGAATCGTTCAAGAGCCCTTGATGGGTGACCAAGCGAAAACGCCCCAATACCAGACAACTTGGTTGCCGGGGTGCACGGATGCGCATGTTCACTCTCATGTGTGACGCCGACCACACCAACGAGGTAAAGACCTCATCAAATAGTTTGTGATACGGTTCACGAGAACCCAGGACAGAGCCGAGGGACCGCAGTGCGACGGTTCGTCGGCGGTGAGGTTCTCTCGCTGTCCGGGACTACGCTCGTCCATGACGACACCTGCCCCCTTGAGCAAAGCGGAGTTGCCGCCATGCCCTCCAAAGACGTCCGGATCCTTCTCCAGGCCGCTGTGCCCACAGCTGCCGTCGGCGCGATCGGCGCCGTCGTCAGTGGTGTGGTCGCGGGTGGCAAGGGGGCGGTCGGGGCGGTCGTGGCGACGCTGGTCGTGATCCTCTTCATGGGTGTCGGGCTGTACGTTCTGCAGCGCGTCGCCGCATCGCTCCCGCACCTTTTCCAGGCGATGGGGCTGATGCTGTACACGGCCCAGCTTCTCCTGCTGTTCATCTTCGTCGCGGTCTTCAAGGACACGACGTTGTTCAACCCCAAGGCGTTCGCCATCACGCTGGTCGCCGCCACGCTCGCGTGGATCGGCGCCCAGGCGCGTGCCCAGCTGAAGGCCAAGATCCTTTACGTCGAACCCGAGTCCTCGAAGGGCGACAAGCCCGAAAAGACAGGGCACTCGTCGTGAGGGGTAGGGCCGGGATAAAGGCGTCTGGGAGATCCTGCTATCGTCCGGTGCCAACTGCGGCATCGCGGGCGCGGGCATCTGAGCTGACGCCTGCCCCAGCGCGAGGCTCGATGCCCTCTTGCCGCCCCCATACCCGTAACACCAGTCCAGTGCCGAACCGCGGCTGTTCGCCGCGCCGACACAACGAGGTTGCCGTACCTATGCGCCACGCTGAAGGAGCCCGCGGTGAGTGCTGACCCGACGCAGGTGCTCGCCTTCGAGACCGACTGCCACCTTTTCGACGGGTGTGGTTTCCCGGCCCCGGGCCTGCACTCGTTCCTGTTCGAACCGCTCATGGGCGACGCCGACGGCAACGGCCTCTATTTCAACAAGCCCATGCTGCTCGCCCTGCTCGGTTCCATCATTGTGGTGGGCTTCTTCTGGGCCGCGTTCAGCAAGCCGAAGCTGGTCCCGGGCAAGCTGCAGATGGTGGCCGAGGCCGGCTACGACTTCGTACGCCGCGGGGTCGTCTACGAAACGATCGGCAAGAAGGAAGGCGAGAAGTACGTTCCGCTCGCCGTCGCGCTGTTCTTCTTCATCTGGATGATGAACGTCTGGTCGATCGTCCCGGTCGCCGCTTTCCCGGTCACCTCGATCATCGCGTATCCGATCGTCCTGGCCGCGATCGTCTACATCACCTGGGTCTCGCTGACGTTCAAGCGGCACGGCTTCGTCGGAGCCTTCAAGAACTTCACGGGCTACGACAAGTCGCTCGGCCCGGTGCTTCCGCTGGCCATGCTCATCGAGTTCTTCTCGAACCTGCTGGTCCGCCCCTTCACGCACGCGGTGCGACTCTTCGCGAACATGTTCGCGGGCCACACACTGCTGCTGCTCTTCACGATCGCCAGCTGGTACATGCTGAACGGAATCGGCATCGCCTACTCGGCCGTGTCGTTCGTGATGGTCATCGTGATGACCGCCTTCGAGCTCTTCATCCAGGCCGTCCAGGCGTATGTGTTCGTACTGCTGACCTGCACCTTCATCCAGGGCGCGCTCGCCGAGCACCACTGAGTGCCGCTCTCTCGAACCCCACAGTCGTCCGGTGGCCAACCCCCACCGGTCCGTAATGAGAAGGAAGAACTGGCATGTCTAACCTTGCTGCTGTCACTGGCGACCTCGGCTCCGTCGGTTACGGTCTCGCTGCCATCGGTCCCGGCGTCGGCGTCGGCATCATCTTCGGTAACGGCACCCAGGCGCTCGCTCGCCAGCCCGAGGCTGCCGGCCTGATCCGTGCCAACCAGATCCTCGGCTTCGCCTTCTGTGAGGCCCTCGCCCTCATCGGTCTGGTCATGCCGTTCGTCTACTAGACGAACCACGACGACCAGCCGTATTAGACGAAAGGCACTGATGTGAACCCCCTGGTTCAGCTGGCGGCCGAGGCGGAGAAGGAGAACCCCCTCATTCCGCCGTGGCCGGAGCTTGTCATCGGCCTGATCGCCTTTGTCATCGTCTTCGGCTTCCTCGCCAAGAAGCTCCTCCCGAACATCAACAAGGTTCTGGAGCAGCGCCGCGAGGCCATCGAGGGCGGTATCGAGAAGGCGGAGGCCGCTCAGACCGAGGCCCAGAGCGTGCTTGAGCAGTACAAGGCTCAGCTCGCCGAAGCCCGGCACGAGGCCGCGCGTCTGCGCCAGGAGGCGCAGGAGCAGGGCGCCACGCTCATCGCCGAGATGCGCGCGGAAGGCCAGCGGCAGCGTGAGGAAATCATCGCCGCCGGTCACTCGCAGCTCGACGCCGACCGCAAGGCCGCCTCGTCCGCGCTGCGCCAGGACGTGGGCCAGCTGGCCACCGAACTGGCCGGCAAGCTCGTCGGTGAGTCCCTGGAGGACCACGCCCGGCAGAGCCGCACGATCGACCGGTTCCTCGACGGTCTCGACGAGACCGCTTCGAAGGCCGAGGCCACGCGATGAACGGCGCGAGCCGCGACGCCCTGGCTGCCGCACGTGAGCGTCTCGACGCGCTGACGGACTCGACGTCCGTGGACGCGGCGCAGCTCGCCGACGAGCTGGCCGCCGTCACCGCGCTGCTCGACCGTGAGGTGTCCTTGCGCCGGGTTCTCACCGACCCGGCGCAGGCCGGCGAGGCGAAGGCCGAACTGGCCGGGCGCCTGCTCGGTGGCCAGGTCAGCGGCGACACCGCCGACCTGGTGGCCGGCCTGGTGCGCTCCCGCTGGTCGCGGTCGCGCGACCTGGTCGACTCCGTCGAGGAACTGGCCGACACCGCCGACCTCACGGCGGCGCAGCGGGCGAACGCGCTCGACGACGTCGAGGACGAGCTGTTCCGGTTCGGCCGGATCGTCTCCTCGAACACCGGGCTGCGCGCCGCGCTGACCGACCGCGGCGCCACGAGCGCGGCCAAGAGCGAGCTGCTGCACAGCCTGCTCGGCGGCCGGGCCAAGGCCGTCACCGAGCGGTTGGTCACGCGCCTTGTGGCCTCGCCCCGGGGACGTAGCCTGGAGTCGGGACTCGATTCCCTGTCCAAGCTCGCCGCCGATCGCCGCAACCGCATGGTCGCCGTCGTCACCTCGGCGGTTCCGCTGAGCGACCCGCAGAAGCAGCGCCTGGGCGCCGCCCTCGCGAAGCTCTACGGCCGCCCGATGCACCTCAACCTCGACGTGGACCCCGAGGTCCTCGGCGGGATCCGGGTGCAGGTCGGCGACGAGGTCATCAACGGCTCCATCGCGGACCGGCTCGAAGACGTCAGCCGCCGTATGGCGAGCTAGTACCAACTCAATACGCGTCACCACGTAGTCATGTAGTGCTTACGGCCCTGGTTGGGCCGTGCAGAGGATTCCTGGGGACTGACCCCAGACCCCCAAGAAAACTTCGGGCCCAACAAGGAGAGCAGGGAACCCAGATGGCGGAGCTCACGATCCGGCCGGAGGAGATCCGGGATGCGCTGGAGAACTTTGTCCAGTCGTACAAGCCGGACGCGGCCTCGCGCGAGGAGGTCGGTACGGTCACCCTTGCCGGCGACGGCATCGCGAAGGTCGAGGGCCTGCCCTCGGCCATGGCCAACGAACTGCTGAAGTTCGAGGACGGCACTCTCGGCCTCGCGCTGAACCTGGAAGAGCGCGAGATCGGTGCGGTCGTCCTCGGCGAGTTCAGCGGTATCGAGGAGGGACAGCCGGTCACCCGTACCGGCGAGGTCCTGTCCGTGGCCGTCGGCGAGGGCTACCTCGGCCGCGTTGTCGACCCGCTCGGCGCCCCGATCGACGGTCTCGGCGAGATCGAGACGTCCGGCCGCCGCGCGCTCGAACTGCAGGCCCCGGGCGTCATGGCCCGTAAGTCGGTGCACGAGCCGATGGAGACCGGCTACAAGGCCGTCGACGCGATGACCCCGATCGGCCGTGGCCAGCGTCAGCTGGTCATCGGCGACCGGCAGACCGGCAAGACCGCTCTGGCTATCGACACGATCATCAACCAGCGTGACAACTGGCGCACGGGCGACCCGAAGAAGCAGGTCCGCTGCGTCTACGTCGCCATCGGCCAGAAGGGCTCGACCATCGCCTCCGTGCGTGGCGCCCTCGAAGAGGCCGGCGCGCTGGAGTACACGACCATCGTCGCCGCCCCGGCGTCCGACCCGGCCGGCTTCAAGTACCTGGCGCCGTACACCGGTTCGGCCATCGGCCAGCAGTGGATGTACGAGGGCAAGCACGTCCTCATCATCTTCGACGACCTCTCGAAGCAGGCCGACGCCTACCGCGCCGTGTCCCTGCTGCTGCGCCGTCCGCCGGGGCGCGAGGCCTACCCCGGCGACGTCTTCTACCTGCACTCCCGTCTGCTTGAGCGTTGCGCGAAGCTCTCCGACGAGCTGGGCGCGGGCTCGATGACCGGTCTGCCGATCGTCGAGACGAAGGCCAACGACGTCTCGGCGTTCATCCCGACCAACGTCATCTCCATCACCGACGGCCAGTGCTTCCTGGAGTCGGACCTGTTCAACGCCGGTCAGCGCCCCGCGCTGAACGTCGGTATCTCCGTCTCCCGAGTCGGTGGTTCCGCGCAGCACAAGGCGATGAAGCAGGTCTCCGGCCGGCTGCGCGTCGACCTCGCCCAGTTCCGTGAGCTGGAGGCGTTCGCCGCCTTCGGGTCCGACCTGGACGCCGCGTCGAAGGCGTCGCTCGAACGCGGTCAGCGGATGGTCGAGCTGCTCAAGCAGGCTCAGTACCAGCCGATGGCCACCGAGGACCAGGTCGTCTCCGTGTGGGCGGGCACCACCGGCAAGATGGACGAGGTTCCGGTCAACGACATCCGCCGCTTCGAGAAGGAGCTGCTTGAGTACCTGCACCGCAAGGAGCAGGGCCTCATGACCTCCATCAAGGAGGGCGGCAAGATGTCGGACGACACCCTGCAGGCCATCGCCGACGCGATCGCGGACTTCAAGAAGCAGTTCGAGACGTCGGACGGCAAGCTGCTCGGCGAGGACACCCCTGCCGCTGCGGGCAAGTGACGACGGAAGGGACCTGACTCATGGGAGCCCAGCTCCGGGTCTACAAGCGTCGCATCAAATCCGTCACCGCGACCAAGAAGATCACCAAGGCGATGGAGATGATCGCCGCCTCGCGCGTCGTCAAGGCGCAGCGCAAGGTGACGGCCTCCGCGCCGTACGCGACCGAGCTCACCCGCGCGGTCACGGCGGTCGGAACCGGTTCGAACACCCAGCACCCGCTGACCACGGAGGCCGAGACGGCGACCCGTTCCGCGGTGCTGCTCCTCACGAGCGACCGCGGGCTTGCCGGCGCCTTCAACTCCAACGCCATCAAGGCGGCGGAGAAGCTGACCGCCCGTCTTGAGGCCGAGGGCAAGGAGGTCGACACGTACATCGTCGGCCGCCGCGGTCTGGCCCACTACAACTTCCGCGAGCGCAAGGTCGTGGAGTCGTGGTCGGGCTTCACCGACCAGCCCTCGTACGCGGACGCGAAGAACGTCGCCGTGCCGCTGATCGAGGCCATCGAGAAGGAGACGGCGGACGGCGGCGTGGACGAACTCCACATCGTCTACACCGAGTTCGTGTCGATGATGACGCAGACGGCGATCGACAGCCGGCTGCTGCCGCTCAGCCTCGAAGAGGTCGCGGAGGAGACGTCCAGCAAGGACGAGATCCTCCCGCTGTACGACTTCGAGCCGTCGGCGGAGGACGTCCTGGACGCTCTTCTGCCGCGGTACGTCGAGAGCCGTATCTACAACGCGCTGCTCCAGTCGGCTGCTTCCAAGCACGCCGCCACCCGCCGCGCGATGAAGTCGGCGACCGACAACGCGGGAGACCTGATCACTTCACTCTCCCGATCTGCCAACGCGGCCCGCCAGGCCGAAATCACCCAGGAAATCAGCGAGATCGTCGGTGGCACCGCAGCGCTGGCCGACGCGACCGCGGGGAGTGACAGGTAATGACGACGACAGTTGAGACGGCCGTTGCCACGGGCCGCGTCGCCCGGGTCATCGGCCCGGTCGTCGACGTGGAATTCCCCGTCGACGCCATGCCGGAGATCTACAACGCCCTTCACGTCGAGGTGGCCGACCCGGCCAACGCCGGCGAGAAGAAGACGCTGACCCTTGAGGTCGCCCAGCACCTGGGTGACGGACTGGTCCGCACCATTTCGATGCAGCCCACCGACGGTCTGGTCCGCCAGGCCGCGGTGACCGACACGGGCACGGGCATCTCCGTCCCGGTCGGTGACTTCACCAAGGGCAAGGTGTTCAACACCCTCGGCGAGGTGCTGAACTCCGACGAGGAGTACACGGGCGACCGGTGGACCATCCACCGCAAGGCCCCCTCGTTCGACCAGCTTGAGCCGAAGACCGAGATGTTCGAGACGGGCCTGAAGGTCGTCGACCTTCTCACCCCGTACGTCAAGGGCGGCAAGATCGGTCTGTTCGGTGGTGCCGGTGTCGGCAAGACCGTGCTGATCCAGGAAATGATCATGCGTGTCGCCAACCTCCACGAGGGCGTCTCCGTCTTCGCGGGCGTCGGTGAGCGCACCCGTGAGGGCAACGACCTCATCGCGGAGATGGAGGAGAGCGGTGTTCTCGACAAGACCGCTCTTGTCTTCGGCCAGATGGACGAGCCCCCGGGCACCCGTCTGCGGGTGGCCCTGGCCGGTCTGACCATGGCGGAGTACTTCCGCGATGTGCAGAAGCAGGACGTGCTGTTCTTCATCGACAACATCTTCCGCTTCACCCAGGCCGGTTCCGAGGTCTCCACCCTGCTCGGCCGTATGCCGTCCGCGGTGGGTTACCAGCCGACCCTGGCCGACGAGATGGGTCAGCTGCAGGAGCGCATCACCTCGACGCGTGGTCACTCGATCACGTCGATGCAGGCGATCTACGTCCCCGCGGACGACCTGACCGACCCGGCCCCGGCCACCACGTTCGCCCACCTCGACGCGACGACGGTGCTCTCCCGTCCGATCTCGGAGAAGGGCATCTACCCGGCCGTGGACCCGCTGGACTCCACGTCCCGCATCCTGGACCCGCGCTACATCGCGCAGGAGCACTACGACACCGCCATGCGGGTCAAGACGGTCCTGCAGAAGTACAAGGACCTCCAGGACATCATCGCGATCCTCGGTATCGACGAACTGGGCGAGGAGGACAAGCTCGTCGTCCACCGTGCCCGTCGCGTGGAGCGCTTCCTGTCCCAGAACACCCACGCCGCCAAGCAGTTCACCGGCGTCGACGGGTCGGACGTTCCGCTGGACGAGTCGATCACGGCCTTCAACGCGATCATCGACGGCGAGTACGACCACTTCCCGGAGCAGGCGTTCTTCATGTGCGGTGGCATCGAGGACCTCAAGGGCAACGCCAAGGAACTCGGCGTCTCCTGAACCTCGTGTTCCGGGTGAGGGGGCAGGCATGTCCTGCCCCCTCACCCGCACCCCCACGCGCCATCCCCGGGGCCCGGCACCTGTGGTGCTCGGAGCCCTACTAGACTTAGACCCAACACCCGGCGGCAACGGCCGGGTGGTGACCCGAGGAGCCCACCTTGGCTGCTGAGCTGCATGTCGAGCTCGTCGCCGCGGACCGCAGTGTCTGGTCCGGCGAGGCCACCCTGGTCGTCGCGCGCACCACGTCCGGCGACATCGGCGTCATGCCCGGTCACCAGCCGCTGCTCGGTGTGCTGGAGTCCGGCCCGGTGACCATCCGTACGAGTGATGGTGGAACGGTCGTCGCCGCGGTGCACGGCGGTTTCATCTCTTTCGCGGACAACAAGCTGTCCCTGCTGGCCGAGATCGCCGAGCTGTCGGACGAGATCGATGTCCAGCGTGCGGAGCGGGCGCTCGAACGCGCGAAGTCGGACGCCGACGCGTCCGCCGAGCGTCGCGCGGACGTCCGAATGCGGGCGGTGTCGGCGCACTGAAACCAGCGCGCCACAGGAAGTGACTCAGCCGCGGCCAGGACCGGAGCTTTTCCGGACCGGGTCGCGGCTGAGGCGATGCGGGTGCTTTTTTCCTTTCCGTTACCTAGGAGACGAGGAGGTCGGTGTCGATGGTCCTCGCTCTGACTGTGGTCGGGTCGGTAGTAGCACTGGTGGCCCTCGGACTCTTCGCCTTCGGCCTGCGTCGCAGACTCATCCAGCGCTCGGGCGGCACCTTCGACTGCAGCACGCGCTGGAATGTCCCGGAGAAAGGTGACACCAGCGGCAAGGGCTGGGGTTATGGCATCGCCCGCTACAGCGGCGACCGGATCGAGTGGTTCCGCGTCTTCTCGTACGCGCTGAGGCCGCGGCGTGTTCTTGAGCGCTCGTCGATCGAGGTGGCGGGCCGGCGGGCTCCCGAGGGGGAGGAGGAGCTCGCGCTGCTCTCCGACGCGATCATCCTCACCTGTGTCCATCGGGGGACGCGGTTGGAGCTGGCGATGAGCGAGGATGCGCTGACGGGTTTCCTTGCGTGGCTGGAAGCCGCGCCACCGGGACAGCGAGTGAATGTGGCGTAGTGCCACATTCACTCGCTGCGTTGTGCGTTGTGCTCCGCCACGTCGTGGGTTTGTGCGGGTCCGTTGTGGCTGGGCGCGCCCACGCGGCGGAGCCGCACATCGATGCAGCCCCGCGCCCCTTCGGGGCGCGGCCGGACTAGTTCAGGCCGTTGTTGATTGCCGTCACCAGTTCGCCGTTGCCCGTGTCGCCGCTGAACTCCCAGAAGAACGCGCCGCCCAGGCCCTGGCTCTTGGCCCAGGACATCTTGGAGCCGATGGTGGCCGGGGTGTCGTAGCTCCACCACTGGTTGCCGCAGTAGGCGTAGGCGGTGCCGGCGATCGTGCCGGTGGCGGGGCAGGAGTTCTTGAGGACCTTGTAGTCCTCGATGCCCGCCTCGTACGTACCGGGTGCCGCGCCGGTCGCCGAGCCGCCCGGGGTGGACTGGGTGACCCCGGTCCAGCCGCGGCCGTAGAAGCCGATGCCGAGCAGCAGCTTCTGCGCGGGTACGCCCTTGCTCTTGAGCTTGGCGATCGCGTCGGCCGAGTTGAAGCCGGCCGCCGGGATGCCGCTGTACGAGGTCAGCGGCGAGTGCGGAGCGGTCGGACCGTCCGCGTCGAAGGCGCCGAAGTAGTCGTACGTCATCACGTTGTACCAGTTGAGAGACGCGGAGGCGCCGCCGTAGTCGGCCGCGTCGATCTTGCCGCCGGAGGAGCCGTCCGCCGTGATGGCCGCGGTGACCAGGTAGCTGGAGCCGAACTCGGTGCGCAGCGCCGCGGTCAGGTTCTTGAAGGAGCTGAAGCCGGACGTGTCGCAGCTCAGGCCGCAGGCGTTCGGGTACTCCCAGTCGATGTCGATGCCGTCGAAGACGTCGGCCCAGCGCGGGTCCTCGACGAGGGCCTTGCAGGACGCGGCGAAGGCGGCCGGGTTGGCGGCGGCCTCACCGAAGCCGCCCGAGTAGGTCCAGCCGCCGAACGACCACAGCACCTTGATGTTCGGGTACTTGGCCTTCAGCTGGCGCAGCTGGTTGAAGTTGCCGCGCAGCGGCTGGTCCCAGGTGTCGGCGGTGCCGCTGACGGACTGGTCGGCGGTGTACGCCTTGTCGGTGGCCGCGTAGGCGTCGTCGAGGGTGCACTTGCCGCCCTTGACGTTGCCGAACGCGTAGTTGATGTGGGTGATCTTCGACGCGGAGCCGGAGCTGACCAGGTTCTTCACGTGGTAGTTGCGCCCGTAGACGCCCCACTCGGTGAAGTAGCCGAGCTTGACCTTGGCGCCGGGGTTCGGGTCGGTGCCGCCGCCGGTGGTGCGCACGGCGGTCGCGCCGCTGACCGGTCCTGTCTGGTCGGCGGTGTCACGGGCCTGGACCGTGTACGAGTAGTCGGTGCCGGCGGTGAGACCGGTGTTGGTGTACGAGGTGCCGGTCACCGTGGCGACCTTGGCGCCGTCGCGCAGGACGTCGTAGTTCTTGACGCCCTTGTCGTCGGTGGCCGCGCTCCAGGCCAGCTTCACCGAGGTGTTGGTGATGTCGGAGGCGGTCGGCTTGCCCGGTGCGGAGGGTGCGTTGTCGCCGGGGACCGTGGGGCCGCCGTCGCAACTGCCGCCGTTGAGCTTGCAGTTGGCGGGGGAGCCGGTGCCCGCGCCGTTGAAGCCGAAGGAGATGGAGGCGCCCGGTGCGAGGGTGCCGTTCCAGGACTTGTTCTTGCCGGTCCAGTGGGTGCCGGAGCTGGTGACGTCGGCATCCCAGGCGGAGGTGACCGAGGTGCCCGAGGGGAAGTCCCACTCGACGGTCCAGGAGCTGAGGGCCGTGGTCCCGGTGTTCTTGACGGTCCACTTGCCTTCGAAGCCGGTGCCCCAGTCCTGGGTCTTGGCGTAGGTGGCGGTCGCCGACGTGGCGGCGGAGGCGGGGCTCGCGAGCCCGACCAGAGCGGCGACCGGCAGCAGCAGGGTGGTGAGCCCCGCCACGGCTTTTTGTCCGAATCTGTGCCCGAAGCTGTGCCCGGGTCTGTGTCCGAGACGGTGTCCGAGGCGCATCCGCGTCTCCTTGGGGGGAGTCTTATGAGGTGAGCAGGACAATAGAAAGGTCTGGACCATAGGTCAATAGGTCCAGACCACTGGGAAAGCGCGGTGCGGCTACTTGTTACACGCCCAACTCCTGGGCGGGGGGCGCGATTCGGACCAATAGAATGCCAAATTCCGGTAAACGTCACGCATAATCCTCCTCGGAACCGATCTTGTTCGATGATCGGTCAGGGAGGGGCATGATGGTGTCGAAGGCGATATGGAACAGACGAAGATCCTGGCAAGGAGGGGGAAAGCGGGCCGCCGCGGCCGTTCTGGTACTGGCGCTGTCGGGCGGTTTCGCCGCGGTGGCCGGCCATGGGGCGGAAGCGGAAGCGGACTCCACGGCTGACACGGCGGCAGAGCCTGCCCCGGACCTCGGGCCGGCCGAAGCCGGCAGTGAGTCCGAGGCGCGGATCGTCGCGCAGGCGCAGGGGCGGCGGATCGAGATCCTGTCGGAGCGCACCGCCGTCAGCGGCACCTGGGCCAACCCGGACGGGACGCTCACGGCCGAGGCGTACGCCGCTCCGATCCGGGTGAAGGAGGACGGGAGCTGGCATGACATCGACACCACGCTCTCCGACACCGGCTCCAGCCTGACCCCGGAGACGACCACCCCCGACATCGACGTGTCCGACGGTGGCGACACCCGGCTCGCCGAAGTCACCCACGAGGACCGCTCCTTCGGCCTGGGCTGGGAGGACGAGCTGCCTGCCCCCGAGGTCGAGGGTGACACCGCCTCGTACAGGGTGGGACAGGGCGAGACCCTCACGGTCACCGCACTGCCCGACGGCTTCTCCCAGAGTGTGCTGCTCGACCAGAGCCCCGCCGAACCGGTCAGCTACCGGATACCGGTCCGCACGGAGGGACTGCGCCTGACCGAGGCCGCCTCCGGGCGTCTGCTCCTGAAGGACACCGGTGGCCGGCTCGTCGCCGAGGCACCCGCGCCGATGATGTGGGACTCCAGCCGGAACGAGGTCTCGGGCGAGTCGGAGCGGCAGCTGCCCGTCGACACCGAGATCGAGGAGGGCGCGGACGGCACACAGACCCTCGTCCTCACGCCGGATCCGGAATTCCTCGCCACCGCCCACTACCCGGTGACCGTCGACCCCACCTCCACGCTCGCCGTGAGCACCGACACCTGGGTCGCGACCAACTACCCCGACTCCCAGGTCTCCTCGACCGAGCTGAAGTCGGGCACGTACGACGGCGGAACGACGAAGGCACGCTCGTACCTGAAGTTCGACGTGTCCGCCCTGGACGGCAAGCACATTGTCGACACCGACCTGTCGCTCTACTCGACCTGGTCCTCCTCGTGCTCCACCGAGGGGTCGGGCACGCAGATCCGGCAGATCACGTCCGCCTGGACCTCCGCGGCCGTCACCTGGGGCGACCAGCCGTCGACGACCACCACCGGCGCGGCCACCAGCACCGCCGCCAAGGGATACTCCACCGAATGCCCGGCGGGCACCGTCGGCTTCGACGTCGACGCCATCGTCCAGGCCTGGGCAGACGGCGCGGACAACCTCGGTGTGCAGGTGCGTGGCGTGAGCGAGACCGACTCGCTGACCTGGCGGCGCTACCGCTCGGCCAACTACGTCTCCGGCGAGGACGCGGCCACCGAGCCGCATCTGAGCGTCACTTACGACGCCTACCCCAGTGCCACCAGGGCGTTCCTCCCGTTCAACGGTACGACGACGGCTACCGCGACTCCCACGCTGCGGGCCCGCTCCGGCGACGCCGACCTCGATGAGCTGCGGTACACCTTCGAGGTCTGGGACGAGGACCTGACCACCCGTAGGACGACGGGCAACACGGCATACCTTTCGCCGGTCTCCATCGCGAGCTGGAAGTCCCCGACCCTGCCTTCGGGCGTCTACAAGTGGCGGGCGCGAGCATACGACTCGGTCAACTGGTCCACGTCATGGACGCCCTGGCGCACGCTCACCGTCGACCCGAGCGCTCCCACCGCCCCGGTGATCACCAGCAGCAGTCATGCCGCGCCCGAGACCTGGTACGGCGCCGACGACTTCACCGGCACCCTCGCCGCGAGCGACACCAGCGCCATCACCGGATACGCCGTCAAGGTCGACCAGAACCCGGTGACCGCCGCCGGCACCGAGGTCACCCAGACCTCCACCACCGTCTCGGCCGCGGACCGGGCGGACGGCACCTGGTATGTGCACGCCGCCGCCCGCAACGCCGCCGGACTCTGGTCCGCCACCCGGCACTTCGCGTTCCACGTGGACACCACGGCCCCCGGTGTCCCCGCCGTCACCTCGTCCACCCACCCGCTGAACGGCGTCGTCTACGCGAGCCGGGCCGCCACCTTCGCCTGGACCGCGCCCGCCGACGGCTCCGGCGCCGCCGGATACACGGTGAGCGTCGACCAGAGTCCGACGACTCTGCCCGCCGTCACGGGTACCGTGCAGTCGGCCACCACTTACGGCAGGACCGCTGCGTCCGACGGCACGTGGTACCTCCATGTGCGGGCCAAGGACAGGGCGGGGAACTGGTCGGCGAGTGCCGCGCACTTCCCGTTCCAGGTCGACGCGAGCCTGGCACTGCGCCCCGCGGTCTCCTCGACCAGTCACCCGGACCAGTCCGCCGCCTACAAGGGCGGTTCCTTCACCGCCGCCTGGACGACGGCCGCCAGCGCCGCCGGATACAGCTACACGATCGATTCCACCGCCACCACCGTGCCCGACGCGGTCAGCGACGGAACGACCGCCTCGTACGATGCCACCAAGGGCGAAGGCACCTGGTACCTGCACGTGAGGGCCGTCGACCCGGCCGGGGTCTGGGGGCCGGTGGCGCACTACCGGTTCACCGTCGACACCACCGCTCCCGCCGAACCAGCGGTGACCTCGACGGACTTCCCCAGCGGAGGCTGGGCCGGGGACGCGGGCGACACCGGCGAATTCCAGGTGAGCGCCGCGGACGCCGGGTTGCGCGCGCTGCGCTACCGGCTCGACGGCGGGGCGGAGAACACCGTCGCCGCCACCGGAGCAACCACCACCATGTCGCTGAAGATCGCGGACGAGGGCAGCCACCGCCTCACGGCGGTCGCCGTCGACCGAGCGGGCAACATCTCCGCCACGGCCACCTACACCTTCCACATCGGTACGGCGGGCATCGTGTCGCCGCTGACGGGCGAGGAGATCGGCCACGAGGTGCCGCTCGCGGCCGCCGGACCCGGCGACGTGACCGGGGCCACCTTCCAGTACCGTGGCGCCGACACGGACGCCTGGGCCGACATCCCGGCCACTGAGGTGACCACCACCTCCGGTGCGAGCGTGAGTTGGCCGGCCACCGTCACCGACGGCACGCTGTCCGGTCTGGTCTGGGACACCGGCAGCCTCACCACCGACACCGAGTTCCAGCTACGGGCACGCTTCGAGGGCGAGGACAGCCCAGCCCCCTCGGAACCGGTGACGGTCACCCTCAACAGGGTCGATGTGCTCACCGAGCCGGTCGAGCTCGGCGGTGTCGCCGAACCGGACACCGCCGAGTCGTACGCCCTGGACGCCGCGGAGACGCGCGCCGAAGAGTCTCCCGACACCCTCGCCCCTCCCTACCTCGACGAGGAAACCCGCAAGGTCGTGCTGCCTGTCACCGACAGTGCGGCGACGAGCGAGGCCACCGCCGCCATCACGCTCACCGACATCCCGGTCGACCAGGGCAGCGACGACGGGAGTGCCGAGGGCGACCCGGACACCGACGAGACCGCTCCGGCCTCCGAGGACGGCGTGGCCGATCCGGTGGCCACCCAGGACAGGACGGTCACTCCGGTCACCAAGGAGGTCGGCCACAGCCAGGCCGAACTCCAGTCCATCGTCGACGAGATCCTGCTCCTCACCGACGAGGAGGTGCCCGGCGCCTCGCAGCTGGTCACGGCCGCCGTCGACGCGCAGACCAACCGGGTCGTGGTGGAGGTCCCGGAAGGCGACAACACGGTCGCCGACGCACTGGGCCTGCGCTATGGCACGGACACCGTGGCGGTCCGGGTCTCGCCCGGAGTCGAGGCGCTGCAGAACACGGCGAGCCGTTACACCGACGTCAGCCCGTTCAAGGGCGGGGCAGCCTATGAGCCGGTACGGGTGGTGAACGGCAACCTCAGTGACGGATGGCGCTGCACCACCGCCTTCGCCTGGACCCACCAGGGAAATCCGTACATGCTCAGCGCGGGGCACTGCACCACCGGCAATGGCTTCATGGACAGCTGGAACCCGGAACTCACCTTCGCCGGTGTCGCCTACGACAACTGGAACAACAGCAAGGGATCGGTGAAGGTGGCGGGGAAGTCCTACTACTCGGGCGACCTGGTGACCGGCGAGGTCTACGAGAACAAGTACAACGTCTCCGCCCGTGTCTACAAGGGTGGCTCCCACGGCACCCAGACCCGGCGGGTCCAGAACCGCTGGACGACCCGCTCGAAGGTGGGCCAACAGTTCTGCTCCGGTGGTTCGACCACGGGCGAGGTCTGCGGCTGGAAGGTCACCAGCGGCAAACTGACCATCAAGTACGGCGACGGCACGGTCATCAAGAACGCCACCCGGGCCAAGAAGAACTCCGGGACCTGTGACTACCCGGGTGACTCCGGTGGTGCCATCTACACCGTTCTCGCCAACGGTCACGTCTATGCCAAGGGTGTGATCTCCGGTGGGATGTGCGCCGGCTGGGGCATCGGCTCCGACGGCGACGACGACGGCTGGAACGACGACAAGGACTGCTCGGACGGCACCGACTACGACTGCGAGATCATCTTCACCGACATCGCACTGGCCGAGGACGCCCTCCCCGGGCTGGTGAAGAAGTGGTGAGGCGACCGTCCTCGACGGCGAGGCGTCCGTTCCTGGCCGTGAGTGCCGTCGGCGCGGCAGTGTGCCTGCTGACGGCGTGCGGGGGGAAACCCGAGCCGTGCCAGTTGATCGACGCTGTCTCCAAGGTTTCCGTGACCTGGCAGGCGGACGAGCTGCCGTACGGCGAGGGCTCTTCGTACCGGCTGTGTGTGGGGGAGCGCTGTGGGAGCGGAACGCCGCAGCTGCTCGGTGACCAGGTGCGGGTGTCACTGAGGCTGCCGGACGACTTCGACGAACGGCGGCCGGAGGTGAGCCTGCGGCTGTCGGGCCCGCGGGACGCGGCGGAACTGGACGAGTCCCGCACGATCACCATGCGCGACCGTGAGACGGGATGCGACGAGGCCCGGTACGGGGCGCTGCGCCTCACCGCGGACAGCGCACTGGAGGAGGTACGGAACTCCTAGCGGAGGGTGGGGCCCGTCGACGTCCATGGTCGGCGGGCCCCGCCCGCCTTTTGTTTCCGGTGCGGGACAGAAGGTGCGGTGCGACCACCTGTCACACGCCCAACTCCTGGGCCAGAACGGCCGCTTGCACCCGGCTGCGCAGCTCCAGCTTGCCCAGCAGGTGGCTGACGTGCGTCTTCACGGTGGCCTCCGCCATGTCGAGACGTACCGCGATCTCCGCGTTGGCCAGGCCCTCGCCCAGGCAGGAGAGGACCTCCCGTTCCCGCCGGGTCAGCGCCTCCAGGACGGACGGGTCGGCCGCCGGCTCACGTACGGGCTTCGCGGCGAACTCGGCGATCAGCCGGCGGGTGACCGCGGGCGAGATCAGGCCCTCGCCGCCCGCCACCGTACGGACCGCGTCGAGGAGCCCGCGGGCCTCGGTGTTCTTCAGCAGAAAGCCGGCGGCGCCCGCGCGCAGCGCGCCGAACACGTACTCGTCGAGGTCGAAGGTGGTCAGTACGAGGACATCGGCGAGGCGTTCCCCGACGACCTGGCGGGTGGCGGAGACGCCGTCGAGGCGGGGCATCTGGATGTCCATCAGGACGAGGTCGGGCCGCAGTTCCCTGGCCAGGGCCACCGCCTGCGCACCGTCCGACGCCTCGCCGACCACCTCGATGTCGGGGGCGCTGCGCAGGATGAGGACGAGACCGGAGCGTACGGCTGACTGGTCCTCGGCGACGAGCACGCGGATCATTCGGTTTCTCCTTCGGTGATCGGGAGGGTGGCGCGGACCGTCCAGGTCCTGCCGCCCGTCCCGTCGTCGGGTCCCGCCTCGAACGTGCCCCGCAGCAGGGCGACCCGCTCGCGCATCCCGACCAGGCCCGCGCCCGACCCGGGCGCGCGGGGGCCGTCACCCCGGGCGCCGCCCAGCGGGCTGGTCACACGCACGTCCAGGGCGTGCTCCCGCTGGACGAGGCCGACGGTGACCCGGCCTGTGGAGGCGTGCTTGAGGGCGTTGGTCAGGGATTCCTGCACGATGCGGTACGCGGCCAGCTCGACCGGGGCCGGCAGCGCCGTGTGCGTGCGGTCCAGGCCGACGTCGAGGCCGTTGGCGCGGGCCTGGTCCACGAGGGAGCCGAGTCCGTCCAGGGTGGGCGCGGCGGCAGGTTCGGTGTCGCCGCTGCTGTCGCGCAGGATGCCGATGAGACGGCGCATCTCGGCCAGCCCCTCCACGCTGTTCTCGCGGATCACACCGAGGGCCTGCTTCGAGGTGTCCGGGTCGTCGAGGGAGAGCGCGGCCGTGGAGTGGATGGCGATCGCCGACAGGTGGTTCGCCACCAGGTCGTGCAACTCCCGTGCCATCCGGGCGCGTTCGGCGGTGACGGCCTGGGTGCGGTCGATCTCGGCGAGCAGGGCGGTCTGCTCGGCGCGCAGGTGGGCGGCCTCGGCGGCGTCGCGGTGGTTGCGGACGACCCAGCCGGTGGCGCCGGGGGTGAACGTCACGACGCCGATGATCACGCCGATCAGCAGCGCCTCGGGCATCCGCCAGATCGCGAAGGGCACCACCGTGCCGAGCACCGTGAGCAGTCCGCTGATCCACAGGAGGCGGCGGGCCGAGGTGGCCGGCCCGTACAGGACGACCGCGTACACGAGGTCCGTGAACATCAGGACGGTCACCAGGTTGCCCTGCGTGACGGTGTCCAGGGCGAGCGCGGCGACGCCGATCAGCAGGCCCGTGCGCGGGTGGGTCCGCCGCAGCAGTTCGCAGCCCGCCGTCACGGCGAGCGGCAGCAGGAGGGGCCAGCGTCCCGGCCAGAGCACGAAGTCCTCGGTGGCCGGGCGGGTGCTCAGGCCCGCGCCCCAGAAGAGGAGCCCACCGATCAGTCCCGCGAGCGCGATGCGGACGTCGTCGCGGTGCGGGCGGGGGCGTCGCGTGACCATGACTCCATCCAACACGCAGTGCCCCCTCGCCGCCTGATCCTGGAGAACGGTCCGTGACTACATCGAAGGATGCAGGCCGACATCGTCACCGCCGACGACGATCGGCGGCGGCGCCCGCGGGAGCCTGGGAAGGGTGATCGAACGGAGAGGAGTGAGTCGTGATCGTCACGCTGATCGTCGTCTGCGAGGTCGGCTTCTGGGTGCTGCTGGCCGCGGGCCTGGCCTTCCGCTACCTGCTGAAGATGCCCCGCACGGGGCTGGCCCTGCTGCTGTGCGAGCCCCTGCTTGAGGTCGTGCTGCTGGTGGTCACCGCGCTGGACCTGAAGAACGGCGCCGAGCCGAACTGGACGCACGGGCTGGCCGCGCTGTACATCGGCTACACCGTCGGCCACGGGCACCGCACGGTGAAGTGGCTCGACGGCCACGCGGCGCATCGTCTCGCCGGCGCGGACCGGCCGGCCGGGCCGCCGAAGTACGGGCTGCCCCGGGCCCGGCACGAGGGGAAGGTGTGGCTGGGGACTGTGGTGGCCGCGGGGGTTGCGACTGCCTTGCTGCAGCTCGCGATCTGGTATGTCGGGGACGCGGGGCGGACCGGGCCGTTGGAGAGCTGGCGGTTCACCGCGTGGCGGGTTGCCGGGATTCATGGGGTGGTCGCGCTGACGTATCTGCTGTGGCCGAAGAGGGTGCCGGCGGGAGTCTCCGGCGAGGCCGCGTCCCGGGACCTCACGAAGAGGTGAGCGGGGTTGTGGGGCGGGTG
>NZ_LIPP01000067.1 GCF_001418335.1 Streptomyces aurantiacus | reverse complement strand
CCACCCACCCGCACCCGACCGACAAGCCGGAAGCCGGGAGTCGAGAGCCGGGGCGCAGCCCCACCCGCACCCCGCCGGGACAGCCACCGCGCGTAGGCTCGTGCTCCGGACTTCGAACGCCCGGGCCGACCTCACCCCTGGCGGCCACAGCAACTCAATGGAAGCGAGATTTCACCACCGTGACTGCTCTCACTCTCAGCACCGCCGCGGCGCCCGGTCTGCGTACCGACGCGATCGTCGTCGGTGTCGCCAAGACCACCGGATCCAACGGATCCAAGGGCGGTGACCTGGTTGTCGCGCCGGGTGCCGAGGCCGTGGACAAGGCGTACGACGGCAAACTCGCCGCCGTTCTGGAGACCCTCGGCGCCTCGGGCGGCGAGGGCGAGGTGACGAAGCTGCCCGCGCCGGCCGGTGTCAAGGCACCGCTCGTGCTGGCGGTCGGTCTCGGTGCCCTCCCGGAGAAGGACGACTCCTTCTCCGCGGAGACGCTGCGCCGCGCGGCCGGCGTCGCCGCCCGCGCCCTGGCGGGCACCAAGAAGGCCGCGTTCGCCCTGCCGATCGCGGACGCCGCGGACGCGGGCGCCGTCGGCGAGGGCGTGCTGCTCGGCGCGTACTCCTTCGACACGTACAAGGAGACCGCCAAGGACGGGAGCGGCGCCAAGAACGGCAAGGCCCCGCTCGTCGAGGCCGCGCTGCTCGGCGGCAAGCCCCGCGACAAGGCGTTCAAGGCGGCCGTCGAGCGCGCCACGGCCGTGTCCGAGGAGCTGAACCGGGCCCGCGACCTCATCAACATGCCGCCGAACGACCTGAACCCGGAGTCCTTCGCGGCCGTCGCGCAGGCCGCGGCCAAGGAGCACGGCATCAAGGTGCAGGTGCTCGACGAGAAGGCGCTGGAGAAGGGCGGGTACGGCGGCATCCTCGGCGTCGGCGCCGGTTCCGCGTCCGCGCCCCGCCTGGTGAAGCTGTCGTACACGTCCTCCAAGGCGAAGAAGCACCTCGCCTTCGTCGGCAAGGGCATCACCTACGACTCGGGCGGCATCTCGCTCAAGCCCGCCGGGCACAACGAGACGATGAAGTGCGACATGAGCGGCGCCGCCGCCGTGTTCGCCGCGGTCGTCGCCGCCGCCCGCCTGGGTCTTGAGGTCAATGTCACCGGCTGGCTCGCGCTGGCGGAGAACATGCCCTCCGGCTCCGCCACCCGGCCGGGCGACGTGCTGCGCATGTACAGCGGCAAGACCGTCGAGGTCCTCAACACCGACGCCGAGGGCCGGCTCGTCCTCGCCGACGCGCTCGCCAAGGCCTCCGAGGACAAGCCCGACGCGATCGTCGACGTGGCGACCCTGACCGGCGCGATGATGCTGGCGCTCGGCAACCGCACCTTCGGGGTCATGGCGAACGACGACGCGTTCCGCTCCGCTGTGCACGAGGCGGCCGAGGAGGTCGGCGAGGCGGCCTGGCCGATGCCGCTGCCGGACCACCTGAAGAAGGGGATGGACTCCCCCACGGCCGACATCGCCAACATGGGCGAGCGGTACGGCGGCGGTCTGGTGGCCGGGCTGTTCCTGAAGGAGTTTGTGAGTGAGGGGATCACCTGGGCGCACCTCGACATCGCGGGGCCGGCCTTCAACGAGCAGGCGCCGTTCGGGTACACGCCCAAGGGCGGTACGGGATCGGCCGTACGGACGTTGGTCCGGCTCGCGGAGTTGACGGCCGCGGGGGATCTGGGCTGACGCCCGCCCACCACTGACTCCACCGGCCCGCACCCGTCGTACGGCGAGTGCGGGCCGTCGTACGCGGCGCGTGCGTGGACGTCGTGCCGCGCGTGCGGGCCGGTGGGGGCCGGTCGCGCAGTTCCCCGCGCCCCTGTAGGTGGGCCTGAAGGCGGGCCCGTGTGATCGATCAGACGTCTCACAGCCCGGCCCGGCGTCCCGACTGTCGCCGACAAGTGCGAAGATGGGTCCTCGGCAGGACAGGGCCCACCACAGGGCCGAAGAAAGAGCGGCCACACCAGCCGCCGCCCGGTCACTGCAGACCGGCGCCGGCGCACATGCATGGAGGACGTGACGTGGCGAACGACGCCAGCACCGTTTTCGACCTAGTGATCCTCGGCGGTGGTAGCGGCGGCTACGCCGCGGCCCTGCGCGGAGCGCAGTTGGGCCTGGACGTCGCCCTGATCGAGAAGAACAAGCTCGGCGGCACCTGCCTGCACAACGGCTGCATTCCCACCAAGGCCCTGCTGCATGCCGGCGAGATCGCCGACCAGGCACGCGAGGCGGACCAGTTCGGTGTCCTGACGACTTTCCAGGGCATCGACATCAACGCCGTCCACAAGTACAAGGACGACGTGATCAGCGGCCTCTACAAGGGCCTGCAGGGCCTTGTGGCCTCACGCAAGGTGACGTACATCGAGGGTGAGGGCCGACTGTCGTCCCCCACCTCCGTGGACGTCGGCGGGCGGCGCGTCGAGGGCCGGCACGTGCTCCTGGCGACCGGCTCCGTGCCGAAGTCGCTGCCGGGCCTGGACATCGACGGCGACCGCATCATCTCCTCGGACCACGCGCTGACGCTGGACCGCGTCCCGAAGTCCGCACTCGTACTGGGCGGCGGTGTCATCGGCGTCGAGTTCGCCTCCGCGTGGAAGTCGTTCGGCACCGACGTCACGGTCATCGAGGGCCTCAAGCACCTCGTGCCGGTCGAGGACGAGAACAGCTCCAAGCTTCTTGAGCGCGCGTTCCGCAAGCGCGGCATCAAGTTCAACCTCGGCACGTTCTTCGAGAAGGCCGAGTACACGCAGGACGGGGTCCGCGTGACCCTCGCCGACGGCAAGACCTTCGAGGCGGAGATCCTCCTGGTCGCCATCGGCCGCGGCCCGGTCTCCGCCGGTCTCGGCTACGAGGAGCAGGGCGTCGCGACGGACCGCGGTTACGTCCTGGTCGACGAGTACCTGCGCACCAACGTGCCGACCATCTCGGCCGTGGGTGACCTGGTCCCGACGCTCCAGCTCGCGCACGTCGGCTTCGCCGAGGGCATCCTGGTGGCGGAGCGTCTTGCCGGTCTCAAGACCGTTCCGATCGACTACGACGGCGTGCCCCGGGTGACGTACTGCCACCCCGAGGTCGCCTCCGTGGGCATCACCGAGGCCAAGGCCAAGGAGGTCTACGGTGCGGACAAGGTCGTCGTTCTGAAGTACAACCTCGCGGGCAACGGCAAGAGCAAGATCCTCAAGACCGCGGGCGAGATCAAGCTCGTCCAGGTCAAGGACGGTGCCGTGGTCGGCGTCCACATGGTCGGCGACCGCATGGGCGAGCAGGTGGGCGAGGCCCAGCTGATCTACAACTGGGAGGCGCTGCCCGCCGAGGTCGCGCAGCTCATCCACGCTCACCCCACGCAGAGCGAGGCACTCGGCGAGGCCCACCTCGCCCTGGCCGGCAAGCCGCTGCACTCGCACGACTGACCGACCCTCGGTCAACTCACGACGCGACGACACAGACTTCCGCAATTCGTTAGGAGCAACCGAAACCATGGCGGTTTCCGTAACCCTTCCGGCGCTCGGCGAGAGCGTCACCGAGGGCACTGTCACCCGCTGGCTGAAGGCCGAGGGCGAGCGCGTCGAGGCCGACGAGCCACTGCTCGAAGTGTCGACCGACAAGGTCGACACCGAGATCCC
>NZ_LIPP01000066.1 GCF_001418335.1 Streptomyces aurantiacus | reverse complement strand
ACCCCTCCCTACCGAACCGCTCCCCGCCGGACCGCCCGCCCCCGGGCAAGGTCCGTCCGCCACCTCGGCCCCAACTGGTACGCCTCCGTCATGGGCACCGCCGTCGTGGCCACCGCGGGCGCCGGTCTCCCGTTCGGCGTGCCGGGCCTGCGCACCGTATGCACGGCGTTCTGGGCCCTCGCGCTGGCCATGCTCGTCGTCCTCCTCCTCGCGCGGACCGCGCACTGGACCCACCACCGGGACCAGGCGGTGACCCACCTCCTGGACCCGGCGACGGCACCGTTCTACGGCTGTCTCTCGATGGCCCTGCTGGCCGTCGGCGGCGGCGCCCTCGTCGTGGGCCGGGACTGGATCGGCACCCCCGCGGCGGTCGCCCTGGACGCCGTCCTGTTCACGGCCGGCAACCTGATCGGGCTGACGGCGGCCGTGGCCGTCCCGTACCTGATGGTGGTGCGCCACCGGGTGGACGCCACCCAGGTCACGCCCGTGTGGCTGCTCCCCGTGGTCGCTCCGATGGTGTCCGCGGCGCTCGGCCCCCTGCTCGTACCGCATCTGCCGGCCGGCGAGCCCCGCGAGACCCTGCTTCTCGCCTGCTTCGCGATGTTCGGCCTCAGCCTGCTGGCCACCCTGGTGATGCTGCCGATGATCTTCGCCCGTCTCGTCACGGGCGGTCCGCTGCCGCTCGCCCTCACCCCGGCCCTCTTCCTGGTCCTGGGTCCGCTGGGTCAGTCGACGACGGCAGTCGCCACGTTCGCCGTCGCCGCTCCGGGGGTCGTGCCCGCCCCGTACGACCAGGGCTTCGTCGTCCTGGCGGTGCTCTACGGCGTACCGGTGACGGGTTTCGCGCTGTTCTGGCTCGCGCTGGCCGGCGCGCTGGTGGTGCGGGCCCGCCGCCGGGGCATGGGCTTCACGATGACCTGGTGGGCGTTCACCTTCCCGGTGGGCACGTGTGTGACGGGCACCGAGGGGCTCGCACGGCATACGGGGCTCGCGGTCTACGACGGCCTCGCGGTCGCCCTCTTCCTGCTGCTGCTCGTCGCGTGGAGCGTGGCCGCCGCACACACGGCCCGCGGCCTGCTCAGCGGCCGGCTGCTCGCACCGCCGCCGCGAGCACCCCTGGCGCTCGCGCCACCGCCGGTCCCCGTCGTCTGAGACGGCGCCCGACCCTGTACCCGGCCCGGGGCCCGTGGGCCCGCACTCACCGGTTGAGGTCGTCGACCGCCTCGATGTGGTCCGCGACCGCGACGACCAGTACGCGGGTGTCCTCCTCGGTGGCCCGCCACCGGTGGCGCACCCCGCCCGTCAGATACAGGGTGTCGCCCCTGCCCAGGCGGTATGCGCGGCCCTCCGCCTCCACCTCGACGACGCCGTCGGCCACGTACATCAACTCGTCGTTGCGGTGCTGGAATTCGCGGCCGGCGTCCTGGTCACCGGAGAACTCCATGGCGTGCAGCTGGTGGTGACCGCGCACCAGGGGGCGCACGCGGGGCTCATGGGTGAACTCGGAGTCGTCGGCGTGCACCACGTCGACACTGCGCGCCGGGTCGGCGGCGGCCAGCAGCTCCACGCGAGTCGTCCCGAGGGCGTCCGCCACGCGTTCGAGGGAGCGGACGCTGGGCCGGGCCCGCTCGTTCTCGACCTGGCTGAGGAACGGCACCGACAGCCCGCTGCGCTCGGCGACGACGGCGAGGGTGAGCTCCAGCGCCCGGCGCCGGCGCCTGACGGCCGCGCCCACTCGAAGGGTCTCTTTGCTCTCGTCCATCGCTTCGGCTCCCCCCTGTGCGTCGTCGGTGCATGAGGTGCGGTGGCGGCGCGGCTCCCGGTGCGTACGCGCCCATGTCTCGCGGCTTCCTGAAGTGTTCTCTGCACCCTACGGGTGTTCGCCAAACTGTTTCACGCGGCCGTCACATCCCCGTAAACATTGCCGCGCCGGGGCACCGCCGGGCGTGGGAACGACGACGGGGGGTGGGCGGCACCGTACGGTGCCGCCCACCCCCCGTGGAGTTGCTGAAAAGCTGCTACGGAGTCATGCGTTCCACCATGTCCGGGTGCTCCTTGAGCCACGCGGCGACGGCGTCCTCCTCGTGTCCCTGGCCGCGGTCCTTGATCTCGGCCTCCAGGCTGCCGAGTTCGTCCTCGCTCATCTTGAAGTTCTTGATCCACTTGGTGAGCTGCGGGTACTGCCCGGGGAACTTCTTGTTGGAGATGGTCCGGATCGTGTTGCCCTCACCGAACAGCTTCTTCTCGTCCGACAACTTGGTGAGCTCGTAGTCGCTGTAGGCCCAGTGCGGGGACCACAGGACGACGGCGACGGGCTCCTCCTTGGAGTACGCGCGCTTCAGCTCGGCCAGCATCGCCGGCGTGGAGCCGTCGACGACCTCGTACTCCTTGTCCAGGCCGTAGCCCGGCAGCACGTCCTTCTTGAGGAGGTTCATCACGCCGGTGCCCGGCTCGATCCCGATGATCCTGCCGTCGAACGTGTCGGCCTTGCCCTTGAGGTCCGCAAGGGTCTTGATGCCCTTGACGTAGGAGGGCACCGCGATCTCCAGGGACGTCGGCTCGTACCAGGTGCCGAGGTCCGCCAGGTTGTTCTTGTGCTTGTTCCAGTAGTTCGACTGCGCGTACGGCAGCCACGCGTCGAAGTTGACGTCGATGTCGCCGGAGGCCAGGCCCGTGTAGACCGGGCCGACGTCCATCTGCTTCAGGTTCAGCGTGTAGCCGCGCCGGGCCAGGACGTTCTTCCACAGGTAGGTGACGGCGACGTCCTCGTCCCACGGGAACCAGGCGACGTCGATGGCGCGCTTCGCCTCGGCGGGCGTGCCGGACGAGGAACTCGCCACCGGGGCCAGCTCGTCGACGACCTTCGAGTTGTCCTTCAGCCAGGTGCGTACGGCGTCCTGCTGCGCGCCCTTGCCGGCCTTGTTGATCTGCGACTCAAGGCTCGTGAGCTGCTTCTCGGTCATCTTGAAGTTCTTGAGCCACTTGCCGACGACCGGGTTCTCCGCAGCGAACCCCTTGCGGGCCAGCGTGTGCACGCCGTCGCCCGAACCCCAGGCCTTCTTGGGGTCATCGAGCTTCTTCAGCTTGTAGTCGCTGTACGCCCAGTGCGGCGACCAGAGCGTGCCGACGAACGGCTTCTCGCCCGCGTACGAGCGCTTCAGCTCGGCCAGCATCGCCGGCGTGGAGCTGTCGACGACCTTGTACTCCTTGTCGAGCCCGTACGCCTTGAGGACCTTGGTCTTGAGCAGGCCCATCATTCCGGCGCTGGACTCGATGCCGGTGATCTTGCCGCCGAACACGTCGGACTTGCCCTTGAGGTCCGCCAGGGAGTTGATGTCCTTCATGTAGGCGGGGACGCTCAGCTCAAGGGACGTCGGGCCGAACCAGGAGCCCAGGTCTTCGAGCTGCTTGCCGTACTTCTTCCAGTACTGCTCGTGGGTGGTGGGCAGCCAGGAGTCGGTCTCGAAGTCGATGTCGCCCTGGGCGAGGGAGGTGTAGAGCGGGCCCGCGTCGAACTGCTTGACGTCGACCTTGTAGCCGCGCTGCTCCAGGATCTCCTTCCAGAGGAAGGTGGAGGCCACGCCCTCGTCCCAGGGGATGTAACCGATGGAGATCTTCTTGCCCTGGCCGACGTTCCCGGAGTCGGACGCGGTGGTCTCGGTCCCGTCGTCGCTGGAGCCGAAGATGCCCATGCCGCCCGCGACGAGCGCGAGTACGACGACACCGACCACGGCCACGGTGGGCTGGGGGCGGTAGGACCAGATCTTCAGGCCGCCCGCGGCACGCAGCTTGGCGACGGCGCGGCGGCCCAGCGGTGAGACCTCCGTGCCCAGCGCGCTGGTCATGCGGTCCAGGTAGATGGCGAGGATGACGATGGCGACGCCCGCCTCGGAGCCGAGGCCGACGTTCAGCTGGCCGATGGCCTCGTTCACGTCACCGCCGAGGCCGCCGGTGCCGACCATGCCCGCGATGGCGGCCATGGACAGGCCCAGCATGATGACCTGGTTGACGCCCGCCATGACGGTGGGCAGAGCCAGTGGCAGCTGGACGCGCAGCAGGATGTTGCCGGGGGTGGTGCCGAACGCGTCGGCCGCCTCGACCAGTTCCTTGTCGACCTGCCGGATGCCCAGCTCGGTCATCCGGACGCCGGGCGCCAGGGCGAAGATCAGGGTGGCCACGATGCCCGCGGGGGCGCCGGTGCCGAAGAACAGGATCGCCGGGATCAGGTAGATCATCGCCGGCAGCGTCTGCATGAAGTCGAGAACCGGCCGCACGAGGCTGCTGACCCGGTCCGAGCGGGCCGCCCAGATGCCGACGGGCACGGCTATGACGAGCGCGATGATCGTCGCCACGAGAACGAGCGACAGAGTGATCATCGCGTTCTCCCACAGTTCGAGGGAGTCGATGAAGGCGAATCCCACGAAGGTGAGGACACCGGCCGAGGTGCCGCGCAGCCAGAACGCGATGACCGCGAAGATGCCCGCGAGGAGCAGCGGTTCCGGGGCCTGGAGGACGGCGTTGATGCCGTCGTAGGCGCCGTCGAAGACGGTCTTGAAGAAGTCGAAGAGCCACGCCATGTGGTTCAGGAGCCAGTCGACCGTGTCGTTGACCCAGTCGCCGAAGGGAATTCTAGGCATCGGTCGTCACCGCTCCGAGGGTCTTGCCACGCGGGGAGTCGCACGGCGCCGGTTCACCTTGTTCGTCGCCGAGGAAGCCGACGAGCCGCCGCCGTGGCACGACTCCGACCAGCTTTCCCTTCTTGTCGACGACGGCGACGGGGTGCGTCAGCCGGGCGCTGACGGCGCACAGATCACCGAACGAGCTGTCGGGGCGGGCGGTCTCGCAGCCGCAGTCCGCCTCGTCGCCGCGCAGCTCCGTGTCCATGACGGAGGCCGCGGTGAGGACCCGGGAGCGGTCGACGTCCTGGGTGAAGGAGGCGACGTAGTCGTTCGCGGGGCGTACGAGGATGTCCTCGGCGGTGCCGATCTGCACGATCTCGCCGTCCCGCATGACGGCGATGCGGTCGCCGAGGCGCATGGCCTCGTTGAGGTCGTGGGTGATGAAGACGATGGTCTTCTTGAGCTTCTTCTGGAGTTCGATCAGCTGGTCCTGCATGTCGCGGCGGATCAGCGGGTCGAGCGCGCTGAAGGACTCGTCCATCAGCAGCAGGTCGGCGTCGGTGGCGAGCGCCCGGGCCAGGCCCACGCGCTGCTTCATTCCGCCGGACAGCTCGTCGGGCCAGGACTTCTCCCAGCCCGCGAGCCCGGCAAGCACCAGGGCCTTGTTGGCGCGGTCGAGGCGTTCGGCGCGCGGCACGCCCTGCACCTCCAGGCCGTACGCGGCGTTCTCCAGAACGCTGCGGTGCGGGAAGAGCGCGAAGTGCTGGAAGACCATGCTGACCTTCCGGGACCGGACCTCGCGCATCTCACGGTCGTTCAGCGCGGTCAGGTCCTGCCCGTCGAAGACCACGCGGCCCTCGGTCGGTTCCAGGAGCCCGTTGAGCATGCGCAGCAGCGTGGACTTGCCGGACCCGGACAGACCCATCACGACGAAGATCTCGCCGGGCTCCACCGTGAAGGACGCGTCGATCACCGCGGCGGTGATGCCGTCGGCGCGCAGTTCCTCGCGGTCGGCTCCCCCGCGCAGCCGCTCGACTGCTTCGCCGGGTCGTCTGCCGAACACTTTGTAGAGCTGTTCCGCCTGCAGCCTGGATGACACAAGTACCTCTCCGGTAGAACGAAGACGGCCCGCCTCCCCCGCCGGCGGGCCGTGGAGCGATGCGGGTTCCGCCCGCTCATCCGGTTCGCACATGTCAGGTTTGGTTGAAACGCGACCGGGTTCGCTCCGGGTCCGCACCTGCCCCCGACCTCGTGGCGCAAACCCAACCGTGTCCCAGTTCACATAACGTTTACTTCGGGATGGTTGCGGGAATTCGTTTTCGCCCACTGTCAGCGCCCGGCCGTGACTGTCAGTGGCTTACGGCATGATGCGAGGCGTGACGCAGCAGACTCAGCAGCCTCGGCGAACCATGCTCCTCGACACCGCCTCCCTGTACTTTCGCGCCTATTTCGGGGTCCCGGAATCCGTCCGGGCCCCGGACGGCACGCCGGTGAACGCCGTGCGGGGCCTGCTGGAGTTCATCGACCGGCTGGTACGGGACCACCGGCCGGACGACCTGGTGGCCTGCATGGACGCGGACTGGCGTCCGCAGTGGCGGGTCGACCTGATCCCCTCCTACAAGGCGCACCGCGTGGCCCGGGAGACCACGACCGGGCCGGACGAGGAGGAGGTGCCCGACACCCTGTCGCCGCAGGTGCCGGTCATCGAGGAGGTCCTGGACGCGCTGGGCGTCGCGCGCGTGGGCGTCGAGGGGTACGAGGCGGACGACGTGATCGGCACGTTCACCGGCCGTGCCACGGGCCCGGTCGACATCGTCACCGGCGACCGCGACCTGTACCAACTGGTGGACGACAAGCGGGGTGTTCGCGTGCTGTACCCGCTCAAGGGGGTCGGCACGCTGCAGCTCACGGACGAGGCCTGGCTGCGTGAGAGGTACGGCGTCGACGGGGCGGGCTACGTGGATCTCGCGCTGCTGCGCGGCGACCCGAGCGACGGACTGCCGGGGGTGCCGGGCATCGGTGAGAAGACGGCCGCCAAACTGCTGGCCGAGTTCGGGGATGTGGCCGGGATCATGGCGGCGGTCGACGACCCGAGGTCCAGGCTCACGCCGTCGCAGCGCAGGCGCCTGGACGAGTCGCGGCCGTACGTCTCCGTCGCGCCGAAGGTCGTCCGGGTGGCCGGTGACGTACCCCTGCCGGCCGTGGACACCGCGCTGCCCCGCTCGCCGCGCGACCCGGCGGCCCTCGACGCACTCGCGGCGCGCTGGGGTCTCGGCGGCTCGCTGACACGGCTGCTGTCGACTCTGGGGTCCTGAGAGGGACACTGGAACACGCGGGGTTGCAGCTGGGCCCGGTGGTCCAGGGGTGTCAGTCCGGGAGAGATGCTAACTTAGGTAAGCCTAAGCGAACTTACCCAGGAGGCCGTTATGGCAGAGCGTCCGGCACGCAGGACTCCCAAGCCGCACTCCGCGCGGGTCGTCCGCACCGAGCGGCTGACTCCCCATATGCACCGCGTGGTCCTCGGAGGTGACGGGCTCGCCGATTTCACGGCGGGCACCAGCACCGACCATTACGTGAAGCTGCTGTTCGGGGCCGAGGGCGTGACGTATCCGGAGCCCTTCGACATGGCGCAGATCCGCGAGGAGTTCCCACGGGAGCAGTGGCCCGTGACGCGTACGTACACCGTGCGCGCCTGGGACCCTGTGCTGCGCGAGTTGACCCTGGACTTCGTGATCCACGGCGACGAGGGACTCGCCGGGCCGTGGGCCGCCCGCGTCCGGGCGGGCGAGCTCGTGCGGTTCCTCGGGCCGGGCGGGGCGTACGCACCCGACACCGAGGCCGACTGGCATCTGCTGGCCGGCGACGAGAGCGCGCTGCCCGCCATCGCCGCCTCGCTGGAGGCCATGCCCGACGGTGCGCAGGTACGTGCCTTCGTGGAGGTCTCGGGTCCGGAGGAGGAGCAGAAGTTCGACTCCGACGTGGAGGTCGTCTGGCTGCACCGCGGTGACCGGCCGGTCGGCGAGGCACTGGTGGCGGCCGTTCAGGGGCTGGAGTTCCCGGCGGGCCGGATGCACGCGTTCGTGCACGGCGAGGCGGGGTTCGTGAAGGAGCTGCGCCGGCTGCTGCGGGTCGAGCACCAGATTCCGCGCGAGGACATCTCCATCTCCGGGTACTGGCGGCTCGGGCACAACGAGGACGGGTGGCAGGCGGCGAAGCGGGAGTGGAACGCGCAGGTCGAGGCCGAGCAGGAGGAGGCCTCGCCTCCCCCTGTCTAGACTGCGCATTCCTTGGGCCGGTTCTTCGTGTGCGGGTCGGCCGTGGCTGAGCGCGCAGTTCCCCGCGCCCCTGAAAGGCGGGTCCGCCGTGGCTGGGCGCGCCCCTGCGGCGGAGCCGCATATGACACAGCCCCGCGCCCCTTGAGGGCGCCGGTGTCTGCGTAGGGTGGGTGGGTGAGACGTAAAGCGCCTGTTCCGCCTTCTCCTCTGCCGCAGCGTGAAGGGGTGGATCCGGTGCGGGTGCGGCTGCCGGCCGGCGGGGCCTGGAGCACCGTTCGGGAGCATCTTGTGGAGCGGCTCGCGCCGCGGGCCGCGGTGATCGACGAGATGTTCGCCGCCGGGCGGATCGTGGGCGCGGACGGGCGTGCGGTGACGCCGGAAGCGGCGTACGTGCCGGGGATGTTCGTGTGGTTCCACCGGGAACTGCCCGACGAGGAGCGGGTGCCGTTCCCCGTGGAGGTCGTGTACCGCGACGAGCACATCGTGGTCGCCGACAAACCGCACTTCATCGCCACGACACCCCGGGGCAGTCATGTCACCGAGACGGTGCTGGCGCGGCTGCGGCGGGAGCTTGGGGTGCCGGCGCTCGGGGCCGCGCACCGGCTCGACCGGCTCACCGCCGGGCTCGTGCTGTTCACGGTGCGACCCGAGGAGCGCGGCGCGTACCAGTCGCTGTTCCGCGACCGGCTCGTACGCAAGGAGTACGAGGCGGTGGCCCCGTACGCCCAGGGGCTGGACCTGCCCCGTACCGTGCGCAGCCGGATCCACAAGGAGCGGGGCGTGCTCGCCGCCCAGGAGGTGCCGGGTGAGCCGAACGCCGAGAGCCGGATCGAGCTCGTGGAGCAACGGGACGGCCGGGCCCGCTACCGGCTGCTGCCCCGGACCGGCCAGACCCACCAACTGCGGGTGCACATGAACGCGTTGGGCGTGCCGGTCCTCGGCGACCCGCTGTATCCGGTGGTCACCGGCCCCGTGCCGGCCGGTGACTTCCGGCGTCCGCTCCAACTGCTGGCGCGGGTGCTGGAGTTCACCGATCCGGTCACGGGTCGCAGGCATGAGTTCAGCAGCGGACGGACTCTTCAGGCATGGTCCGCCTACGACGACTGGGCCGGTGACGGGCCGGCTCAGTAGCCGCGCCACCAGCGCACGAGGCGCTGCCAGGCGCCGAGCCGCTGTCCCGATCCGGTGGCCGGGGCGGGCGCCGGGGCCTCCGGCAGGTCAAGGGTGGGGC
>NZ_LIPP01000065.1 GCF_001418335.1 Streptomyces aurantiacus | reverse complement strand
CGCCCCCCTCGCCCCCGTCGACCCCGTCGACACGGAGGGCGGGCCGCGGTCCGGGCCTGCCCAAGGGTGGAAGATCCACGCGTCGGCCACGCGGGAGAACGCGGAGCGGATCGCGGGGATCGTGTGGGACTACTGCGTGCCGAGGGCGATCCCGTTCAAGTTCGTCCCGGGACCGCGGCTGCTGCACCTGCGGAACGTGAAGTACGCGGCCCGCGACGGAAGCGGCAAGTTCGTCACCGTCTACCCGGCGGACGAACGGCAGCTCCAGACGGTGCTGGAGGAACTGGGCGCACTGCTGGAGGGGCTCGAAGGTCCGTACATCCTCACCGACCTGCGCTGGAACGAGGGACCGCTGTACGTGCGCTACGGCGCCTTCGCCCGGTCCTTCGTCGTCGACGACCGCGGCACGCTGGTGCCCGCGGTGACGGACGGCGCGGGCCGGCTGGTCCCGGACCGGCGCGCGCCCTCCTTCCAGGTGCCGGAGTGGGTGACCCTGCCCGCGTTCCTGGAACCGCAGCTCGCGGCACGCAACACCACGACGGTCGCCGACCTGCCGTACCGCATCGAGAAGGCACTGCACTTCTCCAACGGCGGCGGCGTGTACTCGGGCGTCGACACCCGGGACGGACAGCGGGTCGTCCTCAAGGAGGGGCGGCCGCACGCGGGGCTCGCCGCCGACGGGGCGGACGCCGTCACCCGGCTCGCCCGGGAGAAGCAGGCCCTGGAGCAGGTGTCCGGGCTCGGTGTGGTGCCCGAGGTGCGTGACTGGTTCACCCTCGGCGACCACCGCTTCCTCGTCATGAGTTTCCTGGAGGGACGGCCGCTCAACTCCTTCTTCGCCGAGCGGCATCCGCTGCTCTCCCCCGATCCGGACCCGGCCGCCGTCGCCGGCTACACGGCCTGGGCGCTGCGCGTCCACCGCATGGTCGAGGAGGCCGTGGAGGCCGTGCACGGGCGTGGGATCGCCTTCAACGACCTGCACGTGTTCAACATCATGGTGGCCCCCGACGAGCGGTCGGTCTCGCTCCTCGACTTCGAGGCGGCGGCGCCGATCGAGGAGGACGGTCGCCAGGTCGTCGCCCACCCCGGGTTCTTCGCGCCGCCCGACCGCAGGGGCGCGGACGTCGACCGGTACGCGCTGGCGTGCCTGCGGCTCGCCCTGTTCATGCCGGTCACCACGTTGTTCGTGATCGACCGCGCCAAGGCCGCACACCTCGCCGAGGTCGTCCTCGACCAGTTCCCGGACGTGCCGAGGGCGTTCCTGGCGGAGGCGGTCGCCGAGATCACCCGGACCCCGGCGCCCTTACGGGCCGCCGCGTCACCGCTCCCGGCCGGTTCACCGCCGCCCGCGGCCACGCCGGCGACCGCCGCGCCCTCCTCTCCGTACGCTTCTCTCGCCGAGCCGGGCGACTGGCCGTACAGCCGGGACTCGATGGTCGGGGCGATCCTCGCCTCGGCCACCCCGAGGCGCGACGACCGGCTCTTCCCCGGCGACATCGCGCAGTTCTCCGAGGGCGGCGGACTCGGGCTCGCGTACGGCGCGGCGGGCGTCCTGTACGCCTTGTCGGAGACCGGAGCGGGCCGGTACGAGGAGGGCGAGCGCTGGCTGCTCGACCACACGGACCCGGTGCCGGCCGGCACACCGCTCGGGCTGTACGACGGGCTCGCCGGCGTCGGTTACGTCCTCGACCGGCTCGGGCACCCGAAGCGGGCGCTGGACCTCGTCGACACCGTCCTCCACGAGAAGTGGCACAAGCTGTCGTCCGACCTCCAGGGCGGCCTGGCCGGCCTCGGTCTGGTCCTCGACGAACTGGGACGTACGACCGGGGAGGCGGAGCTGGAGGCACGGGCGGCGGAGGTGGCCCGAATTCTCCAGGATCGCCTGGCCGAGCCGCGGCGCGCCCCGAGGAAACGGCGTGCCGGACTCCTGCGCGGCGCGAGCGGCCCCGCCCTGTTCCTGCTGCGCCGATACGAGTCGACCGGTGATCCGGCGCTGCTCGCGTCGGCCGCCGAGGCGCTGCGCCGGGACCTGGAGTGCTGCGTCGCGCAGCCCGGCGGCAGCCTGGAGGTCGACGAGGGCTGGCGCACGCTGCCCTACCTCGGCGACGGCAGCGCCGGAATCGGCATGGTGCTCGACGACTACCTCGCACTCACCGGGGACCGGCCGGACGACGGCCCGGGCGAGTTCGAGCGGGCCCGCGCGGGAATCCTGACCGCCGCCACCTCGCGCTTCTACGCGCAGCCCGGGCTGTTCCAGGGCAGGGCCGGCATGATCCTCCACCTGCACCGCACCGGCGCTCCACCCGAACGGATCGCCGAGCAGGTCACCGGACTCGGCTGGTTCGCGATGTCCTACCAGGGCCGGCTGGCCTTCCCCGGCCACCAGATGATGCGCCTCTCCATGGACCTGGGCACCGGAACCGCAGGGTGCCTGCTCGCGCTCGCCGCCGCCCTCGACGACGAGGTGCCCGCTCGACTGCCGTTCCTGCCGCCGCCACGACGGCGGCCCTGATACCCGGCTTCGCCGCCCGGCGGAGTCGTGACCCGATCCGACCCCGTCCCCACCCGGAGAACAGGGACCGGGGACAGGAAACACAGCGAAAGGAAACCAATCATGGCCCTTCTCGACCTGCAGACGATGGAGTCCGACGACATCACCGGCGGCGGCAACAGCACGCTGAGCCTGCTCTCGTGCGTCAGCGCCGCCAGCGTGACGCTCTGTCTCTGACGGAACCGGCCCCACGGCTCCGGACGGCTCCCGTCTCATCACGAGGCGGGGCCGCCCGGGGCCGCTCCTCGTAGCGCCTTTCCTCTTCGCTGCTCGTGCCGGGAGGCCGCACGGTGACTGTTTCCCCCGGCCCCGCCGCCTCGTCCCACCGCGTCCAACCGTTCCGCTCGGACCACCCGCCCGCCTCGACGGGAGACGCGCTGCTGCGTGCGGCGACCCGCCACAGCGGTGTCCGCTGTGTGGCCCTGGGCCTGCTGGCGCTGGCCGCGACGACGGCGAACCTGCTGCTGCCGGCCGCGCTCGGGCAGGCGCTCGACGCCCTGCTCACCGACCCCTCCGGGGCCACGCGCCGGGTGCTCTCCTGCACAGCCCTGATCCTCGTACTCTCGGTGCTCGACGCCTTCGAGACAGTACTGGGCGCCACCACGAACGCCCGGGCCACCGCATGGCTGCGCGAGCGTCTGACCAGGCATGTGCTGGACGCGGGCCCGCGGGCCGGCCGCCGTTTCGGGCCGGGCGAACTCGTCGCGCGCCTCGTGGGCAGCGCAGGCCAGGCGGGAGCCGCACCCGCGGCCCTCGCCGGGGTGCTCGCCGCCCTGGCCACACCGCTCGGGGCGATCGTGGCGCTCTGGCTGATCGACTACCGGCCGGCGTTGGTCTTCCTCTGCGGGGCGCCCGTCATCGCGGTGCTCCTCAAGCGCTTCACGCGCGACTCCTCGCAGTGCGTGGCCCGTTACCAGGACGCGCAGGGCCGGATCGCCGGTTCGCTCACGGAGGCGATCGACGGAGCTCGCACCGTCGCGGCGGCCGGGACCGCCGACAAAGAGGTGGCACGCATCCTGCGCCCGCTTCCCGAACTCTCCCGCGAAGGCCACCGGATGTGGCGCGTCCAGGGGCGTGCCGCCGCTCAAGCCGTCGCGGTGGCGCCGCTGCTGCAGATCGCGGTGCTGGCCACGGCGGGCCTGCTGCTCACCCGAGAGGCGCTCAGCGTCGGCGAGTTGCTCGCCGCCTCCCGGTACGCGGTGCTGGCGTCCGGCGTCGGTGTCCTGGTCGGCCGGCTCGGCGGACTGATCGAGGCGCGGGCCTCGGCCCATCGCCTCGGCGAGCTGCTCGACGTCCCCGCCACCGCACACGGGACCCGCCACCTCCCGCGCGGCCGAGGGAACTTGGAGCTGCGGGGCGTCACCGTGCACCGCGGCGGGCGAACCGTCCTCGACGGCGTGGACCTCGTGGTCCCCGGCGGGACGACCCTGGCCGTCGTCGGCCGCTCGGGCACGGGCAAGTCGCTGCTCGCCGCCCTCGCCGGACGGCTGGCCGACCCGGACGGCGGTGACGTGCTCCTCGACGGTGTGCCGCTGCGCGCACTGGACCGGCGCGAGCTGCGCCGCGAGATCGGCTACGCCTTCGAGCGTCCCGCCCTGCTCGGTGACAGCGTCGAGGCCACGATCGGGTTCGGCCACCCCACGCCCCCGGCGCACCGGATCCGGGCCGCCGCACGCACGGCCCGCGCCGACGACTTCGTACGACGCCTGCCACACGGCTACGCGACGCCCTGCGCCGGAGCCCCACTGTCCGGCGGGGAGGTCCAACGGCTCGGCCTGGCGCGGGCGTTCGCCCGCGGTGGGCGGCTGCTGATCCTGGACGACGCGCTGTCGAGCCTCGACACCGTGACCGAACACCACGTCAGCGAGGCGCTGTTCGGGAACATGCCCGGACGCAGCCGGCTGATCGTCGCCCATCGTGCGTCGACGGCGGCGCGGGCGGACACTGTGGCCTGGCTGGACGAAGGGCGGGTGCGGGCGGTGGGACGGCACGACGAGCTGTGGACGTCCTCCGCCGAGTACCGGCGGGTGTTCGGGAGCGGCGCGGAAGCGGCCGAGGGCCCGGCCGGGGGCGCGGACGATGGCTCGGACCCGTCGGGCCGCGAGCGCACCGGAGACAGCCGATGAGCGGCAACCGTGTGTACCGGCGTGGGCTCCGCTTCCTGCGGGCCAGGGGGCGGGTGGTCGCACGGCTCGCGGCCTGGTCCGTGCTGGAGTCGGGGCAGACCTTCCTCACCGGATTCGCGCTGGCGCGGGCCGTCGACGCGGGGTTCCTGGCCGGCCGGGCGGCGGTGGGACTCGGCTGGCTCGGGGCCGCCGCCGTCGCCGTCGTCGCCGGGGCGTACGGCACCGGGCGGGTCTACCTGGCCGTGGCCGCGCTGGTCGAGCCGTTGCGGGACCGGCTCGTGCGGGACGTGGTCGACCGGGGCGTGCGGGACGCGGACCGGGGCGCGCTGTCCCGGCTCACCCAGCAGGTGGAGATCGCCCGCGACACCTTCGCCGGGATCGTGATGGTGTCGCGTTCCTTCGTGTTCACCGCCGTGGGCGCCCTGGTGGGCCTGTTCTCGCTCGCTCCGCTGCTGCTGCTCGTGGTCGTGCCGCCGCTCGCCGCCTCACTGGTCCTGTTCGCGCTGACCCTGCGGCCGCTGACCCGCCGGCAGGAGGCCTTTCTGGTCGCCGACGAGGAGCTCGCCACGCAACTCGGCGCCGTCTGCCCGGGGTTGCGGGACATCACGGCCGCAGGCGCCGAGGAGCAGGTCACCGCCGACGCGCTGGAACGGATCGGTGCCGAGCAGCGTACGGCGCGCTCGCTGGCCCGCTGGGGCGTGCTGCGCGTGGTGTCCCTGACGATCGGCGGACAGCTGCCGATCGTGCTGCTGCTCGCCACCGCGCCCTGGCTCCTCGCGCACGGCGTCACGGCGGGCGCCCTGGTGGGCGCCCTCTCGTACGTCGGTCAGTCCCTGCTCCCGGCCCTGCAGAACCTCATCCACGGCCTGGGCACGAGCGGCTCCAGGCTGGCGGTGGTCCTGCGCCGCCTCTCGCCGGGCGACCCGACCGCCCCGACCGTCCCGACCGTCCGGGACACCGCGGACGACGTCCGGGAGCCCTCAGCCGCACGCGCGCCGGCGCCGGCCTCGGCCGCGCGCCCCTCCCCACCGGCAGCCGCAGCCGTCCCCCTCTCCCACGTCACCCTCTCCCATGTCACCTTCGCCTACGGCCCCGCCAGCGAGCCCGTGATCGAGGACCTCGATCTGTCGATCCCCCACGGCACCCACCTGGCGGTCGTGGGCCCCAGCGGCATCGGCAAGTCCACGCTCGCCGCGCTCATGGCCGGGCTCCTCCGGCCGACCGGTGGTTCCGTGGACGTACATGTGGACGTACACCAGGTGCCCGGCGCCCGCCCCACGGAACGTCACCACGTGCTGATCCCGCAGGAGGCGTACGTCTACACCGGGACGCTCGCCGAGAACCTCGGCCATCTTCGGGCGGGGGCCGTGCCGGAGGCGGAGCTGCTGGCCGCGGCGGCGGACGTCGGACTGACCGCGCTGCTCGACAGACTGGGCGGACCGACGGCCGAAATCGCCCCGGGCACCCTGTCGGCGGGCGAGCGCCAGCTCATCGCGCTGACGCGCGCCCACCTCGCGTACGCCCCCCTGGTCCTGCTCGACGAGGCGACCTGTCACCTCGACCCCGCGGCGGAGGCCCGCGCGGAGCACGCCTTCGCACGACGGGGCGGCACCCTCGTCGTGGTGGCGCACCGGGTCAGCTCCGCTCTGCGGGCCGACCGGGTGCTGGTCATGGACGGGCCTCGCACCGCGTACGGCGACCACGCGGAGCTGCTGGAGCGCTCGCCCCTCTACCGGGACCTGGTCGGGGCCTGGTCCGGGCCCTCACAACCAGCCCTCTCCCTGCGAGATCCGGATGGCGTCGACGCGGTTGCGGGCGCCGGTCTTGCGCGTGATGGCCGCCATGTAGTTCCGCACGGTCCCGTTGGACAGATGGAGACTGCAGGCGATCTCCGCGACGGAGGCACCGTCGGCGGCGAGTGAGAGCACACTCAGCTCTCTTCGGGTCAGCGGCATCCGAGCCGCCTGGAGGAAGCCGAAGCCGAGCGAGTCGTCGACGAAGCGCTCGCCCGCGGCCACGCTCCGGATCGCGGAGACGAGCCGCTGCGGCGAACCCTCCTGGTCCACGAAGCCGCGCGCGCCGGCGTCGAAGGCGCGCCGCAGGAGACCGGGCTTTCGCGCCGTGGCCAGCACCAGCAGCCGGGGATCCTGCTCGTCGCGACCGCAGAGTTCGCCCAGCGGCGGCATTCCGTGCGAGTCCGCCCGTTCGAGATCGGCCGCGCAGATGTCCGGCTGCAACGACCGAGCGCTGCTGGGCGCACCGCACCACGGAGCCTCGAACACCAGCAGGTCGGATTCCTGGCGGAGCCACTCCGCCAGCACCGACCTCACCAGACATACGTCATGCACCAGAAGCACCCGGATCACATCCGCCCCTCCCGTACCCCGTCCGCCCATTCCCCTGACCGTTCCGTCCGGCTGGTGTGTCCGGCTGGTCCGTCCGGCGGGTCCGTCTTCTGACCGGCCGGACCGTCGTGGCCGCGCTCCCACCTATTGCGTTGCTTTCTGCGCGTGCCCATTCACCGGCGCGTCCCACCTATCCCTTTTCCCGGGCGTGAAGAACCAGCCACCGGGGCGCGCGGCGGCGTACGGGCGACCGCCACGGCTCACCCGGGCCGCCTCGCCGTGCGGGAACCGCCCTGACGAGGGAGCCTTGACCTCTGGGCTCCTTCGCGTGTCCGAGGGAGGAGGTGGTCGGCGTGTCCGACTGGCAGACGTCCGGGCATCCGTCCCGGGCCGCGGCGGGGCCGGTCGGCCGGCCGCTGCTCTCGCTGACACTGGCCGCCCTCATGGACGACGTGCACGCCCACTCCGGCGCGGTGTACCTGCTGACTCCCGGCGAACCGGTACTGGAGATGGCGGTGATGGCGGGGCTGCCCAGGGCGTTCGCGGCTCCCTGGGAGCGGGTGGGGCTGAGCGCGCCGATCCCGATGGCGGAGGCGGCGCGGCACCGGCGGTTCGTGTGGGTGGGCGGCGAGGAGGAGATGGCCCGCCGCTATCCGCGGATCTCGGTGGTCCTGCCGTACCCGTTCGCGCTGGCCGCGCTGCCGGTGGCGACCGACCGTGCCACCTACGGAGCGGTCTTCGTGACCTGGCCGGGCGCGCATCCCGCGGAACTGTCCGACTGGGAGCGGGACCATCTCACGGCCGCCTGCGACCGGCTCGCGATCCGGCTGGAGCGCGCGTACGAGAGCGGCCACCAGGTCCGGGCCGAACCCGATCTGCTCGCCCCGGCGCCGATGACGAGCGTGGCGGGGGCGCTCGGTACGGTCGAGGCCGCGCGGATGGTGGCGCGCCTGCCGTACGGGTTGTGTGCGCTGGATCTGCGGGGACGGATCACCTTCGCCAACACGGCGGCGTCCGAACTGCTCGGGCTGCCGGTCGGCGCGCTGCTCGGCACCCAGCTGTGGGCGTCGGTGTCCTGGCTGAACGACCCGGTCTACGAGGACCGCTACCGCGCCGCGCTGCTCAGCCAGCGGGCGACGTCGTTCGTGGCGATGCGGCCGCCCGCGGACTGGCTGTCGTTCCGGCTCCATCCCAGTACCAACGGGCTGAGCCTGCGGATCACCCGGGCACGGGCCGTGGCGCGGGAGAGCCGCGCCGCCTTCCAGCACGCGGAGACCGGCACCCGTCTCGTCACCATCTCCCAGGTCCTGAGCCTGGCCGGGACGCTCACGGAGGCGGTGGGCGTGCAGGACGTCGTGCAGCTGGTCGCCGACGAGATCGCGCCCGCCGTCGGCAGCCAGGGTCTGGTGATGCTCGGCTCGGAGGCGGGCCGGCTGCACGTCCTCGGGCACCGCGGCTACCCGAACCCGCAGGCCGTGGAGCGGTTCGACGGGATACCGCTGACCGATCGGACACCCGGCACGCACGCACTGCGGAGCGGTCTGCCGGCCTTCTTCGAATCCCGCCGGGAACTGTCGCACCTCTACCCGGATCTGAGCCTGTCCGCCGACGACCTGGCGGCCTGGGCGTTCCTGCCGCTCATCGCGTCCGGGCGGCCGGTCGGCACCTGTGTGCTCGCGTACGCGCAACCGCATCCCTTCCCCGCCGACGAGCGCGCCGTACTGACCAGCCTCAGCGGGCTCGTCGCGCAGGCACTGGACCGGGCCCGCCTCTACGACGCCAAGCACCGGCTGGCACACGGCCTGCAGGCCGCGCTGCTTCCCCACTCACTGCCCGCGCTGCCCGGCATGGAGGCGGCCGCCCGCTATCTGCCGGCCACCCGGGGCATGGAGATCGGCGGGGACTTCTACGACCTGGTCCCGACCGGCAGGGAGGCCGCGGCGGTGATCGGGGACGTGCAGGGACACAACGTCACCGCGGCCGGGCTGATGGGTCAGATGCGTACCGCCGTACGCGCGTACACGACCGTCGGCCAGTCGCCCGGGGAGGTGATGAGCAGCACCAACCGGCTGCTGATCGACCTGGGCACCGAACTCTTCGCGAGCTGTGTCTATCTGCGTCTGGACCCGGCGCACGGGCAGCTCGTGATGTCCCGCGCGGGGCATCCGCCGCCGCTGCTGAGAAGGCCGGACGGCAAGGTACGGGTGCTCGACCTGGCCGGCGGGCCGCTCCTTGGCATCGACGCGGCGGCCGGTTACCCGACGACCGATGTGGCGCTGCCGCCCGGCTCGCTGCTCGCCCTCTACACCGACGGGCTGATCGAATCCCCCGGCATCGACATCGAGGACGCGCTGGCCGGGGTGGCGGAGCGCCTCGGGGAGATCGGTGACCGCCCGCTGGACGAGGTGGCCGACAGCCTCGTACAGCACAGCGGAACGGCGGAGCAGCGGATGGACGACGTGGCCCTGCTGCTGCTCCGCGCGCGGGCCGACTGACGGGCCCCGGGCTCGTACGTACGGACGTACGTACGAGCCCGGGGCCTCGTGCCGCTCGGCCCTGCGAGCGGGAGCCGGCCCCAACCGGCCCCACTCGCTCTCCGCTCGGCGCGGCCCGGTCCTCCCGCCGGAGGGAACCGGGCCGCTCCGAACGGCGCCGTTACCGACCTACGGTCGGGTCACTGGTTGCGTACCAGGCCCGAGTCGTCGTCCGCACCGTCGCCGTGTCCTTCGCCGGTCTGGCCGGCCTGGTCTTCGGCGCCGCCGACCTGCTCCTCGGCGCCTGCTTCCTCGCCGCCGACCGCGTCACCGCCGGCGCCGGCTTCCTCACCCGCCCCGGCCTCTTCGCCCGCGCCGGCTTCGTCGCCCGCGCCGGCCTCTTCACCGGCGCCGGCACCCGCGTCGCCCGCACCGAGGGTCGCGCCCACCGCGGTCAGCGCGGTGGTCACCGGCTGGAAGAAGGTCTCGCCGCCGATGGTGCAGTCGCCGCTGCCGCCCGAGGTGAGGCCGATCGCGCTGCCGTCCTCGGTGAACAGCGAGCCGCCGCTGTCACCGGGCTCGGCGCAGACGTCGGTCTGGATGAGGCCGGTGACCGTGCCCTCCGGATAGTTCACGGTGGCGTCGAGGCCCGTGACCTGGCCCTCGTTGAGGCCGGTGGTGCTGCCCATCCGCTGGACCGCCTCGCCGACCGCGGCCTCCGCCGCCTGCGTGATCTCCACGCTCTGCTCGCCGGTGTTCACCGTGCTGGGCGCCTCGGTCGCCGGGTCGTCGTACTTGACGAGGGCGAAGTCGCCGTCTCCGGGGAACGTGGCGGTCTCGACCGTGCCGATCGGCGCGCCGTCCTGCGCGTCCGACCACTCGGCGGCGGCGACACCGCAGTGACCCGCGGTCAGGAAGGCCGGGGTGCCGTCGTCGGCGACGACGTTGAAGCCGAGCGAGCAGCGTGCGCCGCCACCGAAGATGGCGTCGCCGCCCTCGACGAACGTCTTGAACTCACCGGCGGACTTTTTGATGGTCGCCATGCCCGAACCGAGGGTCTGGACGGTCGACTCCAGCTGGTCCCACTTTGCGCCCGTGACGGTGCTGTCGGCGGTGACCTGGATCTTGTTCGTCCGGGGGTCGACGGCCCAGGAGGTGCCGGGGATGGTCGCGTCGGCCTTCAGCGTCTGCGAGGCCGACTTGAGCGCGGCGGTGGAGTTGTCGACCTCCCGGACGACCGCACCCGCCTTCTGCGCCAGGATGATGTTGTTGTTGTCGCCCACGACGTTGATGACGAGCTGCTGCTTGCCGGAGTCGTAGTACGCACCGGCAAAGGCTTCGCCGAGCTGTTCGGCCAGCTGCGAGGCGAGGTCGGACGCGTCCGCGGCCTTCAGCGTTCTGGGCGCGGCACCTTCCGTCGCATCGGTCTGGGACGCCATCGCGTTGGGGAGGATGAGCGCCGCCGCGCCGAGCGCGACCACGCCTCCTGCTGCTATGACGGCCTTGCGCTTGGGTATCCGCTTGTGACTCAACTTCTTGACCTCCTGGGGACTGGGGGGTCCGAGCCGCCGAACGGCAGCTGACTGCGGGCGCCTGGATGGCTGTTGATACGCAAGCGGTGCGTGGGGCGTTCAACGCCCCTGCCCAACTTCCTTTGCGAAAGCACGAATCAGCCACGCCGGATGTACGTCCCGGGGCGCCGGGGGATCACGTCCGCGCGACGCTGACCACGGCCGACGCGGACCGGCCGCCTCCGGATCTGCCGCCTGCGGACGGCTCGCCCTCTGGTTGCTCGAACTCCGGCCGTCCGCGGAGACAGCGGAGACGACGGAGACAGTGGAGACGACGGAGGGCGCTGGGCCGTACCGCCCGTGCGGTCACGGTGTACGCGTGGGGTTTACGAGGTCTAAGGGGGTTTACGGCTCGGCATACGGGAAAGACGTAGGCGCCGCTCGGCCGATATCGCGCCTATATCCGGCCGGAATGCAGTGCGGCGGGCGAAAGCGGCCGGAATACGGGCACAGTCTCTCCCTGGCTCTTCCTGGCTCTTCCGGGTCCATTCGCGTGACGCCATCGGAAATGCGATGCCCTCCAATGGATCACCCAATTGGAGCTCCGTCTGCAGGCGACCTACCTTCGAGGCATGTCGAAGATTCTTTTCGTAGTGACCGGTGCCGATTTCTGGACCCTCGCAGACGGCACGAAGCACCCGACCGGCTTCTGGGCCGAGGAGGCCGTCGCCCCCTACGAGGCGTTCAGGGCCGCGGGCCACGAGGTCGTCGTGGCCACCCCGGGCGGTGTCGCGCCGACCGTGGACAAGGGCAGCCTGGCCCCCGAGCTCAACGGCGGGCAGGAGGGCGCGGACAAGGTCGCCGCTGCCCTCGCCTCCTTCGACGCGCTGCGGCGTCCGATCCGCCTGGAGGACGTCGACCTCGACGACTACGCGGCCGTCTACTACCCCGGCGGCCACGGCCCCATGGAGGACCTCTCGGTCGACGCCGACTCCGGCCGGCTCCTCACCCGCGCCCTGGAGTCCGGCAAACCGCTCGGAGTCGTCTGCCACGGCCCGGCCGCACTGCTGGCCGCCACCGACAAGGACGGCGACAACGCCTTCGCGGGCTACCGCCTGACCGGGTTCAGCAACATCGAGGAGACCGAGGCCGGGTTCGCCGACAAGGCCAAGTGGCTGCTCCAGGACCGTTTGGTGGGGCTCGGTGCCCGCTTCGAGGAGGGCGAGCCGTGGGCCCCGTACGTCGTCGTCGACCGGAACCTCGTCACCGGCCAGAACCCCGCTTCCTCCGCGCCGCTCGCCGCCGAGCTCCTGAAGAAGCTCGGCTGACCACTCCTCGCACTCTGCTACACGGCAGTCACAGTCTGTTCCTCGGCCGGAGCGGAATCCCGGCTTCAGGAAATCTGCACATCGAATACGCACCCAGGTCACGGCACGCGACGAATCCGCACAACGGAGCGTCGCGTGCCGCGTCATTGGAGAGGTGTGCCCGATTCAGCATCCCGGCACTTGTCGCCGAGATGTGAATGACCCCCGGGCCGTGTGAAGAAGTCGCCACCACACGGTGCACGGGCCTGCACGGATGAACCGATCCGCCTCTCCCACACCCCGATCACATGGTCCGTTGATTGGATACGCGACGCGCCACCGTGCTTTGATCCATTGCACCGCGGGGGCCGTGCGGTTTCCGTTTCCGGGGTTCCGGTTCCGGGATCCGGGCGCTCGCGGTCGCGGCCGAACATCTGTCCCCAGAGGGGCCGCTCCCCCCTTGTGAATATCAATAGGAAGGGAAGTTCCATCATGAACTCCACCCCCCAGGTCCAGACCGCCGAGATCTCCGACGCGGACCTCGACAACGTCTCCGGCGGCCTCGCGCTCAACGCCGTCAGCACCGTCACCGGTGTCGTGAACGGCATCGCCCCGGTCTCCGGCCTGGTCGACACCGCCGTCGGCACCGTCGAGGGCGCGACCGGCCTGAGCACCGCGCCGGTCACCGGCCTGGTCGCCGGTCTCTGATCACTTCTGTGATCGCCTAGCGTGCCGTGAGTCCCGGAACCATCCCCCCGGTTCCGGGACTGTATTTTTTGAGGCTCGGTTCGCCTCCGGGGCGCAAAAGCCGGTGTCGAGAGGCCGATCGTGCTCGACCCTCCTTCGTCGGGCCTCCGCGCGTTCGGCCTCTCGACACCGGCGCGCCCCTTCGGCTCACTCGCCGTAGGTGTGCCCCTTCGCCACAGGCGCGCCCCCTTGGCTTGCTCGCGGGGGTCGCCGTCAGTCACTCGCAGGTGAGGGAAGTCCCGTGCAGTTCCGCCAACAGGCCCTCGCCAAGCTGCAGTCGCCGGAGGAGCTCGACCTGCCGGTGCGGTTCGCCCGGCCCCAGGGCTGGCTCGTGCTGGCCGTAACCGTCGTCGTCATGGCGGCCGCGTCGGTCTGGGCCGTGACGGGCTCCGTGGCGTCCACCGTGAGCGCGCCCGCCATCCTCACGCACGGGCAGGGCAGTTACCTCCTGCAGAGCCCCGTCTCCGGCCAGGTCACCGCGGTCCTCACCGAGCAGGGCCGGCGGATCGCCGCGAACGCCCCCGTCCTCAAGGTCCGTACCGCGAAGGGCGAGACGGTCGTACGCAGTGTCGCCGCGGGCCGGGTCACCGGGCTCGCCGCGACGATCGGCGCGATCGTCAGCACCGGCACGAACGTCGCCGCCGTGGAGAAGGTCGCCGACACCGACGACCCGCTGTACGCGACGGTGTACGTGCCCGCCGAGAACGCCGCCACGATCCCCTCGGACGCCGCCGTCGACCTGACCGTCCAGTCCGTACCGACCCAGGAGTACGGGGTGCTGCGCGGCCATGTGAAGTCGGTCGACCGGGCCGCCCAGTCACCACAGCAGATCGCCGCCTTCCTCGGCGACAGCCAACTGGGCGAGCAGTTCACCGAGAAGGGCAGGCCCGTGGCCGTCCTCGTCCGGCTCGACCGGTCGTCGGGCACGAAGTCCGGCTACAAGTGGTCGTCCGTACAGGGGCCGCCGTTCCGGCTCGACTCCATGGTCATGGCCTCCGGCTCGATCCGCCTGGACGACCAGCGCCCGATCGATTGGCTCCTGCCGTGACCGCGCCCCAGGACACCTCGTCCACCACCCACACCGCCGAGGACCGACTGCCGCCTCCTGTACGGGGCCGCCGCCGCACCGCGCCGCCCAAGCGCAAGGTCCCCAAGGGCCGGGGCAGAAACGTCCGTACGCCCACCGTCCTCCAGATGGAGGCCGTGGAGTGCGGCGCCGCCTCCCTGGCGATGGTCCTCGGCCACTACGGGCGGCACATCCCGCTGGAGGAGCTGCGCATCGCCTGCGGCGTCTCGCGCGACGGCTCACGGGCCAGCAACCTGCTGAAGGCGGCGCGCAGTTACGGCCTCACCGCCAAGGGCATGCAGATGGACACGGCGGCCCTCGCCGAGGTGCACGCTCCGGCGATCCTGTTCTGGGAGTTCAACCACTACGTCGTCTACGACGGGATGGGCCGCCGCTTCGGCCGGCGCGGGGTGCACATCAACGACCCCGGCAAGGGCCGGCGTTTCGTCCCCATGGAGGACTTCGACACCAGTTTCACGGGCGTCGTACTGGTCCTGGAACCGGGTCCCGACTTCGAGAAGGGCGGCCGCAAGCCCGGCGTCATGGGCGCCATGCCGGCCCGGCTGCGCGGCACGTCGGGCACCATGCCCGCGGCCGTGCTGGCCAGCCTGCTGCTGGTGGCGGTCGGCGCCGCCGTGCCCGCGCTCAGCCGTACCTACATCGACATGTTCCTGATCGGCGGGCAGACCTCGCTGCTGTGGGTGCTGTTCGCGTCGATGGGCGCCAGCGTGCTCCTGACGGTGGTGCTGACCTGGCTGCAACAGGCGAACCTGCTGCGCGGCCGGCTCATCTCCTCCACGCTCAGCAGCGCCAAGTTCCTCCGGCACCTGCTGCGCCTGCCGGTCACCTTCTTCTCCCAGCGCAGCCCGGCCGACCTGGTGCAACGGCTCCAGTCCAACGACGCGGTGGCCGAGACACTGGCCCGGGACCTCGCGGCGGCGGGCGTGGACGCGGTCGTCGTGGTCCTGTACGCCGTGCTGCTCTACACCTACGACCCGCAGCTCACCGCCGTGGGCATCGGGGTGGCCCTGCTCAACGTGGTGGCCATGCGGGTGGTGATCCGGCTGCGGGCGACCCGTACGGCGAAGCTGCGCGCCGACAACGCACGACTGACGAACACGGCGTACACCGGGCTGCAGTTGATCGAGACGATGAAGGCGACCGGCGGCGAGGACGGCTACTTCCGCAAGTGGGCGGGGCAGCACGCCACCACATTGGAGGAGCAGCAGCGCCTCGGTGTGCCGAGCGCCTGGCTGGGGGTCGTCGCGCCGACGCTGGCGACGCTCAACAGCGCCCTGATCCTGTGGATCGGCGGGATGCGGGCGGTGGAGGGGCACATCTCCATCGGTCTGCTCGTCGCGTTCCAGGCGCTGGTGACCCGGTTCACCGCGCCGATCACCCGGCTCAACGGTGTCGCAGGCCGCATCCAGGACTTCGCGGCCGACGTGGCACGCCTGAAGGACGTCGAGAACTTCGCCGCGGACCCGCTCTACTCGCGGCGCGGCGCCGGCGACAGTACCCGCAGGCTGCAGGGCCACGTCGAGTTGGAGAACATCACCTTCGGCTACAGCCCGCTCGACAAGCCGCTGCTCTCCGGGTTCTCGCTGACGGTCGGCCCCGGCCGGCAGGTCGCCCTCGTCGGCGGTTCCGGGAGCGGCAAGTCGACGGTGTCCCGGCTGATCTCGGGTCTGTACGCGCCCTGGGAGGGCGTGATCCGGATCGACGGGCAGCGGCTGGAGGACATCCCGCGCGGTGCGCTCGCGTCGTCCGTCTCCTTCGTCGACCAGGACGTCTTCCTCTTCGAGGGCACGGTCCGCGACAACATCGCCCTGTGGGACCCGTCGGTCCCGGACGAGGCGGTGGTCGCCGCGCTCCGGGACGCGGCGCTGTACGACGTGGTGATGCGCCGTCCGGGCGGTGTCCAGAGCCGGGTCGAGCAGGACGGCCGGAACTTCTCCGGCGGCCAGCGTCAACGCCTGGAGATCGCGCGGGCGTTGGTCCGCAGGCCCAGCATCCTGGTGCTCGACGAGGTGACGAGCGCGCTGGACGCGGAGACCGAGCAGCTCGTGATGGACAACCTGCGCAGGCGCGGGTGTGCCTGTGTAGTGATCGCGCACCGGCTCAGCACCGTGCGGGACAGCGACGAGATCGTGGTGCTCCAGCACGGCACGATCGTGGAACGCGGGCGTCACGACGCCCTGGTGGCGGCCGGCGGCGCGTACGCCGAGCTGGTCAGGGAGCGATGAGATGACGTCCGCGTACCCGCAACATCACCAGCCTCAGCAGAACGAAGAACAGCATCAACAGCCCGTCGCCGAGGGTGACTACGTGCTCGCCGCGCTCGGCGGCATGGGCGCTCCCGTCGACGGCTCGGGCCTCACCCGCCTGGACCTCGAAGGGCCGCACGTCCTGTGGCTCGTCGCGGCCGGGGCCATGGACCTGTTCGCCGTCGACGCGGCCCAGCAGGGCCACTGGCACCACCTCGGCCGGCTCGAAGCGGGGTCGCTGCTGCTCGGCCCGGTCGCGGGACCGCAGCACACGCTCGTCGGCAGGCCGCTGCGCGAGTGCGTCCTGCGCCGCGTCGAACTGCGCGAGTTGTACCAGCCTCCGCAGACGGAGACCTGGACGTACGACGCGTACGGCAACCCTCAATACGTACCCCCGTCGACCAGCCCCCTGGAGTACGCCCTCTCCCTCGGCATCGGCCGGGGCCTCGCCATCCTGTTCGAGGCGCCGCTGGCCACCGAGCGGGGCGCGGCCCTCACCGACGACGACATCCTGTGGATGCAGGTGCCGCCGGGCAGTGTGCGGTACGGCTCCCTGTACGGCGCTGAGGCCGCGGCGGACCTGTTGGTCGACCCGGCGATGTGGCAGACGATGGTCGACCAGCAGTACCGGCTGCTGGCCACGCTCGACCGCTGGATCGAACAGCTGGAGCGCACCCACGAGAACCGGACGGCCGCGGGCATCAAGGCGGGCGAGGCCGTCCGCGCCCAGGCCGACCGCACGCTGCTGGCCTCCATCTCCAAGCGCTCGGGTCCTGGCCCCGGCGCGGCCGACGCCGATGCCACGTACGCGGCGTGCAGGCTCGTCGCCCGCGCGGCCGGGATCACCCTCTCCGACCCCGCGAAGGGCGGCACGGAGAGCGACCGGCTCGACCCGGTCGAGCGGATCGCGCTCGCCTCCCGCGTCCGGGCGCGTGCCGTACGTCTCGACGGGCGCTGGTGGCGCGACAACGTCGGCGCGCTCGTCGGCCACCGGGTCGCCTCGGGCGCGCCGGTCGCGCTGCTGTGGCGGCGCGGCGGATATGTGGCGGTGCATCCGTCGAGCGGCCGGGAGACACCGGTCGAGAAGGCCAACGCGGCGGAGTTCGAGCCGCGGGGGGTGATGTTCTACCGGCCGCTGCCCGAGCGCGGGCTGACCCCGCTGCGGCTGCTGCGGTTCAGCCTCCAGGGCACCGGCTCGGACATGCGCAATCTGGCGCTCAGCGGGCTGGTGACGGTGGCGCTCGGCGCGCTGGTGCCGATCGCGACCGGCAAGGTGCTCGGCGAGTTCGTACCGAAGGCCCAGGAGAGCCTGATCGTCCAGATCTGCCTGGCCATCATGGTCGCCAGTGTGGTGTCGGCGGCGTTCATGCTGATGCAGAACCTCACCATGCTGCGCCTTGAGGGCCGTATCGAGGCGACGCTCCAGCCGGCCGTGTGGGACCGGCTGCTTCGGCTGCCCACGAAGTTCTTCACCTCGCGCTCCACCGGTGAACTGGCCAGTGCCGCCATGGGCATCAGCGCCATCCGCCGCATGATGGCGGGCCTCGGCCCGGTGGTGGTCCAGTCGGTGACGGTCGGCGCGATGAACCTCGCGCTGCTGTTCTGGTTCAGCGTCCCGATGGCACTCGCCGCGATCGGCATGCTCGTGGTGATCGCCGCGGTGTTCCTCGGGCTGGGTCTGTGGCAGGTGCGCTGGCAGCGCCGGCTGGTCGTGCTGAGCAACAAACTCAACAACCAGGCCTTCCAGACCCTGCGCGGTCTGCCGAAGCTGCGGGTCGCGGCGGCGGAGAACTACGCGTACGCGGCCTGGGCGGGCGAGTTCGCCCGCAGCCGTGAGCTCCAGCAGCGGGTCGGCCGGATCAAGAACCTCACGACCGTGCTGGGCGCGGTGTACCTGCCGCTCTGCTCGCTGATCATGTTCATGCTGCTGGCGGGCCCCGCGCGCGGCTCGCTGTCGGCCGCCGCCTTCCTGACGTTCAACACCTCGATGACCATGCTGCTGACGTCGGTCACCCAGCTGACGGGCGCCTTCGTGTCGATGGTCGCGGCGCTGCCGATGTTCGAGGAGATCAAGCCGGTTCTCGACGCGACGCCCGAGGTGCGGGTGGCGAGCACGCGCCCCGCCGAGCTGTCCGGTGCCATCGAGGCGAAGAAGCTGTCCTTCCGCTACACCGACGACGGGCCGCTGGTCCTCGACGACCTGTCCTTCGCCATCCGGCCCGGCGAGTTCGTGGCGGTCGTCGGGCCCAGCGGCTGCGGCAAGTCCACGCTGCTGCGGCTGCTCATCGGCTTCGACAAGCCGGTATCGGGCAGTGTGCTGTACGACGGCCAGGACCTGGCCGCGCTCGACCAGTCGGCCGTACGCCGCCAGTGCGGTGTCGTGCTCCAGCACGCGCAGCCGTTCACCGGCTCGATCCTGGACGTCATCTGCGGCGCGGAGCCCTACACGCCCGAGGAGGCGATGGCCGCCGCGGAGATGGCCGGGCTCGCCGAGGACATCCGGCGCATGCCGATGGGGCTGCACACCATCGTCTCCGGCAGCGGCGCGGTCTCCGGCGGCCAGCGCCAGCGGCTGATGATCGCCCAGGCCCTGATCCGCCGCCCGCGCATCCTCTTCTTCGACGAGGCGACCAGCGCCCTCGACAACGAGACGCAGCGCACGGTCATCGAGAGCACCCGCGCGCTGAACGCCACCCGCGTGGTGATCGCGCACCGGCTGTCCACCGTCATGGACGCGGACCGCGTCATCGTGATGGAGGACGGCCGGATCGCCCAACAGGGCTCGCCCGCCCAGCTGTTGGCGGACACGGGCGGCCGACTGCACGAGCTGGTACGGCGGCAGATGCGCTAGGGCCCTGGGCGCCCGGCCGGGTGTCCGCGGCAGGTGCCCCTGCCGGGCGGCCCGGTCAGGTACCCCTGCCGAGGCCGCCGCAATGCCCCCTCGGCCACCTCCGCGCAGGCCTGCGCGCCGAGGCGGAAAGGCACACCTCCCGCCCGGCACATGCAAAAGACGCAGCCCGGTGCGCCGGCCAGACGCCCCGGCCGCGCGCCCCGGTCAGGCGTCCCGGTCAGGCCCGCCGGGCGCCGCCACGTGGCCCCTTCGGCCACCTCCACGCGGCCTGCGCGCCGAGGGCGGAGAGGCACATCTCCCGCCCGGCGCCACGGAAAAGACGCAGCTCAGGTACGCGGCTCAGGTGCGCCGCCGACGTGTGATCCTCGTCTCGCTTGCGAAACTTTGCCGTTTCGATAAAAGTGGTCTAGCCTCAAGGCGTACGAAACAGTTTCGTTTAGGTGCGGCCCGTGCCGAGCGAACTCTCCCTGGAGTTGGTGCTCCCATGCCAAAGACACAGACCCTGTCCGAAAGTGCCCCCAAGGGCACGGCGGACCCGTCCGGCGCGGCGCCGCCGGCGAACCGCTGGTGGATCCTCTCGATCGTCGGAATCGCGCAGTTGATGGTGGTGCTGGACGCGACCATCGTGAACATCGCGCTGCCGTCCGCGCAGGCCGACCTCGGGTTCACCGACGGCAACCGGCAGTGGATCGTCACGGCGTACGCGCTCGCCTTCGCCTCGCTGCTCCTGCTGGGCGGCCGGATAGCCGACCTCTTCGGGCGCAAGCCCGCCTTCCTCGTCGGCGTCGCCGGATTCGCCGGAGCCTCCGTGCTCGGCGGCATGGCGAACAGCTTCGGGATGCTCGTCACCGCGCGCGCCCTCCAGGGTGTCTTCGGCGCCCTTCTCGCGCCCGCCGCGCTCTCGCTCCTGAACACGACGTTCACCGACGCCAAGGAGCGCGCCAAGGCGTTCAGCGTGTACGGCGCGATCGCCGGCGCGGGCGGTGCCGTCGGGCTGCTGCTCGGCGGTGTGCTGACGGACGCGCTGGACTGGCGCTGGACCCTGTACGTCAACCTCGTCTTCGCCGTCGTCGCCTTCGCGGGCGGCTGGGTACTGCTGAGCAACCGCCGTGACGCCGCGAACTCCAAGCTGGACCTGCCGGGCGCGCTGCTGGTCTCCGCCGGTCTCTTCTCCGTCGTCTACGGCTTCTCCAACGCCGAGACCCACGACTGGGGTTCGCCCCAGACCTGGGGCTTCCTGGTGGCGGCCGGTGTCCTCCTGACGGTGTTCACCTGGTGGCAGACCCGTGCCGCGCACCCGCTGCTGCCGATGCGTGTCCTGCTGAACCGCACCCGCGCGGCCTCGTTCATCGCCGTCCTGGTGACCGGTGCGGGCATGTTCGGCGTCTTCCTCTTCCTCACCTACTACCTGCAGCTGAACCTGGGCTTCAGCCCGACCAAGACCGGTGTGGCCTTCCTGCCGATGATGGCGGCCCTGATGATCATGGCCCAGGTGTCCACCACGGTGCTGGTGCCGCGCATCGGACCGAAGATCATCATCCCGACGGGCTTCGCGCTCGCCGCGGTCGCGATGGTCTGGCTGACCGGCATCGGGGTCGACTCCGACTTCTCGACCGCCGTACTGCCGCCGCTGCTCGTGATGGGCGCCGGCCTCGGCATCGTGATGCCGCCCGCGATGGCCCTGGCCACGAGCGGGGTCGCGGCGGCGGACGCGGGTGTCGCCTCGGCGACGGTCAACACCATGCAGCAGGTGGGTGGTTCCATCGGTACCGCGCTCCTGAACACACTCGCCGCGAGCGCCGCGACCAGCTACCTGGCGGGCAAGGACCCCGCGGACAAGCTGGTCAGGGCCCAGTCGACGATCGAGAGCTACACCACCGCCTTCTGGTGGTCGGCCGGATTCTTCGCGGCGGGCGCGCTGATCACGTTTCTGCTCTACCACCGCGGGGTTGCCGAGCAGGACCCGGACGCCGCGCCGGTCGTCCACATGTGAGCCACCGGAAGCTCACCCAAAGCTGAGGGGTCGCCGTCTTCAGGGAGACGGTGGCCCCTCTTCACTGCGTGGCATCCCCTTGACCCGACTGTTGTCTGCGGCGCCGTGGGGGCTGGTCGCGCGGTTCCCCGCGCCCCTGAAAGCGGGGCGCGGCGGCGGCGAGCACCAGCCGGCCCGCCCTGCCGATCGCCGTGCCGAGGTGCTCGGCGAGGGAGAGCAGGACCGCGAAGACCCGGAGTGAGAGCGGGACTCTCCTCCTGGGGCGACCCGGCTCGGTGCGACTGCCGCCGCCTCTGCCGCTCGGGTCCGGCGAGGGCGTCGGCTCAGGCATCCTCCCTCCGCGCCGGGCCCGCGACCGGGACCGGCACCTCGTCGGCCGAGCCCGTGGCCAGGGGCCTTGCGTGCCCCCCGGCCACGGGCTGTGCGGGATCCCCTGCGGCCCGGCGTCGCACGCGCAGAACCCGGGGCCGTCGGACCCCTCCCCCCGCCGTGACCGCAACGGCGCCCAGCAGGGCCAGCGCCGCGGCCGGTGCCAGTGAGGCCCAGGGTGCCCGCTCCGCGTACGGCTGGTTCTCGGACAGCAGGAGGCCCCACTCCGGGGACGGCGGCTGGGCGCCCAGACCTAGGAAGCCGAGGGCCGCGAGAGCCAGGGCCACCCCCGGCAGGCGCAGCAGCGCGTGGCGCAGGACCGGTGGCAGGACGGCCGGGAGGAGCTCGTGGCGGAGCAACTGGAGCGGGCTCGCGCCCAGGCCCCGGGTCGCCGCCAGGTGCGTGGTGGCCCGCTCCTGTCGGAGCAGGGCCGAGGTGTGGGCGGCGAGCGGCGCCCAGGCCACGGCGGTCACCGCGAGGGCCGGGGTGGCGCGCCCGCTGCCCGCGACCGCGGTGACGAGGAGTGCGGCGAGTACCGGCGGCACGGCGTTGACCGTGTCGACCAGCGGCCCGGAGAACCGCGGCAGCAGCCCCAGCAGTACGCCGAGGACGAGCGCGGCCACGCTGACGGCGGCGGCCAGGGCCAGGGTGTCCAGCGCTCCGTGGCCGACCCGGGCCAGAACGTCGCGCCCCAGCGCGTCCGTGCCGAACGGATGCGCCCAGGAAGGGGAGCGGAGCCGGGCCGTGGTGTCCAGTTCGAGGGGGTCCCGGGTCAGGCCCAGGGCGACGACGGCGAGCAGCAGTCCGCCGTACAGCAGAGGCGGTGTCGTGGGACGGGACGGCGTCGGGCGGTGCAGTGAGGGCAGCGCGCCGTCGCGCAGGGCAGGGCCGATCAGGAGGCGGGCGGTGAGGCGGGCGAGGCCTCCGACGGCCGCCGCCAGCACGACGAGGGCCAGGGTGCCGGCCTGGAGGACGGGCAGGTCCTGCGCCACCGCGGCCTGCAAGGAGAGCCGCCCGAGCCCAGGGATGTCGAAGACCTGCTCCACGGCGACCGCGCCGCCGGTCAGCCCGACGACGAACAGCCCCACGTTCGGCAGGAGTCCGGGCACACAGCGGCGCAGCGCCTGCCGTGCGACGCTCCGGCCGCGCACCCCGCGCGCGGCGGCCGCCAGCGCCCACGGTTCGGCGAACGCGCCCGGCAGCAGGTCGTCGAGCATCCGCCCGAGCAGCGCGCCCGCGGGCAGGCCGAGCGAGAGCGCGGGCAGCACCATCCACCGGGGGCCGTACCAGCCGAGGCCGGGCAGCCAGCCGAGTTGCACGCCGACGACGGAGGCGAGCACCGAGGCGGTCAGGAAGTCGGGCAGCGTGGCCAGGAGCGCCGAGCCGGTGCCCGCGGAGCGCCGCTCTCCGAGCCGTCGCGCGGCCCCGAGCCGCAGGGTCCGCGCGCACGCGGCACCCGCGGTGACGGCCGCGACGGCCAGCGCCCCGCCCATCAGCAGCAGCGAGGCCCCGAGTGCCTGGAGGACCGACGGCGTGACGTCCGCGCCGGAGATCCAGGACCGGCCCGCGTCACCGTGCGGCAGCCCGCCGAGCCAGTCACCCAGCAGCCGCACAGGACCGGCGTCCAGGCCCAGTTGGCCGCGGATCGCGTCCAGTACGTCAGGGGTCGGGGCACGTTCGGCGGACCGCGCCCTGAGCACGGTGAGCGCCGGGTCCGTGCGCGAGAGCCACGGCAGCAGCCCCACGCCGCACAGCAGGACGGCGACGAGGACGGCGCGCCAGAGCAGCACCGGCGCCCCGCCGCGTACAGAAGCTCGCAGGGAAGCTCGTACAGAGGCTCGTACGGAGGCTCGTACGGCGGTCTTGAGCACGTGAGCCGTCGCCCGCGTCAGCGTCGGGTGCCGACGCCGACGAGGCCGCGCTCGTACGGGTCGAGCAGCACGCCGCTGACCTCGGCGCCGACGCCCGTGATGATCCGCTGGTGGACCAGGGGCACGACGGCGTCCGTACCGAGGATCGCCGCCTCGGCGGTCATCGCCGCGTCCTGCCGCTTCGCGGTGTCGGTGACCGACTGGGCCGCGGAGACGGCCCTGTCGACCTTCTCGTCGCAGAGCAGTGCCAGGTTGTAGCTGCCCTCGCAGGTGTAGTCGCCGGCCAGGATGGAGACGGGGTCGCCGGTGTCGAGCATGGTGTTGCGGGCGGACACGACCGCGTTGAACTTCCCGGCCAGCGCGTCGCTTTCGAGCCGCGCGTACTCGCGCACCTGGAGCTTCACCTTGAACCCGGCCTTCTCCAGCTGCTGCTTCAGCACCTGCGCGACCTCGGGCAGCTCGGGCCGGTTGTCGTACGTGGCCAGGGTGAGCGTCTGCCCTGCCGCGACGGCCGTGACGTCCGCCGCGGCCCGGCCGGCCGGTTGTACCCGCTTGTCGGCCGCCCAGGTCAGGGCGGGACCGTAGATGCCGGCGCCGGAGTCGGCGTGGCCTTCGTAGACGCCCTTGGCGAGGACGGAGGTGTCGATCGCCTCGCGGGCGGCGGCCCGCGCCTTCGGGTCCTTGAGGGCGCCCGACCGGGTGTTGAGCAACAGGCTGGTGGTGCGGGTGGTGGCCGTCTCGCGGCGGGACGCCCTGTCGAGGGACGCCGCCTGCGAGACGGGTACGGCCTCGGCGATGTCGGCCTCGCCGGTGCGCAGCGCGTTCGTCCGGGCGGTGCCGTCGGCTATGAACCTCGCGTCGACGCCGGAGGCCTGGGCGCGTCCGCCCCAGTAGTCGTCGTAGCGGTCGAGGGTGGCCGCGGTGGTGCCGGTGACCTTGACGAGTTCGAAGGGTCCGGTGGCGGTGCCGACGGGGCTGACGGCGTCCTTCTCGGCGTACGCCTCGGCCGAGAGGATCACCAGGCCGGGGCTGGACAGGCGCAACGGCAGGGCGGGGTCGGGCTCGGCGGTGGTCACGCGTACGCGGCCGTCGTCCGCGGCCTCGGCGGTGAGTTCGACGCCGGACAGGGCGGCGGTCACGGGGTCGGCGCCCGCGGCGCGGGTGAGGGCCGCGGCGACGGCCTTCGGGGTGACCTCGGTGCCGTCCTGGAAGGCGGCGTCCCGCAGGGTGAACAGCCAACCGCGGTCGTTCTCTCGGCTCCACGACTCGGCGAGCGCGGGGGCTGCGACGCCGTTGGCGTCGAGGCGGGTCAGACCCTCGGTGACGCCGAGCCTGCTGAGGAGGGTGGCGTCGGCGCCGTACGGGGAGAAGTTCTCGGCGGGCGGGAAGGCGAGCGCGACCTTCAGCCGGGAGCCTTCCGAACCGCCGGCGGACGCGTCACCGCCCTCGGCGGCGAAGCAGCCGGTGAGCAGGGGGGCGAGCAGCAGTCCGGCGACGAACCGGCGACGGCGCGGCGTTGAGGGCATGGTCTCTTTCGTTCGTTCGGGGTGGGGCGCGGCGGGCGAACGGGGC
>NZ_LIPP01000064.1 GCF_001418335.1 Streptomyces aurantiacus | reverse complement strand
CGAGGCCGAGACGCCGCGCGAAGAACCGCGCCGCACGATAGAGGAGGTGGATCTTCCGGACGCCACGGCGACCGCTCCGGTCGTCGAAGCGCCCCCCATCGAAGTCCCGGAGCCGACCGCCGGTCGTCTGGTGCGCCTGCGCGCCCGGCTCTCCCGCTCGCAGAACGCGCTCGGCAAGGGGCTCCTCACGCTCCTCGCGCGCGAGCACCTCGACGAGGACACCTGGGAGGAGATCGAGGACACGCTGCTCACCGCCGACGTCGGCGTGCAGCCCACCCAGGAGCTGGTCGAGCGGCTGCGCGAGCGCGTGAGGGTGCTCGGCACGCGGACGCCCGAGGAACTGCGCGCCCTGCTGCGCGAGGAACTGCTCGCGCTGCTTGTGCCCGACTTCGACCGCACGGTGCACACCGAGTCCGGTCTGGACACCCCCGGCATCGTCATGGTCGTCGGGGTCAACGGCACCGGCAAGACCACCACCACCGGCAAGCTCGCGCGGGTGCTCGTCGCCGACGGCAAACATGTGCTGCTCGGCGCGGCCGACACGTTCCGGGCCGCCGCCGCCGACCAGCTGCAGACCTGGGGCGAGCGCGTCGGCGCCCGTACCGTACGGGGGCCCGAGGGCGGCGACCCCGCCTCCATCGCCTTCGACGCCGTCAAGGAAGGCATCCAGGAGAGTGCCGACGTCGTGCTCATCGACACGGCCGGCCGTCTGCACACCAAGACCGGCCTCATGGACGAGCTCGGCAAGGTCAAGCGGGTCGTCGAGAAGCACGCCCCGCTCGACGAGGTGCTGCTCGTCCTGGACGCCACCACCGGTCAGAACGGCCTGGTGCAGGCCCGTGTCTTCGCCGAGGTCGTCGACATCACCGGCATCGTCCTGACCAAGCTCGACGGCACGGCCAAGGGCGGCATCGTCATCGCCGTCCAGCGCGAACTGGGCGTCCCCGTCAAGCTCATCGGCCTGGGCGAGGGCGCGGACGACCTGGCCCCGTTCGAGCCGGAGGCGTTCGTGGATGCCCTTATCGGAGAGTGACCACGCGTACGGCACAGGAGGAAGGGCCCCACCCCATGGTGCAGACGGAGTGGGGCCCTTCCGTATCGGTGGGCCTGTGCACAGGTGTGGGCCTATGCGCGTGACCGGTGTGCCACGTACGCCAGTGTTCCCAGCAGCAGTCGCGCGGCCGGCGGTTTCGTCGCCGAGTCGAGCGCGGGGGAGCGGAGCCAGTGGACCGGGCCGAGGCCGCCGCGGTCGGAGGGCGGGGCCGTGATGTACGTACCGGAGCCCAGGCCGTGCAGGTCGAGGGAGGCGTCGTCCCAGCCCATGCGGTAGAGCAGCTCGGGCAGTTCGGCCGCCGCGCCGGGCGCGACGAAGAAGTGGGCGCGGCCCTCGGGCGTGACGGTCACGGGGCCCAGCGGGAGGCCCATCCGTTCGAGCCGGACCAGGGCTCGGCGGCCTGCGGACTCGGCGACCTCGATGACGTCGAAGGCGCGGCCCACGGGGAGCATCACCGCGGCGCCGGGGAATTCGCCCCAGGCCTCGGTCACCTCGTCCAGCGTGGCGCCCGCCGGGACGACCGGCGCGAAGCCCAGGGGGTGCGCGCCGCGTGCGGAACACTCCGCCCGGCCGCACGAACAGGCCCCCGCGCCCGCCCGTGCCCCCGGCACCACGTCCCAGCCCCACAGCCCGGTGAACTCGGCCACGGCGAGGTACTCCGAGGACCGGCCGCGGCGACGCGAGCCGGACCGGATTTCGCGGATGCCGCCGATCGTGAAGCCCATACCCCCTCCAACGGGTCCAGCGGGCGCGTGGTTACGCCACGAAGTCATCTCGTAACTCCCCGTTCCCACCGGTGTGCGGTCCAAGCGGCGCCCGGTTGTGCCGAGGGTGGTGCGTCCGGTTTCGCGCTCCCCGGTGTGCATCCCTCCGCCCGCTCCCGGCCGTCATGTGTCAAGTGAATCGCGTGCTGGCCATCGCGAGTTCATTCGAAGGGGTGGCGAATGGTGGCGTTTCCGGGATCGCCATGGCTGGAGCGGTGATCGTAGGATTACTGTGAGTGTGCAAGCCCCGGGAAGGCACGCGCTCGTGGGTATGCCGGAGGCAACTCGACTTCCCGTTCGAAGGGTGAGAACGGCCGGACGGGCGGCCCTGATACCGGCATTCTGGTAGGGCTTGGCGCACACAGCGCACAAGTGGGTTCAGGGATGGGGGCGTTCCAGTGGGCGGCAACGGCGGAAGCGCGACGACCGCGACTGGCGCTGACAAGCGCCCCAACGAGTTGCTGGGCTCGTGGTTCGTGCGCAGCGGCTGGTCCAAGGGCGAGCTGGCGCGTCAAGTGAACCGCAGAGCACGCCAGTTGGGGGCCAGCCACATCTCGACGGACACCTCGCGCGTCCGCCGCTGGCTCGACGGGGAGAATCCGCGTGAGCCGATCCCGCGCATCCTCTCCGAGCTGTTCTCCGAGCGTTTCGGCTGTGTCGTCGCCGTCGAGGACCTGGGTCTGCGCGCCGCCCACCGGTCACCGTCCGTGTCGGGCGTCGACCTGCCCTGGACCGGCCCGCAGACGGTCGCCCTGATCAGTGAGTTCTCGCGCAGCGACCTGATGCTGGCGCGGCGCGGCTTCCTCGGCGCGTCCCTGGTCCTGTCCGCCGGACCCACGCTCATCGAGCCCATGCAGCGCTGGCTGGTGCCCAGCCCCGCCGCCCCGCGCGAGGAGCCCGCGCTCTCCGCCGCCGCCTCCCGCCGCCCCGGCCGGCTCTCCCAGCCCGAGCTGGACCTCCTGGAGTCCACCACCGTCATGTTCCGCCAGTGGGACGCCCAGTGCGGGGGCGGCCTGCGACGCAAGGCGGTCGTCGGGCAGCTGCACGAGGTGACCGACCTCCTCCAGGAGCCCCAGCCCCAGGCCACCACCCGGCGACTGTTCAAGGTCGCCGCCGAACTGGCCGAGCTGGCCGGCTGGATGAGCTACGACGTGGGGCTCCAGCCCACCGCCCAGAAGTACTTCGTCCTCGCCCTGCACGCCGCCAAGGAAGCCGCCGACCGGCCGCTGGGCTCGTACGTCCTGTCCAGCATGAGCCGCCAGATGATCCACCTGGGTCGGCCCGACGACGCGCTGGAACTGATCCACCTCGCCCAGTACGGAAGCCGTGACTGCGCCGGCCCGCGCACCCAGTCCATGCTGTATGCGATGGAGGCCCGCGCCTACGCCAACATGGGGCAGCCCGGAAAGTGCAAGAGGGCCGTCCGGATGGCGGAGGACACCTTCGGGGACGCCGTGGAGTCCGACGAGCCCGAGCCCGACTGGATCCGCTTCTTCTCCGAGGCCGAGCTGCACGGCGAGAACTCCCACTCCTACCGCGACCTCGCCTACGTCGCGGGCCGCAGCCCCACGTACGCCTCGCTGGCCGAGCCCGCCATGCAGAAGGCTGTCGACCTCTTCGAGAAGGACCCGGAGCACCAGCGTTCGTACGCACTCAACCTCGTCGGGATGGGCACCGTGCACCTGCTCCGGCGGGAGCCCGAGCAGTGCGCGGTCCTGGTGCGCGAGGCCCTCGGAATCGCCAGGAAGGTGCGGTCCGAGCGGGTCAACACTCGTATCCGAAAAACCGTCGACACGGCCGTACGCGACTTCGGGGACCTTGCCGCAGTCGTGGATCTGACCGACCAGCTCGCCGTCGACCTGCCCGAGACCGCCGAGGCGGTCTGACCCCAGTACGCCGGCCGCGACCGCCGTCCATAACAGCCCGACTCGGCTCCCCCATGCCAGGTCATCGGACGGACGGCCGCGGTCGGTCTGGCCTTTGCGCCTGAGCCGGCGCCGTTCTCGCGGGCGTGGCTGAGCGCCGTCCGGGTTGCTCAATCGGTGGCTGAGGACGCGTCTGGTCGGGGGCCGCCACCGTGTCCGTGGAAGGTTGCGCCACCATAACGATCGAGGCTGCCACTATCCGGCGGTTCATCGAGGCGTAACACACACGCCGTCTTCGTCACCCGGGCGAAACATGCAGGGGCGCCGGTCGAAACCGCGCTGCGCCAATCTCTGGCCCATAACCGGCCCACCCCTCACCAACCGCTCATGGCTTCGCCCGCACGGGGCCGTACCAAAGACGAGGAGACGCCGATGGCATCAGCCATCACGCTTGCCGCAGACGCTCCCACGCTGTCTGCCGCCAATACAGGGTTCATGCTCATCTGTTCCGCCCTGGTGCTGATCATGACCCCCGGCCTCGCCTTCTTCTACGGAGGCATGGTCAGGGTCAAGAGCACCTTGAACATGCTGATGATGAGCTTCATCAGCATGGGGATCGTCACGATCCTGTGGGTGCTGTACGGCTTCTCGCTCGCCTTCGGTACCGACTCGGGCAGCGTCGTCGGCTGGTCCTCGGACTACGTCGGCCTCAGCGGCATCGGGAAGATGGAGCTCTGGGACGGCTACACCATCCCGGTCTTCGTCTTCGCCGTCTTCCAGCTGATGTTCGCGATCATCACGCCCGCCCTGATCAGCGGCGCCCTCGCGGACCGCGTCAAGTTCACGGCCTGGGCGCTGTTCATCACCCTGTGGGTCACCGTCGTCTACTTCCCGGTCGCGCACTGGGTCTGGGGCACCGGCGGCTGGGCCTTCGAACTCGGCGTCATCGACTTCGCCGGTGGTACGGCGGTCCACATCAACGCGGGTGCCGCGGCCCTCGGTGTGATCCTCGTGATCGGCAAACGCGTCGGATTCAAGAAGGACCCGATGCGCCCGCACAGCCTCCCGCTGGTGATGCTCGGCGCCGGTCTGCTGTGGTTCGGCTGGTTCGGGTTCAACGCCGGCTCCTGGCTCGGCAACGACGACGGCGTCGGCGCGCTGATGTTCGTCAACACGCAGGTCGCCACCGCCGCCGCCATGCTCGCCTGGCTCGCCTACGAGAAGATCCGCCACGGCGCGTTCACCACCCTCGGCGCCGCCTCCGGCGCGGTCGCGGGACTGGTCGCGGTCACCCCGTCCGGCGGTGCCATCTCCCCGCTCGGCGCGATCGCCGTCGGCGCCATCGCCGGTGTGCTCTGCGCCATGGCCGTCGGCCTCAAGTACAAGTTCGGCTACGACGACTCGCTCGACGTCGTCGGTGTGCACCTCGTCGGCGGAGTCGTCGGCTCGCTGCTCATCGGCTTCTTCGCCACCGGCGGCGGCCAGTCCGACGTCGCGGGCCTCTTCTACGGCGGCGGCCTCGACCAGTTCTGGAAGCAGTGCGCCGGCGTCTTCGGCGTCCTCGCCTACTCCCTGGTGGCCTCCGCGGTACTCGCCTTCCTGATCGACAAGACGATCGGAATGCGCGTTCCCGAGGACGTCGAGATCGCGGGCATCGACCAGGCCGAGCACGCCGAGACCGCATACGACTTCAGCGGTGCCGGTGGCGGCGCCGCCCGTACCGCGCCCGCGGCCCCGGCCGCCGACACCGCGAGCAAGAAGGTGGACGCATGAAGCTCATCACCGCTGTCGTGAAGCCCCACCGGCTCGACGAGATCAAGGAGGCCCTCCAGGCCTTCGGCGTCCACGGCCTGACGGTCACCGAGGCGAGCGGTTACGGTCGTCAGCGGGGCCACACCGAGGTCTACCGCGGCGCCGAGTACACCGTCGACCTCGTCCCCAAGATCCGTATCGAGGTACTGGTCGAGGACGACGACGCCGAGCAGCTGCTCGATGTCATCGTGAAGGCGGCCCGTACCGGCAAGATCGGAGACGGCAAGGTCTGGTCCGTCCCGGTCGAGACGGCGGTCCGGGTCCGGACCGGCGAGCGCGGACCCGACGCGCTGTAGACAAAACAGGAACAGGAGCCACTGGGTGACGAGTACGGGCATGCGTACGGAAGCAGAGGACTCGGGACCCAGCGGCTATGCGGCGGCCCGGCTGCGCCTCCTCCAGGAGGGGGCGCGGTCCGGGCCGCCGCGCCGTGCGGCCCTCGCCGAACTGACCGACGACTGGCTCACCGGTCTGTTCGACGCGGGCGCCGGCACCTCGCGCGGCATCTCGCTCGTCGCCGTCGGGGGCTACGGCCGCGGCGAACTCTCCCCGCGCAGCGACCTCGACCTGCTCCTCCTGCACGACGGCAGCGCCGACCCCGGCGTGGTGGCCTCCCTCGCCGACCGCATCTGGTACCCGGTCTGGGACCTCGGCCTCGACCTCGACCACTCCGTCCGTACGCCCGCCGAGGCCCGCAAGACAGCGGGCGAGGACCTCAAGGTGCAGCTCGGGCTGCTCGACGCCCGCCACCTCGCCGGCGACCTCGGCCTGACCGCCGGACTGCGTACGGCCGTCCTCGCCGACTGGCGCAACCAGGCGCCCAAACGCCTCCCCGAACTCCAGGAACTGTGCGCCGAGCGCGCCGAACGCCAGGGCGAACTGCAGTACCTCCTCGAACCCGACCTCAAGGAGGCCCGCGGCGGCCTGCGCGACGCCACCGCGCTGCGCGCCGTCGCCGCCTCCTGGCTCGCCGACGCCCCGCGCGAGGGCCTCGCCGACGCCCGCAAGAGCCTCCTCGACGTCCGGGACGCCCTGCACCTCGCCACCGGCCGCGCCACCGACCGCCTCGCCCTCCAGGAACAGGACCAGGTCGCCGCGGAACTCGGCCTGCTCGACGCCGACACCCTGCTGCGCCAGGTGTACGAGGCCGCCCGCGTCGTCTCGTACGCCAGTGATGTCACCTGGCGTGAGGTGGGGCGCGTGCTGCGGTCGCGCGCCGTGCGGCCGCGGCTGCGCGCCATGCTGGGCGGCGGCAAGCCGGCCCCCGAGCGGTCGCCGCTGGCGGAGGGCGTCGTCGAGCAGGACGGCGAGGTCGTCCTCGCCCGTGCCGCCCGCCCCGACCGTGACCCCGTACTGCCGCTGCGCGCCGCCGCCGCGGCGGCCCAGGCCGGCCTGCCGCTCTCGCTGCACGCGGTCCGCCGCATGGCCTCCGTGGTCCGTCCGCTGCCCACGCCGTGGCCCGCCGAGGCCCGTCAGCAACTCGTCACGCTGCTCGGCTCGGGGCCCTCGACCATCGAGGTCTGGGAGGCCCTGGAGGCGGAAGGGCTGATCACCCGGCTGCTCCCCGACTGGGAGCGGGTCCGCTGCCGGCCGCAGCGCAACGCCGTCCACATCTGGACCGTCGACCGCCATCTGATCGAGACGGCGGTACGCGCCGCCGAGTTCACCCGCCGCGTCCACCGCCCCGACCTCCTCCTCGTCTCGGCCCTGCTGCACGACATCGGCAAGGGCTGGCCCGGCGACCACTCGGTGGCCGGCGAGATCATCGCGCGGGACGTGGCGGCCCGGATCGGCTTCGACCGCGCGGACGTGGCGGTGCTCGCCACCCTCGTACGCCATCACCTGCTGCTCATCGAGACGGCGACCAGACGCGATCTGGAGGACCCCGCGACCGTGCGCTCGGTCGCGGAGGCGGTCGGCTCGCAGGGCACGCTCGAACTCCTGCACGCGCTCACCGAGGCGGACGCGCTGGCCACAGGCCCCGCCGCCTGGTCCTCATGGCGCGCGTCCCTCGTCGCGGACCTGGTGAAGCGGGTCTCCGCCGCGCTCGCCGGGGACGACCCCGAGGAGCCCGAGGCCACGGCGCCCACCGCCGAACAGGAGCGGCTCGCCATCGAGGCGCTGCGCACCGGCGGCCCCGTGCTCGCGCTGCGCGCCCAGACCGAACCGCCCGCCGAACCGCCCGCCGAGGAGCCCTCGGGGGAACCAGAGCCCCTCGGCGTGGAACTGCTCATCGCGGTACCGGACCAGAAAGGCGTGCTGCCCGCCGTGGCAGGCGTCCTCGCCATGCACCGGCTCACCGTACGGACGGCGGAACTGCGCTCCCTGGACCTGCCCGACGGCGTCGCGGGCTCCGTCCTGCTGCTCGACTGGCGGGTCGCCGCCGAGTACGGCTCCCTGCCGCAGGCCGCCCGCCTGCGCGCCGATCTCGTACGCGCCCTCGACGGCTCCCTCGACATCGCCGGACGCCTGGCCGAGCGGGACGCCGCCTATCCGCGCAGGCGGGGCATCGCCGCACCGGCGGCCCGGGTGAGCGTGGCCTCCACCGCGTCCCGGCTCGCCACCGTCATCGAGGTCCGCGCCCACGACGCCCCCGGGCTGCTGCACCGCATCGGGCGCGCGCTGGACAGCGCACAGGTCCGGGTGCGCAGCGCGCATGTCTCCACGCTGGGCGCGAACGCGGTGGACGCGTTCTATGTGACGGGGCCCGAAGGGGCGCCGCTGCCGGGGGAGCAGGCGGCTTCGCTGGCGCGGGCGCTGGAGGACACCTTGCGGGAGTGAGGGGTTGGGCTCCGCCCGGTGGTCGACGGTCGTCCTGAGTCTGAGTCTGAGTCTGCGGGCGCGCTGTGGTTGCTCGCGCAGTTCCCCGCGCCCCTGACGGGGCGGAGCCTGTGACGGGGTGGAGACCCACGCTTGCGCGGGCGGATACCCTGGAGGGCGGACCTGTCCCCCTGCCCCCGACTTGAGGATTCGCGACCGCCGTGTTCGACACTCTCTCCGATCGCCTCGCAGCGACATTCAAGAATCTTCGCGGCAAGGGGCGCCTGTCCGAGGCGGACATCGACGCCACCGCGCGCGACATCCGCATCGCCCTGCTGGAAGCGGACGTCGCGCTGCCGGTCGTCCGGGCCTTCATCAAGCAGGTCAAGGAGAGGGCCCTCGGGGCCGAGGTATCCCAGGCGCTCAACCCCGCCCAGCAGGTCATCAAGATCGTCAACGAGGAGCTCGTCGGCATCCTCGGCGGCGACACCCGGCGACTGCGCTTCGCGAAGCAGCCGCCTACCGTGATCATGCTCGCGGGTCTGCAGGGTGCCGGTAAGACCACCCTCGCCGGAAAGCTCGGCAAGTGGCTGCAGGGCCAGGGACACACGCCGCTGCTCGTCGCGTGCGACCTCCAGCGTCCCAACGCGGTGAACCAGCTGAGCGTCGTGGGCGAGCGCGCGGGCGTCGGCGTCTACGCGCCCCAGCCGGGCAACGGCGTCGGGGACCCGGTCCAGGTCGCCAGGGACTCCATCGACTACGCGAAGCAGAAGCAGCACGACGTCGTCATCGTCGACACCGCGGGCCGCCTCGGCATCGACGCCGAGCTGATGCAGCAGGCCGCCGACATCCGCGACGCGGTCTCGCCGGACGAGATCCTCTTCGTCGTCGACGCGATGGTCGGCCAGGACGCGGTCAATACCGCGGAGGCCTTCCGCGACGGAGTCGGCTTCGACGGCGTGGTCCTCTCGAAGCTCGACGGCGACGCCCGCGGTGGTGCCGCGCTCTCCATCGCGCACGTCACCGGCCGCCAGGTCATGTTCGCTTCCAACGGCGAGAAGCTGGACGACTTCGACGCGTTCCACCCGGACCGCATGGCGTCCCGCATCCTCGGCATGGGCGACGTGCTCACGCTGATCGAGAAGGCCGAACAGACCTTCTCGCAGCAAGAGGCCGAGCAGATGGCCGAGAAGCTGGCCTCCAAGAAGGGCCAGGACTTCACGCTCGACGACTTCCTGGCCCAGATGGAGCAGGTCAGGAAGATGGGCTCCATCTCCAAGCTGCTCGGCATGCTGCCCGGCATGGGCCAGATCAAGGACCAGATCAACAACCTCGACGAGCGCGACGTCGACCGCACGGCCGCGATCATCAAGTCGATGACCCCGGCCGAGCGCCAGGACGCGACGATCATCAACGGCTCGCGGCGTGCCCGTATCGCCAAGGGCTCCGGCGTCGAGGTCAGCGCGGTCAAGGGGCTGGTCGAGCGGTTCTTCGAGGCCCGCAAGATGATGTCCCGGATGGCTCAGGGCGGCGGCATGCCGGGGATGCCCGGGGCGCCGGGCATGGGTGGCGGCGCCGGCCGGGTGAAGAAGCAGCCCAAGAAGGCCAAGGGCAAGCAGCGCTCCGGCAACCCGATGAAGCGCAAGCAGCAGGAGGAAGAGGCTGCGGCGCGCCGGGAGGCGGCGGGGCAGGCGGGCGGCGCGTTCGGCCTGCCGGCCGGGCAGCAGCCCCAGAACTTCGAGCTCCCGGACGAGTTCAAGAAGTTCATGGACTGACGAGTCTCGGGGGCCGGCCCCCGAACCTCCGGTCCTCAAACGCCGGACGGGCTGAAAGATTCGCGGCCGGGCGGAAATCTTCAGCCCGTCCGGCGTTTGAGGACGAGCGCGCAGCGCGATTGCGGGGGTCTGNNGGTAGGGGCGGCGGGGGCGAAGAAAACACCCCCGCCACGCACGCGCGTCGGCTCAGGCCGTCCGGGCGATCAGATACCGGAAGACGTTCGGCATCCACACCGTCCCGTCCCCCCGCCGGTACGGATGCAGCGCCTCCCGCACCTCCTTGTCGACCTGTTCCTGATCCGTGGCGGCGACAGCCGCATCGAAGAGCCCCGTGGACAGCAACCCCCGTACGGCGTTGTCCACGTCCGCGTACCCGAAGGGGCACGCGACCCGACCGGACCCGTCGGGCCGAAGACCGGCACGCTGGGCGACCTCCTCCAGGTCGTCACGGAGAGCCGGGCGCCACCTGCCCGCACCGCGCAGCGGATCCGCCAGCTTGGTGGCGACCCGCAGCACCGAGGACGTGGCACACCGCTCCGGAGGCCCCCAGCCCGCGAGGACCACGGGAACGCCCCGGCCGACGAGCGGAGCCGCAGCCGCCAGCGACTCGGCGAGACCGTCGGAGTCGTCGGCCACACACCCGATCGGCTCGAAGGCGGTCACCAGATCGCACGCCGCCGTCGCCGCGTCGCCGAGGTCCGCCGGCTCCCCGTCCGTCAGCCGGACACCGGCACGCACGCGCGTGCGCGTGCCCCCTGCCTCGGGCAGTAGACGTTCCCGCGCGAGAGCCAGCCGCTCCGGCGCGTGGGCCTGGACACCGGTGACCGAGGCCCCCCGCGCCGCCGCCATCAGCAGCGCCAGGCCGGACCCGCAGCCGAGCCCCAACAGCCTGGTGGAGGAACCCACTTCGAGTCGCTCGTAGACGGCCTCGTAGAGCGGAACCAGCATCCGCTCCTGAATCTCGGCCCAGTCACGCGCGCGTGCCCACGGATCCACCTGGGGCGCGGCCCCTGAGTGAGGTAGGTGCTGCCGCACGAGCGTAGGTGTCATCGAATGTGCCCCAATCCGCCGAGAGTTGCCTTCGTGCTCCGTTTCCTCACCCCCGTGCAGTGCGCTCGCACTCCCCCCGTATGCCAGGAAACTCCGCGCCCGCCGTGGCGTCCAGGGGTTACGGAGCCCGGTTTGCGTACCATCGGCGCGCGCCGGAAAGAATTCACATACCGGCAACATGTGCCCGTACGGCAAGTCATTGCGGTTGGGGCCGCTGGGGTTGTTGGGGTCTCCGGGGTCTCCCACCCGCATGGCGATTGGCCTGATCGTGCCGCACGGCGATGACCGTGGGTTGCGGGCGCCACCGCGCCTCGCCCCGTCCAGGTCTCCGTCCAACTCCGTCCAGGTCGTGGTACTCGCCGTCAGGGCCGACGACGTGGTTCGGGCCAAGATCCGCGAGCCCGGCGATCCATCGGAAGCCGTCCAGGGACACCGACTGCCCACCGCGCGGGAAGAGACCATGCGCTGCTCCGGGCCCGGAGACCGGGCCGACCGCGCACGCGGCGACCGTGCGGTGTCCGTGTCCTCGTCCGTGTCCGGTAATCAGGTGTCCGGTGGCCGGAAACGGGTCGGTGACCGAGGCCGACGGCGCACCCGGTAACGTCGCCGTCATGACCCGCGTCCACTGAGTCCGGCGTTCCGCCGCCAGAAGGACCGAAACGCCTCTTGCGCATCCGGCGGCCCAGGTGTCCCGGCCCGCAGACAGCGGCTACGCGCCGGGACGTACACGTCACTACGTACCGGCTAGGTGCGAACTGTGAGGCTTCTCCGCAGATCAGCGCACCCGCCCTCGTCAGGACGCATCAGCGGCAACTGACGGGTACGTGCAAAATATTTGGGATGCCCCGGAATAGGAACACAGAGGCACCCCGGCTCGTTCTCATTACGTGAGCACGACACCACCTGTTCTCGCCGCAGAGCTGGCAGGGGCGTGGGCCGACATTCAGCGGCACCACCCCGAGCTGCCCGATCTTGCCGCGCCAGAGTCCCTGATCGGAGAGTCGTCGTCCGCCTGCGGACACGAACTCTCCTTCGAACGACTGCTTCACGAAGCAGTCCACGGCATCGCCGCCGCCCGAGGAGTCCGAGACACCTCTCGCGCCGGCCGGTACCACAACCGCAGATTCCTCGCAATCGCCGAGGAGTTGGGTCTGGACCACCCCGAGGAGCCGCATCCCAGCAGTGGCTTCTCGCTGGTCACGCTCAACCCCGAGGCGAAGCGGCGCTACCGCCCGACGGTCGAGCGGCTGCAGCGCGCCCTCAAGGCGCACACGGTCGCGACCGCCGCCGACACGGCCCGCAGCTTCCGGGGTCCGGCCGCCCGGCACGGCTCCTCCGGAGGGGGCGTGCGCGTGAAGGCGGTCTGCGACTGCGGACGCAATGTCCGCGTCGTTCCGTCGGTCCTCGCACAGGCGCCGATCGTGTGCGGAGGGTGCGGGAAGCCGTTCCGTATCCCGGAGGTGGTCGGCGCGGCAGCGGGCTGAGCGGAGAGCAGACGCAGCGGCGGGTCGTACGGACCGCCGGGGTGTGCGGGAGAGCGCGGCGGCACTTCGTGGGTGCCGGCTCGTGCGACGGCCCACCTCGACACCGGCACCCACGCCGGGCCCGGCAGTGCCGCGGTCCGGCCGACCGCTGCTCGCGGAGTGCCGGAAACTGCCGGGGACTGCCGGGCGGCTGCCCGGTTCGAGGGGGCTGTCCGGGTGTGGCAGAATGGTCAGCTGTACTCGCAGCCGCACAGGACCCCTCTCTCCTCCGGCTGACGCGTCCATCGGGCACTCGGGTACCGCAACCCCACGCGGCAATCTCGCCGTGCCCAACCACGTCAAGACCAGGAGACACCACTTCCGTGGCAGTCAAGATCAAGCTGAAGCGTCTGGGCAAGATCCGTTCGCCTCACTACCGCATCGTCGTCGCCGACTCCCGTACCCGCCGTGATGGCCGGGCCATCGAGGAGATCGGCCTGTACCACCCGGTGCAGAACCCCTCGCGCATCGAGGTCGACTCCGAGCGTGCGCAGTACTGGCTGGGTGTCGGCGCGCAGCCGACCGAGCCCGTTCTCGCCATTCTCAAGCTGACCGGCGACTGGCAGAAGCACAAGGGCGAGCCCGCCCCGCCGCCGCTGCTCGTCGCGGAGCCGAAGGCCACGCGCCCGCTGTTCGAAGCCCTGGGTGGCGACACCGAGGGCAAGGGTGAGGCCATCACCCAGAAGAAGAAGGCTGAGAAGAAGGACGAGGCCACCGCCGAGTCCGCGTCGACCGAGGCCTGAGCATGCTCGAGGAGGCTCTCGAGCACCTCGTGAAGGGCATCGTCGACAACCCGGACGACGTGCAGGTCGCTTCGCGCGACCTGCGCCGAGGGCGTGTCCTTGAGGTCCGGGTCCACCCCGACGACCTCGGTAAGGTGATCGGCCGCAACGGCCGCACCGCGCGCGCCCTGCGCACCGTCGTGGGCGCCATCGGCGGCCGCGGAGTCCGTGTCGACCTTGTCGACGTGGACCACGTCCGCTGACGTACATGTAGCACCGGCTCGGGCCGGGGAGGGCCTGAGGGCCGTCCCCGGCCCGAAGTCGTCCACGCGGTGACGCCGTGGACCCACGACAGGAGATCAAGCAAGTGCAGCTGGTAGTCGCGCGGGTGGGCCGCGCCCATGGCATCAAGGGCGAGGTCACCGTCGAGGTACGTACCGACGAGCCGGAGCTGCGGCTCGCGCCCGGTGCCGTCCTGGCCACGGACCCCGCCACGGCCGGTCCGCTGACCATCGAGACGGGGCGGGTGCACAGTGGCCGCCTCCTGCTGCGCTTCGCGGGCGTACGAGACCGCACCGCCGCCGAGTCGCTGCGCAACACCCTGCTGATCGCCGAGGTCGACCCGGACGACGTGCCCGAGGACCCGGACGAGTACTACGACCACCAGCTCATGGACCTGGACGTCGTCCTGCGGGACGGCACCGAGGTCGGGCGGCTCACCGAGATCTCGCACCTGCCCTCGCAGGACCTCTTCGTGGTCGAGCGGGCCGACGGGACCGAGGTGCTGATCCCGTTCGTCGAGGAGATCGTCGTCGAGATCGACCTGGAGAGGCAGCGGGCGGTCATCGACCCGCCGCCCGGACTGATCGACGACAGGGCGGAGATCGCCACCTCCAGGGACGCGGACACCGGCTCGTCCAAGGACGCGGACACTGTCGATCCGGCGGACACCGACTCTTCGGCGGACACCGTCCCCCCGGGCGAGGCCGAGAACGCCTCCGGCACCGGTGCGGGCAGCGGACCGGGAGCCGACGCCTGATGCGGCTCGACGTCCTCACGATCTTCCCCGAGTACCTGGACCCCCTGAACGTCTCCCTCGTCGGGAAGGCACGCGCGCGTGGACAGCTGAATGTGCACGTGCATGATCTGCGGGAGTGGACCTACGACCGGCACAACACGGTCGACGACACCCCGTACGGCGGCGGCCCCGGCATGGTCATGAAGACCGAGCCCTGGGGCGACGCACTGGACTCCGTCCTCGCCGACGGCTACGAGACCGGCTCCCACGGTCCCGTCATGGTCGTCCCCACACCCGGCGGGCGCCCCTTCACCCAGGAACTCGCCGTCGAGCTCTCCGAGCGCCCCTGGCTGGTCTTCACCCCGGCCCGCTACGAGGGCATCGACCGCCGTGTCATCGACGAGTACGCGACCCGCATGCCCGTCCACGAGGTCTCCATCGGCGACTACGTGCTGGCCGGCGGCGAGGCGGCCGTCCTCGTCGTCACGGAGGCCGTGGCCCGGCTGCTGCCGGGCGTCCTCGGCAACGCCGAGTCGCACCGGGACGACTCGTTCGCACCGGGAGCCATGGCGAATCTCCTGGAGGGGCCGGTCTACACGAAGCCGCCCCAGTGGCGCGGCCGGGAGATCCCGGACGTGCTGCTCAGCGGCCACCACGGAAAGATCGCCCGCTGGCGCCGGGACGAGGCCCTGCGGCGCACCACCGCCACCAGACCGGATCTCATCGAGCGCTGCGACCCCGCCGCCTTCGACAAGAAGGACCGCGAAATGCTCTCCATCCTCGGCTGGCAGCCCCGTCCGGACGGCCGATTTGGGCGCAGGCCCGAGACCGTGGAAGAATAGGCGGCTGCTGTACGTCGTCCGGCGTGCGCCCCTGCCACAGGGGGACACGACGCCCGCCCCGACGAGAACAGCCCCCTTCTTGCACCACCGACTTCCGTCGATGACCTGTGGCATCGGCGAGGAAAGCAGACGATCATGTCCAACCTGCTAGAGTCCGTCGACTCGGCGTCGCTGCGCAGCGACATCCCGGCCTTCCGCCCGGGTGACACCGTCAACGTCCACGTCCGCGTCATCGAGGGCAACCGCTCCCGCGTGCAGCAGTTCAAGGGCGTAGTCATCCGCCGCCAGGGCGCCGGTGTCCGCGAGACCTTCTCCGTCCGCAAGGTCTCCTTCTCCGTGGGCGTCGAGCGCACCTTCCCGGTGCACACCCCGATCGTCGAGAAGATCGAGCTCGTCAGCCGTGGCGCCGTGCGTCGCGCCAAGCTCTACTACCTCCGTGACCTGCGCGGCAAGGCCGCGAAGATCAAGGAGAAGCGCGACAGGTGAGCCCGCGTCGGGTCCGCCTGAGGGCCGGATAGCATCTGGCCCACATGGACGCCGAAGCACAGCAGACGGAGCGCGACCGCTCCTCCCACCCCACCGTGCCCGAGGAGATCTCGGACACAGCAGGGGCGGAGGAACGGTCGCGTTTCGCGTTGGTGGCCTGGGCCGCCGACCGGGTGCCGGGCGGGCGGATCAGCCTGACCGTGCTGTTCTGTCTGTTCTCCCTGCTGCTCGTCACCCGGTTCGTGATCCAGCCGTTCCAGATTCCCAGTGGCTCGATGGAGCCGGGATTGAGGATCGGGGACCGCGTTCTCGTAAATAAGTTGGCGTACCGTTTCGGTGCTGAGCCGAGGCGCGGTGACGTCGTCGTGTTCGACGGCACCGGTTACTTCGGCGACGCCGACTACATCAAACGTGTCGTCGGCGTGGGGGGAGACCATGTGGTCTGCTGCGACAGGCAGGGGAGGATCGAGGTGAACGGCCGCTCGGTCGACGAGTCGACGTTTGTGTACTCGGGGGACAAGCCGTCCGAGGTGCCCTTCGACATCGTCGTACCCGACGGCACGCTCTTCGTCCTCGGTGACCACCGTGGGGACTCCCGTGACTCCCGTGACCACCTCGGCTCCCCGGGTGGCGGCATGATCCCCGTCGACGACGTGATCGGCAGAGCCGACTGGATCGCCTGGCCCCTCGGCCACTGGACCCACCTCGAACGTGCCGAAGGCTACGCGCGCGTGCCCGCCGCTGCGGGTCCGACCGTCACGGGCCCGACCGCCGTGGACCGGACCACCCCGGGGACGAGCGAGCCGGAGACCGTGGACGGTGTCCATGGGTAACCGCGGCAAGCCCCGCGGCGTCCACAGCGCCGCCGAGGACCTCCTGCCCACCGGCACCCGGCGTACCGGCGGTCCCGTGCTGCCCGGCCGGGCCGAGCGGCGCAAGCTGGCCCGGAAGGTCAAGCGGCGCAGGCAGCGCTCCGCGGTCAAGGAGATACCTCTCCTGATCGGTGTCGCCCTGCTCATAGCGCTCGTCCTGAAGACGTTCCTCGTCCAGGCCTTCGTGATCCCGTCGGGCTCCATGGAGCAGACGATCCGGATCGGCGACCGGGTCCTGGTGGACAAGCTCACGCCGTGGTTCGGCTCGAAGCCCGAGCGCGGCGACGTCGTCGTGTTCAAGGACCCCGGCGGATGGCTGGAGGACGAACAGCCGAAGGCGAAGAAGGCGGACCCCATCGTCGTCAAGCAGGTGAAGGAGGGGCTGACCTTCATCGGCCTGCTGCCCTCCGACAACGAACGGGACCTGATCAAGCGGGTCGTCGCGGTCGGCGGCGACACCGTCAAGTGCTGCGACACCCAGGGCCGCGTCACCGTCAACGGCATGCCGCTCAACGAGCCCTACATCAACCCCGGCGACAAGCCCTCCTCGCTCGTCTTCGAGGTGAAGGTGCCCGAGGGGCGCCTGTGGGTGATGGGCGATCACCGGTCCAACTCCGCCGACTCCCGTTTCCACCGCACCGAGAAATACGGCGGAACCATCTCCGAGGACGTCGTGGGCCGTGCCATGGTCATCGCCTGGCCCGTCGGTCACTGGAGCCGCTTCAAGGAGCCCGACACCTACGCGTCCGTGCCCGACGCGGCAAGCGGGTCGACCACCGCACTCGACACGTCGCATAGGGTGGCCACCTCGGATCGATACGGATTGATCCCGCTCCCGACTCCTGCGGAACTCCCGCTCGTTATGGGAGTGGTGGGCCTGCGTCGTTTCCGTCGCAGGCGGCGGCACGGAGTGAGGAGTGGATGTGGGGGATTTGGCGGTCGGCGCACGATCCGGACACGAGGGTCCAGAGGAGCGACCGGAACGATCCGAAGAGACGGTCCCCCCGGCCGCAGAGGACGCCGTGCCCCCCGGAGACGGCTCCGGTGACCACGACGGTCACCACGACGGCGGGGACGACAGCGGGAAGGAGCGGGACGCCGGCGGCGACGCCAAGGCGCCGAACAAGCCGCGGTCCTTCTGGAAGGAACTCCCGCTGCTCATCGGCATCGCGCTGGTACTCGCGCTGCTGATCAAGTCGTTCCTGGTGCAGGCGTTCTCGATCCCCTCGGACTCGATGCAGAACACCCTCCAGCAGGGTGACCGCGTCCTCGTCGACAAGCTGACTCCGTGGTTCGGCTCGGAGCCCGAGCGCGGCGAGGTCGTCGTCTTCCACGACCCCGACAAGTGGCTGGCGGGCGAGCCGACACCGAATCCGAACGCGATCCAGACGGCCCTCAGCTGGATCGGCCTGATGCCCTCCTCCGAGGAGAAGGACCTCATCAAGCGCGTCATCGGAGTCGGCGGCGACACCGTCGAGTGCAAGGGCACCGGCCCGCTGAGGGTCAACGGCAAGGCTCTGAACGAGCCGTACGTGTACCCGGGCAACACGCCCTGCACCATGGACGACGGCGGCGGCCAGTTCAAGGTGAAGGTTCCCGAAGGCAAAATCTGGGTCATGGGTGACCACCGGCAGAACTCGCTGGACTCCCGCTACCACCAGCAGGACGAGCACAAGGGCTTCGTGCCCGTGGGCAACGCCGTCGGACGTGCGATCGTCGTCGCCTGGCCGCCCACCCGCTGGTCGACGCTTCCGGTGCCGGACACCTTCGACCAGGGCCTCACCGCCGCCGCTCCGAGCGCGCTCGGGCTCGCGGGCGCGGTGCCGCTGGTGCTGTGGCGCAGGCGTCGCCTTACCGTCGGGAACACCAGGGTTTCTGGGTCGCGTACCGCCGGGTAGGGTGCCGTCCCAGATCGCCGATCTTCCGCGGCCCGGACCTGGGCCCCGGGGTCGAGTCTCCGAGTTGGGGGAGCACTGGGATGAGCGGGACACGTCGTACGGACGAGGGCCACGGACGGCTCGGCAGCAAGCTGTCGGGGCTGGCCGTGGCCCTCGGCTGTGTGCTCTTCCTCGGTGGCTTCGCCTGGGGAGCGGTCGTCTACCAGCCGTACACCGTGCCGACCGACTCGATGTCGCCGACCATCGTGGGCGGCGACCGGGTGCTCGCCGAGCGGATCGACGGCTCCGACATCCAGCGCGGTGACGTCGTCGTCTTCAAGCAGGCCAGCTGGGGCAACCTCCCCATGGTCAAGCGGGTCGTCGCCGTCGGCGGGGACACGGTCGCCTGCTGCACGCAGGGCAAGCTGACCGTCAACGGCAAGAAGATCGAGGAACCGTATCTGCCGAAGGGCACCGAGGCCGAGTCCTCCACGATCCCGTCCATCGAGGTCCCCGAGAACCGGCTCTTCCTGCTCGGCGACGAGCGCAGCGGCTCGCTGGACTCCACCGCCCATCTGACGGAGGCCGGCAACGGCACGGTGCCGCGCAGCGCGGTGAACGCGCGCGTCGACGCGGTGGCCTGGCCCATGAACGGCATGCTGGCGCGTCCCACCGGCTTCGAGACACTCGGCGACATCTCCGAGCCGGGGCCCCTGCGACTGGTCCTCACGGCGTTGGTGGCGGGCGCGGTACTCGTCCTGGGCGGCGCGGCCTACGGCCCGATCACCAAGCGGGCAGGGCGCCGAAGGGATCGTACGGGGGCGAAGGAGCGGGCCCTTGCCGGCTGACGGCGCCGAGGACACGCGCGCCGAAGGCACGGACGAGCGGCCGGCCTCCGCACCCGACAGGCTGCGTGTGCCCGGTGAACTCGGTGAACTCGGTGAGCTGCGGAAAGTCGCCCGGGTGGTGCTGCTCGATCAGCAGGACCGCATCCTGCTGCTGCACGGCCATGAACCCGAGGATCCGTCGGACGACTGGTGGTTCACACCCGGCGGCGGCCTGGAGGGCGACGAGACGCGGGAAGAGGCCGCGCTGCGGGAACTCGCGGAGGAGACCGGCATCACGGAGGTCGAGCTGGGCCCCGTGCTGTGGCGGCGGACCTGTTCGTTCCCGTTCGCGGGGCGCCGCTGGGACCAGGACGAGTGGTACTACCTGGGCCGTACGGCCCAGACGGCGACCGAGGCCACCGGGCTGACCGAGCTGGAACGGCGCAGTGTCGCCGGAGCGCGCTGGTGGACGTGCCAGGAACTCAACCGGGCACATGAGACGGTGTATCCGACCAGACTCGCCGAGCTGCTGCTCAGGCTGCTCGACGAAGGGCCCCCGGCCGGGCCCGAGACCCTCGACACGGAAATCGTCTAGAGGCTCGCGGGGCTGGCGCACAATGGGGGGACGCACGGCTGAAGGGGAACATGCCATGAGCGCCGAGGACCTCGAGAAGTACGAGACCGAGATGGAGCTGAAGCTCTACCGGGAGTACCGCGATGTCGTCGGTCTGTTCAAATACGTGATCGAGACCGAACGGCGCTTCTACCTCACCAACGATTACGAGATGCAGGTGCACTCGGTTCAGGGCGAGGTGTTTTTCGAGGTATCCATGGCGGATGCCTGGGTGTGGGACATGTACCGACCTGCTCGGTTCGTGAAGCAGGTACGCGTCCTGACATTCAAGGACGTGAACATCGAGGAGCTGAACAAGAGCGACCTGGAGCTGCCGAGCAGCTAGAACGGCCCCAGCCGGAGTACTGGGAGCACTTCGGAGTACTGGGCCGCTCTACGGCGGCCGCTCGTGTGGGTGAGTGAGTTGTCCACAATCGAGCGGCCGTCCACCAAGATCCAACAGCTGATCGCGGTGGGCTCAGTGTTGGCGCCGGAGGTGGTGCCGACATGAAGACGTCCAAGGCACACAGCGCACTCGGCAAGTACGGCGAGGATCTGGCCGCGCGGCGGCTGACCGAGGCCGGAATGACGATCCTGACGCGCAACTGGCGCGCGGGCAGGACCGGCGAGATCGACATCGTGGCCCAGGACGGCGACGCGCTGGTCGTCTGCGAGGTCAAGACCCGCCGCGTCGGTGCTTTCGAGTATCCGATGGCCGGCGTGACCCCCGTCAAGGCCCAGCGCCTGCGCGACCTGGCCGAGCGCTGGCTGCAGCAACACGGAGGGGCCCCACCCGGAGGCGTCCGCATCGACGTCGTGGGTGTGGTGCTGCCCGACCGCGGCGCCCCCGTCGTGGAGCATGTGCGAGGGGTGGCCTGATGGGCTTCGCGCGTACGTGCTCGGTGGCGCTCGTGGGCGTGGACGGCGTCGTCGTCGAGGTCCAGGCGGACCTGGAGCCAGGAGTCGCGGCGTTCACGCTGGTGGGGCTGCCCGACAAGAGCCTGACGGAGAGCAAGGACCGGGTCAGGGCGGCCGTGGTCAACTCCGGCGCCGAGTGGCCGCAGAAGAAGCTCACCGTGGGGCTCAGCCCGGCCTCGGTGCCGAAAGGTGGCAGTGGCTTCGACCTCGCCATCGCGTGCGCGGCGCTCGGTGCGTCCGAACGCATCGATCCCCGCGCGCTCGCCGACATCGTGATGATCGGCGAGCTGGGCCTGGACGGCCGGGTGCGGCCCGTCCGGGGTGTGCTGCCGGCCGTGCTGGCCGCGGCCGACGCAGGATACGAACAGGTGGTGGTGCCGGAGTGCGCGGCCGCCGAGGCGGCCCTGGTGCCCGGCGTGTCCGTGCTCGGCGTCCGCACCCTTCGGCAGCTCGTCGCCGTCCTCACGGACGAACCCGTGCCCGACGAGGACCCGGACGAACAGGGCAGGACCGATCCGCTCGCGGGCCTGCGCATGCCGGGCACGGGCACGGCCACGGGCATGCACGGCATGGGCGCCGCACAGTACGACCACGGACACGACCTCGCCGACGTCGTCGGCCAGCTCGCGGCACGGACCGCGGTGGAGGTGGCCGCGGCCGGTGGACACCATCTCTTCCTGGAGGGGCCACCAGGGGCGGGCAAGACGATGCTCGCCGAGCGGCTGCCCGCGATCCTGCCGCCGCTCGGCCGGGGCGAGTCCCTGGAGGTCACGGCCGTCCACTCGGTCGCCGGTCTGCTGCCGCCCGGCAAGCCGCTGGTCGACGTCGCCCCCTACTGCGCTCCGCACCACTCGGCGACCATGCAGGCTCTGGTCGGAGGAGGCCAGGGAGTGGCACGGCCCGGCGCGGTGTCCCTCGCTCACAGGGGAGTCCTCTTTTTGGACGAGACACCTGAGTTCAGCAGTCATGCCCTCGACGCGCTGCGCCAGCCCCTGGAGTCGGGGCATGTGGTGATCGCGCGCAGTGCCGGTGTCGTGCGCTTCCCGGCCCGGTTCCTGATGGTCCTCGCGGCCAACCCCTGCCCCTGCGGCCGCTTCTCGCAGCGGGACACCCTGTGCGAGTGCTCGCCCGCCGCGATCCGCCGCTACCAGGGCCGGCTCTCGGGACCCCTGCTCGACCGCGTCGATCTGAGGGTCGAGGTGGACCGCGTCACCCGGTCCCAGCTGACGCAGCGGGGAGCGCGGGGCGAGTCCACCGCGACGGTCGCCGACCGGGTCCGGGAGGCCAGGGAGCGGGCCGCCGCGCGCCTGACCGACACCCCCTGGCGTACGAACAGCGAGGTGCCGGGCCGCGAGCTGCGCAGCCGGTGGTACGCGTCCCCGGGGGCCATGGACGACGCGGAGCGCAGCCTGGAGCGCGGTGCGCTCACCGCCCGAGGGCTCGACCGTGTCCTGCGGGTCGCCTGGACCGTCGCGGACCTCGCGGGCCGTGACCGGCCCGAGGCCGCAGACGTGACCCTCGCGCTGCAATTGCGCACCGGCGTCCCCCGGGGGGTGCCGATGGCGATCGGAGCCCCGTCGTGAGCGGGGACGAGGAGCGGCTGCACCGGGTCCTCCTCGCACGCGTCGTCGAACCGGGGGACGAGGTCTGCGGTCGATGGCTCCGCGAGACCGGAGCGGCGGAGGTGGTCCGGCGCCTCGTCGCCGGCCGACAGCAGCTGCCGGGTGTGACGGACACGAGATGGGCGGGCCTGCGGGCGCGGGCCGAGCGGGCGGACCCGGAGCGGGACCTCGCGCAGGCGCGGGACAGCGGGACGCGGTTCCTGTGTCCCGGCGACACCGAGTGGCCCGCGCAGCTGGACGACCTCGGGGACGCGAGGCCCGTCGGGCTGTGGGTGCGAGGGCTGCCCAGTCTGCGGATATGGGCTCTGCGCTCCGTCGCGGTGGTGGGGGCACGGGCGTGCACCGAGTACGGCGCCCACATGGCGTCCGCGCTCGGCGCCGGGCTCGCGGAGCGGGGGTGGGTCGTGGTGTCGGGAGGCGCCTACGGCGTGGACGGCGCGGCGCACCGCGGTGCGCTCGGGGCGGGCGGTGCCACCGTCGCGGTCCTCGCCTGCGGGGTCGACCGGCCCTATCCGCGCGGTCACACGCAGTTGATCACGAGAATCGCCGAACAGGGTCTGGTGGTAGGGGAGTTGCCGCCCGGTGACCATCCGACCCCGAGCCGGTTCATTCTCCGGAACCGGGTCATCGCGGCGTTGACGCGCGGCACGGTGGTCGTCGAGGCGGCGTACCGGAGCGGCGCCTTGGTGACCGCCCGTGCCGCACAGCGGCTGGGCAGATTCACGATAGGGGTACCCGGGCCGGCCAGCAGCAGCCTCTCGGCAGGCGTGCACGAACTCCTGCGCGGGGAGGCGGTGCTGGTCACCGACGCCGCGGAAGTGGCCGAGCTCGTCGGCGACATGGGTGAGCTGGCCCCGGCCCGGCACGGCCCGGTCCTGCCGCGCGATCTGCTGGACCCGGCCGCCGCCCGGGTGCTGGCCGCGCTGCCGGCCAGGGAGCCGGCGCTGCGGCGGGAGATCGCCAGGGACGCCGGGACGACCGAGGACGACGCGGTCGCGAGACTGTACGAACTCCGCTCACTTGGCTTCGTCGAACGACACGGCGACGGCTGGAAGTTGACACGCCAGGCCACGATGTCCATCGACACGGATCGGGGGCGATGTTGACCGAGAGTGTTCGGCCGTCCGGGCGACCCCCGAACTCCTTGGGGTTTCCCGTAGTTGGCGCCTCGCGGTGGTCACGCACAGCGACAGGCGTGACCCTGAGGGGGCGGCAGCGGAACGTATCTGCGCACGGTGAGTCCATCACTGTTCGCGCACTGCGACTCCTCAGTCACGCTACGCTCACAAGGCTCCGACTCAGACAGGCAACTCGACATCAGACCGACAGCTCACGCAGTTACTCACAGTTCACTGCAGAACGGCACAAGGCGACGAATGCCCCAGCACACCTCCGGGTCCGACCGGGCGGCAGTTCCCCCCGCCGCCCGCGGCGGCGTGCGGCCGCCCGCCCCCTCGACGCTCGACGAGCTGTGGAGGTCGTACAAGACCACGGGCGACGGGCGGCTGCGCGAGCAGCTGATCCTGCACTACTCGCCGCTGGTGAAGTACGTCGCGGGCCGGGTGAGCGTGGGGCTGCCGCCCAATGTGGAGCAGGCGGACTTCGTCTCCTCGGGTGTGTTCGGGCTGATCGACGCCATCGAAAAGTTCGACATCGAGCGGGAGATCAAGTTCGAGACGTACGCGATCACGCGGATTCGCGGCGCGATGATCGACGAACTGCGCGCGCTGGACTGGATCCCCCGGTCCGTGCGGCAGAAGGCACGCAACGTCGAGCGGGCCTACGCGACGCTGGAGGCGCGGCTGCGGCGGACACCGTCGGAGTGCGAGGTGGCCGCGGAGATGGGGATCGCCGTGGACGAACTGCATGCGGTCTTCGGCCAGTTGTCGCTGGCCAACGTCGTGGCCCTGGAGGAACTGCTGCACGTCGGCGGCGAGGGCGGCAACCGGCTGAGCCTGATGGACACGCTGGAGGACACCGCGGCCGACAATCCCGTGGAGGTCGCCGAGGACCGTGAGCTGCGGCGTTTCCTGGCACGGGCGATCAACACGCTGCCCGAGCGGGAGAAGACGGTGGTCACCCTCTACTACTACGAAGGGCTCACGCTCGCCGAGATCGGCAACGTGCTCGGGGTGACGGAGAGCCGCGTCAGCCAGATCCACACCAAGTCCGTGCTCCAGCTGCGCGCGAAGCTGGCGAGCTTCGGCCGCTGACCTCGGCCCGGGCGGCAGGCATCCGTGCGGCCGAAGGCCATCGGGAGGTCGGCAGGAGGTCATCGGAAGGTCATCGATCAGGCCCTCGCGGGCGACAGGCTCCCGTCCTGGGCGATGCGTCCGTAAAGTAGGGGCGTGCCAAGGATTCGAGCGGCCTCCGTGGCCGAGCACCGGTCGATGCAGCGAGCCGCCCTGCTGGACGCGGCGCGGTCCCTGCTGTCCGAGGGCGGGACGGAGGCGTTGACGTTCCCGGCACTCGCCGAACGGACGGGTCTCGCGCGGTCGTCCGTGTACGAGTACTTCCGGTCCCGCGCGGCGGTCGTCGAGGAGCTCTGCGAGGTCGACTTCCCGCTCTGGGCCGCCGAGGTCGAGGCGGAGATGTCGCTGGCCGGGACGCCCGAGGGCAAGGTCGAGGCGTACGTCCGCCGGCAGCTCGCCCTGGTCGGGGACCGGCGGCACCGGGCCGTGGTGGCGATCTCCGCGAGCGAACTGGACGCGGGCGCGCGCGAAAAGATCCGCGCCGCGCACGGAGGGCTCGTCGCGATGATCGTGGAGGCGTTGCGGGACATGGGGCACGAGCAGCCCCGGATGGCCGCGATGCTCCTTCAGGGCGTCGTGGACGCGGCCGTCCGAAGGATCGAGATCGGCGCGGCGGAGGACCCCGCGGTGATCACCGACGCCGCCGTCGCGATGGCGCTGCGCGGCGTGAGGGGCTGAGCCCTGGCCCATCCGGGCCGCCCGGTGGGCGAGGAACGGTGCCCGCCGGGCGGAGGGTCCCGCCGGGGCGTGCACCTGCCGACCGGCTTGCCCTGCGACCGGGCTGTGCCACCTGGACCAGCCCCGCCCGGATCGGTTTCGTCTTCGGGCCAGCCCGGCCGCGAGCGGTACCGGCCCGCGTCAACAACGGTCGGGGTCAATACAACTAGCCCCCTGCGGAGAGCGCGAGGGTCTCGGCGACAGCGACAGCGCAGCGGCGTCCGGCTTTGCCTTCGGCTGCGGTACTCCGGTGACCGGGAGCAGGCGTGACGGGCCCCGGCTCAGGAGCCATGGCGGCAGCAGGGACAGTGGGTCCAGGTAGGTGTCCGCCCGGCGCAGGCCCCAGTGCAGACATGACGCCGGGCAGTGGGATCCCACCGGTTCCAGTACGCCGACCGTCTCGCCCGCTGCCACCACGGCACCCTTCTCGACCGTCGCCCGCACCGGTTCGTACGTCGTGCGCAGGGGCGGGTCACCCGTGCCGGTCAGCTCGACCGAGACGACCCCGCGGCCCGCGACCCGGCCCGCGAAGGAGACGCGGCCCGGAGCGACGGTCCGGACCGGAGTGCCGGGGGCCGCGGTGAGGTCGACACCCCGGTGACCCCGGCCGTAGGCGGTCGCCGGCGGTTCCCAGCCGCGTACCACCGACGGGCGCGAACCCACCGGCCAGACGCGGCCGATCGCCGGGACCGCCGGGACCGCCGGAACCGGCGGGACCGGCGGGCTCACGCCGGCCGAGTCGCGGCCCCAGTTGCTGCCCGAGTCGCCGCCCGGTTCCCCGCCGCGGGCGGTGGCCGCGGGTCCGCCGAGTACGAGCGCCGCGGCCACCGTCAGGGCCGACAGCAGCGCCGACAAAGTCGCCGACAACGCCGACAACGCCGACAACGCCGTCGGCGACAAGGCTCGCCACGTGCAAAGACATCGTTCTGATCGCATGCGAGAACGGTCCCGTCAACGACGCGAAAAAGAGGATCATGACCGGGATCTGTGGAGTACCCGTCGGTTGTGGACAGCGGCGTCACCCGGCGCCTCGTGGGTCCCGTACACTTCTTGTGGCGATCCGGGTCACCGGGTCGACTTCGCACGCCCCGACATCAGGCCGTAAAACAGCCGGTGTCAGCGCCCCTCGGTCCCTCGTGGCAAGGCGCAATGCGGGCGTCAGGCGCGACCGCCGTCCGGCGGACGCGGCACAACCGAGAACACCAAGGAGTACGGCCATGGCCGTCGTCACGATGCGGGAGCTGCTGGAAAGCGGCGTCCACTTCGGTCACCAGACCCGTCGCTGGAACCCGAAGATGAAGCGTTTCATCTTCACCGAGCGCAACGGCATCTACATCATCGACCTGCTCCAGTCGCTGTCGTACATCGACCGCGCCTACGAGTTCGTCAAGGAGACCGTCGCCCACGGCGGCACGGTCATGTTCGTCGGCACGAAGAAGCAGGCGCAGGAGGCCATCGCCGAGCAGGCCACCCGCGTCGGCATGCCGTACGTCAACCAGCGCTGGCTGGGCGGCATGCTCACCAACTTCTCGACCGTCTACAAGCGTCTGCAGCGCCTCAAGGAGCTTGAGCAGGTCGACTTCGAGGATGTGGCCGCGTCCGGTCTGACCAAGAAGGAGCTTCTCGTGCTCTCGCGCGAGAAGGCCAAGCTGGAGAAGACCCTCGGTGGTATCCGCGAGATGTCCAAGGTGCCCAGCGCCGTCTGGATCGTGGACACCAAGAAGGAGCACATCGCGGTCGGTGAGGCCCGGAAGCTCCACATCCCGGTCGTCGCCATCCTCGACACCAACTGCGACCCCGACGAGGTCGACTACAAGATCCCGGGCAACGACGACGCGATCCGCTCCGTCACCCTGCTCACCCGCGTGATCGCCGACGCCGTCGCCGAGGGCCTCATCGCCCGCTCCGGCGCCGGCAAGGCCGCCGAGGGCGACAAGGCCGCGGGCGAGCCGCTCGCCGCCTGGGAGCGCGACCTGCTTGAGGGCGGCGAGAAGAAGGCCGACGAGACCGCTGCCGAGGCGCCCGCCGCCGACGCTCCGGCCGCCGAGGCTGAGGCCGAGGCGCCTGCCGCTGAGGCTCCCGCTGCTGAGGCTCCCGAGGCCCCCGCCGCTGAGGCCGAGGCCCCCGCCGCCGAGGCTCCGGTTGCCGCCGAGGCGCCCGCCGAGGCCGAGAAGCCGGCCGACGCCGAGCAGGCCTGACGATCCAGCGTCACGGTTGAGTGAGTGAGGGCGGGCGGCGCCGAGTGCGTCGCCCGCCGTTCACCCGCAGACCGTAGATCTTCGGTGGACGCCCGCCCGATCAGCGGCGGACGCCGACTTCGAGACTTCGAACTCCGAGAAGAGATTCACAGATCATGGCGAACTACACCGCCGCCGACGTCAAGAAGCTCCGTGAGCTCACCGGCGCAGGCATGATGGACTGCAAGAAGGCGCTGGACGAGGCCGACGGCAACGTCGACAAGGCCGTCGAGGAACTGCGCATCAAGGGCCAGAAGGGCGTCGCCAAGCGCGAGGGCCGCTCCGCCGAGAACGGCGCCGTGGTCTCCGTCATTGCCGACGACAACACCTCCGGTGTCCTGGTCGAGCTGAAGTGCGAGACGGACTTCGTCGCCAAGGGCGAGAAGTTCCAGGCCGTCGCCAACCAGATCGCCCAGCACGCCGCCGCGACCTCCCCGGCCGACATCGAGGCGCTCCTCGCCTCGGAGATCGAGTCCGGCAAGACGGTCCAGACGTTCGTCGACGAGGCCAACGCCAGCCTGGGCGAGAAGATCGTCCTGGACCGCTTCGCCCAGTTCTCCGGCACGTACGTCACCGCGTACATGCACCGCACCATGCCCGACCTGCCCCCGCAGATCGGTGTCCTGGTCGAGCTGGACAAGGCCGACGCCACCCTCGCCAAGGGCATCGCGCAGCACATCGCCGCCTTCGCGCCGAAGTACCTCTCCCGTGAGGACGTTCCGGCCGAGATCGTCGAGTCCGAGCGTCGCGTCGCCGAGGAGACCACGCGCGCCGAGGGCAAGCCCGAGGCCGCGCTCCCGAAGATCGTCGAGGGTCGCGTCAACGGCTTCTTCAAGGAGGCCACCCTCCTCGGCCAGCCGTACGCGCTCGACCAGAAGAAGCCCGTCCAGAAGGTCCTGGACGAGGCCGGTGTCACCCTGAAGCGCTTCGCGCGCATCAAGGTCGGCATCTGAGTCCGTACCGCGATCGACGCGCGATCCCGCTAGGGTCGACAGCAGTCGTCCGTGTCGGTCGCGTATGCCGCCACGCGCGCGCGTGACGGACGACAGCAGATCTGACGAGGAGGCCATTGCCGCACATGGGATGAGCACAACACCCCATCGGCAGTGGCCTTCTTCGTATGTGCGACAGGTATGTGCGACACGTAGAAGAGGCGAGATCTCCATGACCACCACCAAGGCCGCCGACAAGGACGACAAGAGCGACAAGAGCGATGACGGCAAGGGAACCGGACGCTTCCTGCTGAAGCTTTCCGGTGAGGCGTTCGCCGGTGGCGGGGCGCTCGGAGTCGACCCCGACGTGGTGCACAAGATGGCCCGGGAGATCGCCGCGGTCGTTCGCGGTGGTGCCCAGATCGCCGTCGTCATCGGCGGCGGCAACTTCTTCCGCGGGGCCGAACTGCAGCAGCGCGGTATGGACCGGGCCCGCTCCGACTACATGGGCATGCTCGGCACCGTCATGAACTGCCTCGCACTCCAGGACTTCCTGGAGAAGGAGGGCATCGACTCGCGCGTGCAGACCGCCATCACCATGGGGCAGGTCGCCGAGCCGTACATTCCGCTGCGGGCCGTGCGCCACCTGGAGAAGGGCCGTGTGGTCATCTTCGGCGCCGGGATGGGCATGCCGTACTTCTCCACGGACACCACCGCCGCCCAGCGCGCTCTGGAGATCGACGCCGAAGCGCTGCTGATGGGCAAGAACGGTGTGGACGGGGTCTACGACTCCGACCCCAAGACCAACCCCGAAGCGGTCAAGTTCGACGCGCTCAGCTACAGCGAGGTCATCACCCGGGACCTGAAGGTCGCCGACATGACCGCGATCACCCTGTGCCGGGACAACAAGCTCCCGATCCTCGTCTTCGAGCTTCTGGCAGAGGGCAATATCGCCCGGGCCGTCAAGGGTGAGAAGATCGGCACGCTTGTGGGTGACCAGGACAGTCGGGCCTGACCGGGGGATGGACAATGTCCAGCCGGTCGGGAACCGTGCAGGACAAGACGCGACGCAGCCGGCCGCCTACCCGCCAAGGAACCGCAGCCGGGCCTACTCAAGACACGCAGGAGCAAGTGGTGATCGAAGAGACCCTCCTCGAGGCCGAGGAGAAGATGGAGAAGGCCGTCGTGGTCGCCAAGGAGGACTTCGCCGCGATCCGCACCGGCCGTGCGCACCCGGCGATGTTCAACAAGATCGTGGCGGACTACTACGGCGCGCTGACACCGATCAACCAGCTGGCCTCGTTCTCGGTGCCCGAGCCGCGCATGGCCGTGGTGACCCCGTTCGACAAGAGCGCGCTGCGCAACATCGAGCAGGCGATCCGTGACTCGGACCTCGGCGTCAACCCGAGCAACGACGGCAACATCATCCGGGTGGTGTTCCCCGAGCTCACCGAGGAGCGCCGCAAGGACTACATCAAGGTGGCCCGTACTAAGGCCGAGGACTCCAAGATCTCGATCCGGTCCGTACGCCGCAAGGCCAAGGACGCCATCGACAAGCTGATCAAGGATGGCGAGGTCGGCGAGGACGAGGGCCGCCGTGCGGAGAAGGAGCTCGACGACACCACCGCGAAGTACGTCGTTCAGGTGGACGAGCTGCTCAAGCACAAGGAATCAGAGCTGCTAGAGGTCTGATGAACGACTCTTCCTGGGGGGCGCCGCCGCAAGCCGGGTACTGGGGGCCGTCCGACCAGGGGCCTGTCCAGGGGTCTGCCCCGGCGGGTCCCGCGTACGATGCGCACCACGCGCAGCAGACTCGCCCCATGCCCATCGTGCCCGACGTACCCGCGCATGGCGGAGACCAGGATGACGACCGGGGGGCTGCTCCGACGGGCGGCCCCCCGTTCCGTGACGGGACACCGACGCCATCGTCGCCGTCGACGCCACCGTTCCGGCCTCTGTCGCAGAATCCGCAGAGCTCGCAGAATCCGCAGGAGCCGATGTCCAGCGCCGCACAGCCCGTACCCGCGCCGCCGCAGAAGAAGAGCGCGGGCCGCGACCTGGGCGCTGCCATAGGGGTCGGCGTCGGACTCGCCGCCGTGATCGTCGCGTCGTTGTTCGTCGTCAAGGCCGCCTTCGTCGGCGTCATAACGGTCGCTGTCGTGGTCGGTCTGTGGGAACTCACGTCGAGGCTCGCGGAGCGCAAGGCCATCAAGGCGCCGCTCGTGCCGCTGGCGCTCGGCGGCGCGGCGATGGTCGTCGCCGGGTACGTCCGCGGCGCCGAGGGTGCCTGGGTGGCGATGGCGCTCACCGCGCTGGCGGTCCTGGTCTGGCGGATGACGGCACCACCCGAGGGTTACCTCAAGGACGTCACCGCGGGGGTCTTCGCGGCCTTCTACATCCCGTTCCTCGCCACGTTCGTGGCGATGATGCTCGCCGCCGACGACGGTACGTGGCGGGTCCTCACGTTCCTGCTGCTGGCCGTGGTCAGCGACACGGGCGCGTACGCCGTCGGCTGGCGCTTCGGCACGCACAAGCTCGCCCCGCGCATCAGTCCCGGCAAGACCCGTGAGGGCCTGCTGGGCGCGGTCGCCTTCGCCATGGTGGCGGGCGCGCTGTGCGTGCAGTTCCTCATCGACGACGGCACCTGGTGGCAGGGTCTGCTCCTCGGCCTCGCGGTCGCGGTCAGCGCCACGCTCGGCGACCTCGGCGAGTCGATGATCAAGCGGGACCTGGGCATCAAGGACATGGGCACCCTGCTGCCGGGCCACGGCGGAATCATGGACCGCCTGGACTCACTGCTGCCCACCGCGCCCGTGGTGTGGCTGCTACTGGTGATCTTCGTCGGGTCGGGCTGACGGTCGGTGAGACCTGGCCGGCAGCCGCTGCGTACAGTTGCCGACCTGCAGAGATGTACGTGAGGGGCTCGTTGTCCACAGGGTGGCGGGTCCCTCCTCCCACGTCTGCGACACTGGTACAGCCATGCCTAAGCCCGGAGAACTTGCAGTGGTCCGGGAGAAACATGCCCCTGACCTGGATGTTTAGCTCTGGCAATGGGCCTGTTCGGGACTGCTGGGCCGTCTGTGGGCCGTATGGATGAGCGCAGCGCCCGGTTCTGACCGCGCTTGCATGACGAATCGGCCGGAAGAAGGCTGCGTGCTAGGCCATCGGGCTGGGGCTTCGCGGAGGAGGACCGCAACCCTTCAATCGGCCAGCACGGCAGACATCCCGATCACAAACCGGTCAGGAGTGGGCCGTTAGGACGGGCGTCTGGCCCGTCCGGCGTGCGGTTGTACTGCGGGTCTGGATGTCGTTCCATGGCGGCCTGAGGGAAAGGCTCGCGACGAAGCACCGTGCCCATGACCATCTTTAGGTCGTGGAACAGGATGACGTGCATGGGAGGAAACCCTCTTACGCAGAGGGAAGCACCATGGATCATCAGCTCCTTGTAGCAGTGTTCGAGAAATAGGCGTACATCCGGGTCAGCGAACCGGAGAGACTGTTCCTGGAGTTCGCGGTTCATGCGCTGAAGTTCCTTGTCCCACTCCTTGCCCCCCGGCATCGGTCGGCCAGGAGGGCGGCCGTCTCCGAAGTGCTCCTGAATTTCATAGCTCAACCGGATCACTTCATTGGCCGCCATCTCCGCCAGGCCCAGCAAGTACGTACGCTCAGCCTCGTGCGCCGTCCTGCGCTGCTGCCAGACCACCGCCCCCGTTGAGACCGCCGCGCCCACCAGAGTGCCGCCCAGGCCAAACAGTGCCGCCAACATTTCTACATTCACGGCGCCATCATGCCGATGGGGCCAACTCCATGGGGCTGTCCTCGGCCAGTTCACAGCTGAGGACGGATGACGGTTCGAAGAACTGCGACCGCCCTGTGCCCTACCAACCTGCGCGGAGAATGCCCTCAGCCTCTGCTGACACGCGAGAATGAATCCGTGGACGCAGGTATGTGGGTAGGCGCTGCTTCGGGCTTGGCAGGGGCAGCAGTGGGGGCAGCGGGCGCGATCATCTCCACGACGATCGCGCACCGTCATCAACGCTCGCTTGCCCGTGATCAACGGCGCGCGGAGCTCGCCAAGGAAGCGGCCGACACGCTTACGACCGAGTTTGTTGCCCTGCTGAATCTGGCGAGAAGGTATCCAGAGGAAGGCGCTAGCGAGGACGAGATGCTTCCGTTCCGGAAAGAGGCGATGGAGCACCATCTACGCATTGAGCAGGCTCTGGTACGGCTCCCGGACGATCAACTCCGCACCCGTCTGGGCGACGTCATGCTCGCCAGCATGAGGGCGTTCCAGAGCGCGGAGGACGACTACCGCACCAGGAGAATTGCCGCCTACAACGTGTCGGGTGAAGCTATCAGTTGCCTGGGTGCCAGCCTGAGGGAACAGCGGATGCCGCGTCCTACTCCCCAGACCGCTGATGCCCAGCGCCGACGCCTGGAGCTCCAAGCGCGGCACCGATTGAACTCTGCGAGCATACGCTGAGTCTTGTGGCCAGCCCGTGGGCTACGTGACTGAGTGCTTCGAAAGGACCGTGTCCACGGCTCGGCGGGTCCGCTCCTGACTCGACGGCATGAGGTGCGCGTAAACGCGGAGTGTTAGGCCAGGGTCAGAGTGTCCGAGGTACTGGCTGACGGCCTTGATGCTCTCTCCAGCGTCCAGCAGTACCGACGCGTAGAAGTGCCTCAGTGCGTGCATGCCGTGCTCGCGCGCCGACTGGTACTTGCCGTCTTCACCGGCTTCCGTGATCAGGCCTGCCGCAGCGATCGACGGCTTCCACTCCTGGATGTTGAAGTTGCTGCGCCAGACCACCCAGTTCGCTGTATTCGTGAACAGGAGTCGAGCCGAGACCTTCGGGCCATCCGGCTTCCGCCACGGCAGCGTGACCTCAACGGGTTTGTACGCGTCCACGTGCGCGCGGATTGTTTCAGCTACCGACGGCGGCAGCGGCACGTCTCGCTCCTTGTTGCACTTCGGCGGGGCGAACACGGCCTTCCCGCGGATGAGCTTCACCTGTCGGACCACTCGCAGAATCTCGCCCTCGAAGTCGAGGGCGTCTTCAGCGAGTCCGATGATTTCGCCCTGTCGGAGTCCGCACCCTGCGCCGACGTCCACCATGGAGCGATATCGCTCGGGGAGCGCCTTGCGTACCGCGTGAACCTGCGAGGGTAACTTCGCGGCGCCGGACGGCGCTTGGAAGGTGAGGCGGGCGGCGTAGACCGGGGAGCGCAGTGCGTGGTATCCGACCGAGTGGGCGTAGTGACGGGCCACCCACGCCGTGGCGGTCTTCAGCTCCGCGAGCGACTTGAGCCACACCGGGACGACCGGACGGCGCCGCGCGGCGAGCAGCCGACCGAGGTAGCCCGGACCGGCCGCCTTGGCGGTCGGCTGGTCGACCATCACACGGGCGGTCGGGGCGCCCGACTCGGCAGCCGACCGGTCCGGCGCGGAGTCGGCCGACGGGTCGGCGTCGGGTCGGGCGGTCGGGTCGGCCGACTCGGTACGGGCCGACCGCGCCTTGTCGAGGTCGACTACCTCGCCGCCGGAGTCTGCGGTCATCTCTGCTTCGAGCCGGTTGAACAGTTCGTTGTCGTCGGGCTGGTTCACTGACAGTTCCTTCTCTCGGGAGGGAAGGCGGGGTCCGGCCGTCGCTGTAGGAGGTGGGCGGACGGACCCCGCGCGAGGATGGTTGGACTGGTCAGGCGGCGCGCTGTTCTTCGAGGGCGATGCACAGACCGCAGATGCCGTACGAGGTGGGGATGCAGTAGCCGACATCGATCCGGCAGCGGGGGCAGGTGCGGCGGGCGAGCATCGCCAGCGCGAGCGCGCCCCACTTACGGGACGTCATCGGCCGGACCGGCTTGGCCAGGTCCTCGCGGTAGAGGTACGCGACGCGCACACCACCGGCACGCCGGTTGCCTCGCATCACCTGTGCCGCGATCGGCTGTCCGCCGGGCCGTAAACCCTGCGCTCGGAGTTGGCGACGGGTCGCCAGACCATCCGGCGCCAGACGCCACGGGTAGGTGGGCACCCCGTGAAGCGCGCCGGTCGGGTCGTAGCACTTCCCCCATAACGCGGACATCAGGCGACCTCGGTGAAGCAGCCGCATCCGCCTTCATCGAAGAGATCGAGTTGGTCGGGTTGCTGCTCGATGCGGGTCCGGAGCGTGGCCAGCGTGAGTGGTTTGGTCTGCCCACCGGTGCGGTCGCGCAGGATGGACACGTCCTTGCCGAGTTGCTCGCGCATCCGCTGCTCGAACGCCTCGTGCCGTGCGTACCGCTCGGGGAAGACGTCCAGGAGCCGTATCCACTGGGCTTTTCCGCCCTTGACACAGCCGCCGCCACAGTTGTTGTGGGCGAACCCCAGCCGATACAGGCGCGGGTCGATCAGACCGGCCGCCCGCGCTTGGGCTCGCAGTTGCGGTTTGTCGTAGTACGGCGGTTGCGTCAGCGGGTACGCGACAGGCCAGGGCGCCCACTTGGCGCGGTTGCCGGGGATGCGGTGCGGCTCCGACCAGTCGAGACCGACGTACAGCATCGTGTCCGCCGGGTCGGTCTCGGCTGTCAGCCAGTCGTGGCAGGGCTTGAGCTTCAGTTCGAGCGCGCACTGAGCGAGGCGGGTGTTGCCAAGCCAGCGCTTGTCTGCGAACACCTGCGAGGGGGTGCGTTCCTGAGCATCGGCAACCCGGGTGAGCGGGATGCCGAGCTGGGCACTGGCCTGGTCGTTGAACGCGTACAGGTCCTCGTCTTCAGCGTTCGTATCGGCGAAGAGAAGGACCGTGCTGGCCGTGCCGTGCTCGGCCACCACATGACGGGCGGTGGCCCATGAGGTGATGCCGCCCGACCACATAACCACGTGCCTCATGCCGCCGCCCCCTCGATGCTGTCGTTGTCGGTCGCGTCGGACTGACGCGAACCGGTAACGGCGTTGTCGACCGCGTGCAGCGGGCGGCCGTCGGCGCGCTCGGTCTTCAGCGCGTCACGGAGCTTGCGGGCGTTGGCGGCCGAGCAGTGGACCGCGGTACGGACGGCTTCCGCGTTCAGCTCCGCATCCGTCCACTCCGCGGTGAGCGTGCGCGCCTCGCTCAGCAGCTCTTCAAAGGAGCGCTGCGCAGTGCCCTTGGGCTTCGGCTTGGGCTGACGGCGCGGGCGCGGCGTGGCCGCGGGCCGTTGTGCCGGCCGATTCCCCGCCGGGGGCGGTGCGGGCGTCTCCTGCTCAATGCCGGGGGTGAGGTCGCCCATGCGCAGCATCACGCGCTCGCGCCGCGGGGTCTTGGTCCGCCACTTGCGGCCGTAGCGCTCGCGCAGGTCCGCGCGGGCCAACTGCCGCTCCTTCTCCCGCGCCAGCGCCTCCGTGTAGGAGGTGACCTCCCACAGCGTCATCCGGCGCCACAGCGCGAACGTGGAAGGGAAGGCCAGCAGCCAGCGGGAGAAGCGGATCTTTTCCATGCGGCGGCCGGTGGCCGCGCCGATGCGGACGGCGTAGATGTGCGCGCCGATCTCGGAGAACACGACCCACAGCAGCGGCATGGTGCCGTGAGCGACCTTCGCCCACACGTCGTGTCCGGCGGCGACGTTGAGCCCGCAGGTGATCAGGGTGAGCACCCAGGGCACGAACCGCACCCACGCGAGCGCCATGTCCATCCGGATCAACAGCAGGTTGGCCACGGTGAACACCGGGATAGCAACGTCGATACCGACCGGCAGCATCCATGCCTCGCTGAAACCCCAGCGGGTTGCAGCCTCGGACACGGCGTCGAAGGAGGAGATCAGACCGAGCGCGCCGACTCCGGCCGCGGCGAGCGCGCCGATACCGGCGAGCCCCATCTCAGGCTTGGTCAGCGGCGGCACCCCAGGAGCGGGCGCCTCGGGGGTAAGGGGTGTGGCGTTCATGCCGCACCTCCCGCGGTGGTCAGGGCTGCGAGGATGAGCAGCGTGCCGCCTGCACAGGTCAGGTCGACCGCGCGGCGCAGGCCGGTGAACTTGGCGACCGCGATACGGGATAGGCCCGCAATGTCCGTGGCCCGGTCGGTGGCCAGGGCGGCGGTGATCTGTTCGGCGGTGAGCGTGGCCCACAGCGGGAAGCCGTGCCTACCGCGCAGGTTCGGGCGCACCGACCGCAGCAGCAGACCGGCCGCCGCAACCAGCAGCGTCATGCCGAGACCGCCCGCGAGGCAGGCGGCGAGGTTGAGCGGCATGTCCTTGGCGACCGTCCACGATCCGGCGAGGACCGCACCGACGAACGCGAGCAGCAGACCGGTCTTGGTGTCGGTCCGCGTGATCTCTGCCTTCACCTCCGCGTGAGCGGCGGCGAGCATGGTGTCCTGGGCGCTCATGTCGCCTCCGATCCGGTGCTCTCGGCACGGGCCGCGGCCTTCAGGAAGGGCACGGTGTGGGTGAGGGCGTCGGCGTACAGGGCGTCCCAGGCGGCGGTCTCGTCACCGGCCTCGCCCTGCTCGAACAGGTCGGTGATGATGTCGCGGGCCGCGTCCTCACGCGCCTGCCGCTGGTCGGCCGTCTCCGGCCGGAGCGGACCGCGGAACAGTTCGATGTCCAGGCCCGTGGGCCACTCGTCGAAGCCGAACGCCAGCTCCTCGAACTCGACGTCGTTCACGACCAGGTGGTGACCGATGTAGCTACGCATGACAGATCTCCGGAAGATGGAGGGACAGGGAAGGCCGGGCCGGTCGCGGTGGTTGGTGAGAGGCGACCGGCCCGGGGGGATGAGCGGCCCCGTGCGGGGCGGTGGCGCGGGTCAGCGGTTGCGGACGCGCCCGGAGACGCTGTTGGCGGACACGCTCAGGTGGCGGGCGCCGGAGATCCGGACGTCACCGGAGACGGAGTGGGCGCTCACGGTGCCGGAGGCGGCGCCGGTGGCCGTCACGGCGATGTCGCCGGAGGTGGTGTTCAGGTTCGCGGCGCGGCCGTTGTAGAGGTGCACCTCGATGTCGCCGGAGACGGAGTGGGCGGCGACCTGCTCGGTCACGCGGCCGACGCTGATGTCTCCGGAGGTGGTGTTCGCGGAGAGCTGCCGGACGCCACCGGCGTCCAGGTCGCCGGAGACGGAGCGGAACTCCATCCGGTCGACGTCGCCGGACACGAACGCGTCCGCGGAGGTAGAGACCACCGCGAGGGAAGACCCGACGGGCAGCGTGACCGTGGCCGTGATGGGGCTGACCGTCTGCATGTTGCTGCCGCCACCGGTGACCACGCGGCCGTTGATGATGGTCACGCCCGTCACCGATCCGTAGACCGTGCCGACGCTCTGCACGATGCGGTTGCCGCGGGTGCTCTGCACCATCACGTTGCCCGGCATCTCCGGCACCTCGACGGCCAGCGCCTGCCCGTCCTGGCGAGTGCGGGCCCGGTTGACCGCGTCGGCCGCGGGCCCCGTGCTGTCGTCGGTGTGCAGCGTGATGCGGGCGGTCGTGACGCTGCTGAGCACCTGCACACGGACGTCGCCGACCGGCAGCGACATGCCCAGCACGATCGGGCCGGAGGTCTGCGAGGTTAAGGTGCGTTCGGTCATGGTCAAGCTCCTCAAGGGCGTTGGAGTGGGACACGGAACGTGCGAACGGGACGGCCGCGGTCGTGAAGTGGTGAGAGACGGCCGTCCCTCGATGTGGTCGTGCCTTGCGAGCCAACGGAGCGCGGCTCCCCCTCACCGCACCTGCGAGAGGTGCAGTTCAGGCAACCGGCCGGCGCACCAAGGTGCGGCGGAAGTTGGGGTGGTGCGTGTCTCCTTCATCGCGACCGCGCTCCCGTGTCAGGTAGAGCTGTCCGGCCTCGAAGTAGGCGTATGGAGACGTGACCTTTCGGTCTGAGCCCTCCGGTGAATGCCAAGGCGCCGGGTCGCCTCCCCCCGTCCGATGCGGGGCTCCTGGGTCGTGCGGTCTTGCAGGTCAAGCACTTGCGAACACAGCCGGTGAAGCCCTTCCGGGCCCACATGCGGCACCTGTATTACAGGTACTGCATCGAGGTGGCGTCAAGTAGGCCGACAAGATTTCTTGGCTTTGAGTCGGGACTTCTTGGCGCACCATCAGAATCGCTGCAGGTCAGGGGAGTTGATCACCCCGTCCATGGCACAGCTCAGGTCGATCTCGTTACCGTCAAGAGGTCCCTAGACGTCCCATCGGGGGTAGAGATGTCCAACGAGCGTTTGAGGTCAGCCCTGTTGGCGCGCGGCATGACGGTGCACGACCTGGCCGAGAAGATCGAGGTCAACCCAAAGACGGTCGAGCGCTGGATCACGCAGGGGAAGGTGCCTTACCGGCGACACCAGTACGCAACGGCGTCGGCGCTCAAGGTGGACGTGACGACCCTGTGGGACGACACCCGTGCCGTGGACAGTGCCGCAGACCTGAGCAAGGCGGAGATCGTTACCGTCTATCCGCACCGCCACATGGTCCCGTCCGGGCTCTGGCGCGAGATGTACGGGCGTGCTGAGCGGTATCTCGATGTCCTCGTGTACTCAGGGCTGTTTCTATCCGAGGACCCCCAATTCCTTGACCTCCTCAGGAAGAAGGTGGAACTGGGAGGGCACATGGGGCCGACGCAGGTGCGCATCCTGCTGGGGGATCCCAAGTGCCCAGCAGTGAAGCAGCGCGGCATCGATGAGGGGCACGGCATCATGGACGGCAAGATCCGTAACGCCCTGGTCAACTACCGCCCGCTGTTCGAGAGTCATCCGGAGATAGGGTTTCGGCTGCATGAGGCCACGCTCTACAACTCCCTGTACCGCGCGGATGACGAGATCCTGGTGAACACCCATGTCTACGGCGTCGCCGCGTACATGGCTCCTGTTCTTCACTTACGGCGACTGCCGGGCGGCGGCCTGTTCGACACCTATGCCAATAGCATCGAACAGACCTGGGGAGGAGCACGCCAGGCAACGGAAGCCGACTTCAAGGGAGCCTGAGCATGGGACGCATCGATCACTTCCACAACCCCGACGCCCCGCCGGCCAATTCGGTGGTTCCGTCCGTCGTAGCGTTCGTGCAGAACTCTGCGGGACAGGTGCTCCTCATCAAGCGCTCCGACAACGGGCGTTGGGCGCTTCCCGGCGGGGGCCACGATGCAGGCGAGTTCATCAGCGACACCGTGGTGCGGGAGGTCTGGGAAGAGACCGGCATCAAGGTGGAGGTCATCGAGCTGTGCGGGATCTACACCGACCCCGCGCACGTGCTTCAGTACGACGACGGCGAGGTCCGACAGCAGTTCAGCATGTGCTTCCGTGCGCGGCCGGTGGGTGGCGACGTCCGTACGAGCAACGAAACGACTCAGGTCCGCTGGGTCGATCCAGCGGACCTGTCTCAGTACGACGTTCACCCGACCATGCAACTGAGGATTCAGCACGCGATGGACCGGACGCGGATGGCTCCCTACATCGGCTGACGCTGGGTGGCGGCGAGCCGTTCGAGCACGCGCGCCGTGCTTGCCAGGATCTCGGGCTCGGCGCGGCGGATGAACGTGCCGATGAGGCTGTCTGGCCCGTAGCGCCCCGCAATCTCGTTCACGCGGTCGACGGGGCCAGTCGTGGTGCCGTCCGGCGTGGTGTTCATGTCGCAGTAGCAGAGGGCATCCGTGAGTTCCGGTGTCTCGCGCGGGAACTCTGACTCCAACTCCTCGCGGAGCCCTCGGGCTTCCGCCTCCATCCAGGCGCACGAGTGGTGTGCGACCAGGCGTATGACCCGCTCGTCGGCTTGTGCCACGTCGCGGAGGTACCGGGCGCCGTCCAGTGGATGAAAGCCGGTCTTGGCCAGGTCCGGTGCGTAGCCGATGTCATGGAGCACCGCGGCAGCTTCCAATAGCTCTGAGTCCGAGCCGAGCACGGCAGCAATGGTTCGCGCTCGCTCCGCGACTCCCAGGGAGTGCTTCCAGCGGCGGGGCAGCGGCTCAGCGAGCAGCGACTCTGCGAGCGGGTAGGCCCACTCCGTCAGTCCCGTGCGGCTCACCGCTGGAGACGCTCCTCTCGGCTCGGTACGGCGCGCACCGTTCGCACCTTGCCCTGGCTTCCCTCCGACAGCCACCCGGCCGCCTCCAACTTGTCTAGAGCCTTGCTCACCGTGGGTCGCGATACGCCGAACTTCACGCTCAACGCTGACGCACTCGGGAACTCTGCCCCGACATCAAGGCGGTCATCCGCAATGATGTCTGCGATGCGCTCGGCGAGAGGACGACGATCCTCGCGCTGACCTTCGCGCACCACCCGCCAGCGACCGCCGGGTACCGGCTCCGCGACCCCGTCACTCTGAAGCGCACCGAACACGCGGAGTGCGACACCGCGCGACACTCCATGATCACGCATGAGGTCCGCAGCCGACGGAAGCTCCGCCATCGCCGGATCGGACTCGATCTGAGCCTTCACCACCTCCGCGATCTTCAGGAAAGTCCCCCGAGGGCTCGCCTGCTGTGACACTCGCTCTCCCTCTCCGTCTTGCCGTTGTCGGGCTCAAGCCTTGCACGCTGTGGTTGCTTCATGGTCGCCCCAAAACTCGTGGAATCCAAGGGAGGACCCCACTGTGAGGAACACCCGCACCGCCGCAGTGGCCCCACGTGTCCAGTAAGGCATAGAAGGCGGGTCGACCTCTAGCCTGGATGTCGCTTCCTGGACAGTTTGAAAATTGGTTCGGAGTAAGTAGCGGCTTGCTTGTGCCTTCTATCTGATATCCACCAAGCCCAGAAGAACATCTTTTCCGCGTGCGCTTGAGTTGTTGTAGTTGAGTAGGTGCGGGTTCTCGTGTAGCTGGCGCATGGCTTGAACGGCGACTTCGAGTGCTCTATCGCCATGGCTTCTTACCGTCTCTGGAGCCGGTTCGTTCGCGTTCCCGTGCACAATTGCGCTGCGAGTTCCATAAATACCTGTCAACTCTCGGTTGAGTGCTTTCCTGCTCTCTCGATCATTGGGTTGCAAAAGGAGTGAAAGTGCCCCGCATACTCGCAACGTGGTTTCTGGTGAATCGCTGAACATGTTCTCCCAGGCCAGCACCGCATCAACCAAGGAGTCAGAGGGGTCTGTCCGCGAAGTGGACGCGGAGAGGATGCGGCGCATTGCGATTCTCAGTGTTCGCGGATGGCGAGACGTGACGTTATCCACCCACTTTCGAAGCGCTTCGCGACTCTCAGGTCCAACCTCCATCACGGCGGCCGCTGTTTGTACCCGTTCGTCCCGCCATGAGAGATGAGGTGTTGCGTGGAGCGGGTTCACAATTGCGCGAGAAATTTCAATAGCTGCTGCTCGATGGTTGGCACTATTGGCCAGCATGAATGCCAAGTGGTGGCAATCGATGTCCCACTGCAGGGAACTGTTCCACTTTCGGGAGCGCTCAACTACGCGTTCCCATGTCTCCGGGTTCTCGTCTTCCCTGGTGTCAGGATGTCTGGTCTTGACTGCGATCCTCAGCGGGGTCTCAAGGATGAGTAGAGCGTCAACTGCCAACCTGGGTGGTAGATGGTACTTGTCTTCCTCTGTGACCTTCCTGAGGAAGCCATTGGGTAGCGGTATCCGGTCTACCTCGGACAGTGAGAGGTTCGAGAGGCCTAGCGCTACTGGGATTTTTGCCGAGCGTCCTGCCGCCATCTTGCGCGCGTCAGCCAGGGCTTGTGACACCATCTTTATGTACGCGTCGTAACTGTCATCGCCGTAGATGATGCACCGCACGTATGCGGAGTTGAGCAGGTTATAGGCGAGTAGTGGCAGCGAGAAGCTCCCGCCTTGGCCGGATTCAAAGTAGACCAGAGAAGTAACCTGGCGCAGGCTGGTGAAGTCGCTCTCTTCCCAATTGCTTTCGATGTGTGAGGGGAAAAGGAACTTGAGTTGTTGGTCCTTTAGTACAGCCTTGCAGAAGTTGGCCATGCTGGGCTGTTCGGTGTGGTGATGGACGATGGATCCCGTATTCCACTCATCCTCTGGCTGTTTCATGATGAATGCAGCATAGGAGTCGCTGGCAAACTTGACCAAGGTTGTGGCTACTTCATCATTCTCGTAGGTTGGTATTTCGGTTGACCCGCCGCACTCCCCACGTATGTAGGCGGCGAAAGAGACGTCACGAGGGGCGAAGTAGCGGTTCATCAAGGCGGCAAGATTTACCCATCGGCTTGCCTTGTCTAGTTGCTCCGTTGAGACTGCCAATTGATACAGTGTAGTAGCCCACTCGGCTTGCGTGACGGTCACCGAATTGCCCAAATTCCAGGAATCAGGCAGGGCCAATACGTAGCGCACAAAGCGCATACCGTATTGCTCGTCAAGGTGCCTCATCATGTCCGGGTCCTGCGGCGCAAGTGCGGGATGATCTGGCGTGGTTGACATGTCCGACGTCCCCCAATCGTGAGCTCGGATGTTACGCCAGTCACCATCGGCGCCGAATTCTTCCCGAGGTCTCCGGTCGGACACCCGATCGGAGCCTTGTTCTCGGCTGGTCCGGCCACGATGCTTATGGGGCACCAACCTGCAGAAACGCTCCCGTCGGTCGGCAAGGGGCGGGCCGTCTGTGGGCCGTCGGAGGAGGGCCAACGACGACCAGAGTCGACCACCGACGACCACCGTGCAGGGCTTGGCGCCCAGGTCACACGAATCGATCTGCGACACTGGTACAGCCATGCCTAAGCCCGGAGAACTCACATTCGTCGCCCCCCGCGGAGCCAAGAAGCCGCCGCGGCACCTTGCCGATCTCACGCCCGCCGAGCGCAAAGAGGCCGTTGCCGCGATCGGTGAGAAGCCGTTTCGCGCCAAGCAGCTCTCGCAGCACTACTTCGCGCGGTTCGCGCACGATCCGGAGCAGTGGACCGACATCCCGTCGGGGTCGCGCGCCAAGCTCCAGGAGGCGTTGCTGCCCGAGCTGATGACGGTCGTGCGGCATCTGTCCACCGATGAGGAGACCACCCGCAAGACCCTCTGGCGGCTCTTCGACGGCACCCTCGTCGAGTCCGTGCTGATGCGCTACCCGGACCGGGTGACCATGTGCATCAGCTCACAGGCCGGCTGCGGGATGAACTGCCCGTTCTGCGCGACCGGGCAGGCCGGTCTCGACCGGAACCTGTCCACCGGCGAGATCGTGCACCAGATCGTCGACGGCATGCGGGCGCTGCGTGACGGGGAGATCCCCGGCGGCCCGGCGCGCCTCAGCAACATCGTCTTCATGGGCATGGGCGAGCCCCTCGCCAACTACAAGCGGGTCGTCCAGTCGATCCGGGCCCTCACCGACCCTGAGCCGGACGGGCTCGGCCTTTCGCAGCGCGGGATCACCGTGTCGACCGTCGGTCTCGTCCCCGCCATCAACCGGTTCGCCGACGAGGGCTTCAAGTGCCGCCTCGCCATCTCCTTGCACGCACCGGACGACGAACTGCGCGACACCCTCGTACCGGTCAATACGCGGTGGAAGGTACGGGAAGTGCTGGACGCCGGCTGGGAGTACGCGGCCAGGTCGGGGCGCCGGCTCTCCATCGAGTACGCGCTCATCCGGGACATCAACGACCAGGCGTGGCGCGGTGACCGGCTCGGGCGGATGCTCAAGGGCAAGCCGGTGCATGTGAACCTGATTCCGCTGAACCCGACGCCCGGCTCCAAGTGGACGGCCTCGCGCCCCGAGGACGAGAAGGCGTTCGTCGAGGCGATCGCCGCCCATGGTGTGCCCGTCACCGTCCGGGACACCCGTGGTCAGGAGATCGACGGGGCCTGCGGGCAGCTCGCGGCCACCGAGCGGTAGTCTGGCGGGCATACGTACGTCTTCATGGCCCGACGTCTTCATACAGGGTCCGACATCTTCATATTCCGACAGGGGAGCGCCACAGCGCTGAGAGTGCGGGAGAGCCCGCAGACCCTCTGAACCTTGCCCAGGTCATTCTGGGTAGGAAGTTCGGTCACTACTCAAGCTGTTGCGCCCTGCCCGGGATCCGATCGAGGTCCCGGGCAGGGCCGCGTCTCTTCCTGGTCAACCCAGGAGGAATCCAGTGAGCACCACAAGCACCACAAGCACCACGAGTGTCACCCGTAGAGTCACGGCCGTCGTCGCGGCCACCGGGCTCGGTCTTGTCGCGCTCGCCGCGTGCGGGTCGTCCGACTCCGGGTCCGGCGACGAGGGCTCGGGGTCCAAGACCGTGACCCTCGTCAGCCACGACTCCTTCGCCTACACCAAGGACGTACTGAAGGCGTTCGAGAAGAAGTCCGGATACAAGGTCCGCGTCCTCAAGGACGGCGACGCCGGGCAGGCCGTCAACAAGGCGATCCTCACCAAGGACAACCCGCAGGGCGACGTCTTCTTCGGCGTCGACAACACCCTGCTCTCGCGCGCCCTCGACAACGGTCTCTTCCAGTCGTACGAGGCCAAGGGCGCCGATCGGATCCAGGCGCCGTACCGGGTCGACCAGGACAAGCACCGGGTCACGCCCATCGACTCCGGTGACATCTGCGTCAACTACGACAAGGCCTACTTCAGTGAGCACGAGCTTGCCCCGCCGACGTCCTTCGACGACCTGATCAAGCCCGCGTACAAGAACCTCCTCGTCACCGAGAACGCCTCGACGTCCTCGCCGGGCCTCGGCTTCCTGCTCGGCACCGCCGCCAAGTACGGCGACGGGGGCTGGGAGGGCTACTGGAAGAAGCTCAAGGCCAACGGCGTGAAGGTCGTCGACGGCTGGGAGCAGGCCTACAACGAGGAGTTCTCCGGTTCCGCCGGCGGCAAGAAGGCCAAGGGCGACCGGCCTCTCGTCGTCTCGTACGCCTCGTCCCCGCCCGCCGAGGTCATCTACGCCGACCCGAAGCCGAAGACCGCGCCGACCGGTGTCGCGGACGGCACCTGCTTCCGGCAGGTCGAGTACGCGGGCCTGCTGAGCAACGCGAAGAACACCGCGGGCGGCAAGGCGCTCATCGACTTCCTGGTCGGCAAGCAGTTCCAGGAGGACATGCCGCTCAACATGTTCGTGTACCCGGTGGTCGAGGGCGCCAAGGTGCCCGACTCGTTCACGCAGTACGGGCCGGCGGCCGCGAACCCCGAGACCCTGGACCCGGCCAGGATCGCCGACAACCGTGACGAGTGGGTCAAGTCATGGACCTCGCTCGTACTGAAGTAGAGCCGCAGCCCGAGGTGAAGCCCGAGGCGGAGCCGCGTACGAAGCCGGGTACGCGGCTTCGTACGCGCCCGCGCTCGCCCAGGGGGAGCGCGGCGAACAGGGGAAGCGCGGCTCGGCTCGGTCTCATGGCCGTGCCCGTCGCGTTCTTCGGGGTCTTCTTCGCCTATCCGGTCGTGGCGATCACCGCCCGTGGGCTGAAGGTCGACGGCGTCTGGCGGTTCGGGCGGATCTGGGACGTTCTCGCGCAGCCGGACATCCGGCACGTCCTGTGGTTCACGACCTGGCAGGCGCTCGCCTCGACCGCGCTCACGCTGCTGATCGCGCTCCCCGGCGCGTACGTCTTCGCGCGCTTCGATTTCAGGGGCAGGCAGGTCCTCCGGGCCGTTGTGACCGTCCCCTTCGTGCTGCCCACGGTCGTCGTGGGCACCGCCTTCCTGGCGCTGCTCGGGCGGGGCGGGCTGCTGGACGAGCTGTGGGGCGTACGCCTGGACACCACCGTGTGGGCCATCCTGCTCGCGCACGTCTTCTTCAACTACGCGGTCGTCGTCCGCACGGTCGGCGGCCTCTGGTCGCAGCTCGACCCGCGTCAGGAGGACGCCGCGCGGATGCTCGGCGCCTCGCCGTTCGCGGCCTGGCGCAAGGTGACGCTGCCGGCGCTCGGCCCGGCCGTGGCCGCCGCCGCGCTCATGGTCTTCCTCTTCACCTTCACCTCCTTCGGTGTCGTGCAGATCCTCGGCGGCCCCACCTTCTCGACGCTCGAAGTCGAGATCTACCGGCAGACCTCGGAGATCTTCGACCTCTCCACGGCCGCCGTGCTGACGATCGTCCAGTTCGCCGCGGTGGGCGCGATCCTCGCCGTCCACGCCTGGACCGTACGGCGGCGGGAGACGGCCCTGCGCCTGGTCGACGCCGCCACGACCGCGCGCCGGCCGCGCGGGGCGGGGCAGTGGGCGCTGCTCGCCGCCGTCCTCGGCAGCATCGCCGTCCTGCTCGTCCTCCCGCTGGCCGTCCTGGTCGAGCGGTCGCTCGACGCCCCCGGATTCGGCTACTACAAGGCGCTGACCGCCAACGAGGGAAGCCTCTTCCTGGTGCCGCCGATCGAGGCCGTCGGCAACTCCCTGCGGTACGCGCTCGCCGCGACCGCCATCGCGCTGCTGATCGGCTCACTGGCGGCTGCCGCCCTCACCCGCCGGGACGCCGGACGTCTCGTACGGGGCTTCGACGCGCTGCTCATGCTGCCGCTCGGCGTCTCCGCCGTGACCGTCGGCTTCGGCTTCCTCATCGCGCTCGACGAGCCGCCGCTGGACCTGCGGAGCACCTGGATCCTGGTGCCGCTCGCGCAGGCGCTGGTGGGCGTCCCCTTCGTCGTACGGACCATGCTGCCGGTGCTGCGAGCGGTGGACGGGCGGCTGCGCGAGGCGGCGGCGGTGCTCGGGGCCTCGCCCTGGCGGGTGTGGCGCGAGGTCGACCTGCCGATGGTGCGGCGGGCGCTGCTGGTCGCGGCCGGGTTCGCCTTCGCCGTGTCGCTGGGCGAGTTCGGCGCGACGGTCTTCATCGCACGGCCCGACAACCCGACGCTGCCGGTCGCCGTGGCCCGGCTGCTCGGGCGGGCCGGCGACCTCAACTACGGGCAGGCCATGGCCCTTTCGACGATCTTGATGGTGGTGTGCGCGGTGGCGCTGCTGGTCCTCGAACGCCTTCGCACCGACCGGACGGGAGAGTTCTGACGATGCTTGAGCTCGATGGAGCGACCGTACGGTTCGGGGGGCGGGCCGTGCTCGACGACGTCGGCCTCGATGTCGCCGAGCACGAGATCGTGTGCGTCCTCGGGCCCAGCGGCAGCGGCAAGTCGACGCTGCTGCGGGCCGTCGCCGGGCTGCAGCACCTGGACGACGGACGGGTGTTCCTGGACGGCCGCGACCTCGACGGCGTGCCCGCGCACAAGCGGGGCGTCGGCCTGATGTTCCAGGACCACCAGCTGTTCCCGCAGCGCGATGTGGCCGGAAACGTGGCCTTCGGGCTGCGCATGCACGGCGAGTCGAAGGGCCGACAGGCCGTACGGGTGAGGGAGTTGCTCGAACTCGTGGGGTTGCCGGGCGCCCACGGGCGGGCCGTCGCCTGCCTCTCCGGCGGAGAACAGCAGCGGGTCGCTCTCGCCCGCGCCCTGGCTCCCCGGCCCCGGCTGCTCATGCTCGACGAGCCGCTCGGCCAGCTGGACCGGTCACTGCGTGAGCGACTGGTGGTCGAACTGCGGGAGTTGTTCGGCGAGTTGGGCACCACCGTGCTCGCGGTCACCCACGACCAGGGCGAGGCCTTCGCGCTCGCCGACCGGGTCGTCGTGATGCGGGACGGGCGGATCGCCCAGTCGGGTACGCCACTTGAGGTCTGGCAGCGCCCGGCAGACGAGTTCGTGGCCCGCTTCCTCGGCTTCGAGAACGTGGCCGGGGCGACGGTCAGCGGGGAGGCCGCGGACACCCCGTGGGGCAAGCTGCCGGCGCCCTCCGACGCCCCGCAGGGCGAGGTCACGCTCCTTGTCAGGCCGGCGGGCGTACGGCTCGTACCGGCCGAGGAGGGGCTGCGCTGCACGGTGGCCGCACGGACCTTCCGGGGCACCCACGTGGCCGTACAACTGCAGCCGGAGGGCGCCGCACCGCGGCTTGAGGCGGCGTGTGCGCTGCGGGAGGCGCCTGAGACCGGGGAAGAGGTCGGGGTGGCCTTCGACGCGGCGGAAATTGTCGTACTCGCGGGGGGCCGGGCGGCGGCCTGGTTGCGGCCATGACGCCCCTCGCGGGGGTCACAGGGGCCTGCGGACAGCGACCCCGTCCCTGGACGCCTGGCTCGCGGAGGACGCGTTGTGGTGGCCCACAGGCCGGTGGGGGCTTGGCGCGCCGTTCCCCGCGCCCCTTACGGGGCGCCCGGTGCTCTCGGAAGCCGAACGCAGCGGTGGCCCGCCCCCTTGTGCGGGGGCGGGCCACTACAGGTGCAGCCAGGGTGGTGTCAGCGGTTGTTCGCTGCGCCGCGGCGGCGCAGTGCGAACATCACGCCGGCGCCGGCCGCCACGAGCGCGGCCGCTATCCCGGCGATCGCACCGGTGTTGGAGCTGGAGCCGGTCTCGGCGAGGTTCGAGTCACCCGCGGGCGAGGGAGCGTTGTCCCCGGTCGACGCGGCGGGGGAGCTCTCCGCTGCCGAAGGCTTCGGGGCCTCCGAGGCGTCCGAGGGCGAGGAGGGCTCCTGCGAGGGCTTCTCCGAAGGCGACGGGGACGCCGGAGGAGTGGACTCCTCCGGGGACTCGCAGCCCTCGGACGGGGTGGTGAGCCCGCCCTTGATGTCCTCGTCGACCTGGTTGCCGGCCTTGACGTGCACGCGGTACGTCGTGTTCGGCTTCCAGTCCTCGGAGAAGTCGATGGTCACGCCTTCGCGCGTGCCTTCGACCTCCTGCTCGCCGACGAGCTTCTCGCCGCCGTCGTTCGACCGGAAGACAGAGACCTTGGCCTTGACGCCCGACGGGTCCTTGTCGGTGACGCTGATGACGCCCTTGGTGCCGTCGCACTTGGCGACGGCGCTGAACTCACTGATGTTGCAGGCGAGCGCGTTGCCGGCGAGGCCGAGCGTGAGCGCGGCCGATGCGGAGGCAACTCCGAGAATGCGCACGGAACGTGCGGTACGGCGAGATATGGACACGATTGCCCTTCACGGGATGCACAAAACGAGGGGGGTTGAAGGGAGTTGCTGCGAAACAACAATCCCAGACGCCTCACAGGTTTATTGGGCACCGTCTCCGGTTGTCAATCCGTGTGTCCGTCTTGACCCCTGCTTTTAGGTTTCGTTTACACGCGACAGGCGGTCGAGCGCCTCCGGCGCCTCCTCGATCCGGTCCACCAACGTGATGCGGGACTCCATCGGGCGGTCGCGGGCCAGGGCCTGGAGGAGGGGCCAGGCCGGCAGGCGCTCCGTCCAGTGGGCGCGGTCCACCAGGACCATCGGGGTGGGTTCGCCGCGGGACTCGTAGTAGTTGGGGGTCGTGTTGTCGAAGATCTCCTGGACCGTTCCGGCGGCACCGGGCAGGAAGACCACGCCCGCGTTCGAGCGGGCCAGCAGGCCGTCCTCGCGGGTGGCGTTGGCGAAGTACTTGGCGATGTGCGAGGCGAAGGCGTTCGGCGGCTCGTGCCCGTAGAACCACGTGGGAACGCCGACGGAGGTGTTGCCTTTCGGCCACCGGGTGCGCACCTCGAAGGCGGCGCGCGCCCAGTCGGTCACCGACGGGACGAACGAGGGCGCCTTTCCGAGGAGTTCGCACGCCTCGTCCAGCATGCCGTCGCGGTACGGGGCCGCGTACGCGCCGAGGTTCGCCGCCTCCATGGCGCCGGGGCCGCCGCCCGTCGCCACCGTGAACCCGGCGCGGGCGAGCGCCCGGCCGAGCCTGGCCGCGCCCCCGTACGCCGCCGAGCCGCGCGCTATCGCGTGCCCGCCCATCACGCCCACCACCCGCGCCCCGCGCAGGAGTTCGTCGAGTGCGTCGGAGACGGAGTCGTCGTGGACGGAGCGCAGCATCGACGCGTAGATGTCCCGGTCGGCCCCGGTCCGCCGGAACCAGTCGTACGCGAGGGCGTCCGGCGTCTCCTCGTAGCCCTTGTCGAGGGAGTCGAACAGTTCCTCGGGCGAGTAGACATGGCCGCGGTACGGGTCGAACGGCAGGTCGGGAAGGGGCGGGAAGACCAGGGCGCCGTCGGCGCGGACCTTCGCCGCGGCGTTCTCCCGCATCGGGCAGCCGAGGAAGACGGCGCCCGCGGTGTCGCAGGCGAGCAACTCACGCGTACGGTCCGTCAGATCGACGGCCTGGACGCGGAAGCCGGCGAGGCTGCCGCGGGCCGAGACCGTCGCGTCGAACTCCTCAAGCGTCTCGATCTCTTGGTCGTTGTGGTGGGCCACATGGGCGGGGCTCGTCTGCACTCGCCCATGTAAGCACGGCCGGTGTGAGCGCGGCCGGTTCAGCCCTGGACGGCTGCCGGGTCCATCCACATGACCTCCCAGGTGTGGCCGTCCGGGTCGTCGAAGGCGCGCCCGTACATGAAGCCGTGGTCCTGGGTCTCCCCGCTCGCCGAGCCACCCGCCGCGATCGCCCCGTCGACCAGCTCGTCCACCTTCTCGCGGCTCTCGGCGCTGAGACACAGGAGCACCTCGCTCGTCTTCGTCGAGTCCGCGATCTCCTTCTTCGTGAAGTCCGCGTAGCGCTGCTTGTTCAGCAGCATCGCGACGATCGTGTCGCTGATGACGACGGACGCGCAGTTCTCGTCCGAGAACTGGTCGTTGATCGTGTAGCCGAGCTCCGTGAAGAACTTCCTGGACGCGTCCACGTCGTTCACGGCCAGGTTCACGAAAATCATCTGCTGGTACATGTGAGGTCCTCCGTCGGGTGCGTGCGTTGCTGTTCGGAGGGATAGACCCGGGCGCCGGCAGAAAATCATCGGTGTCCGTGGACTTCTTTTCGTACGCGCGGGCGATCGCCTCCTGCCCGACCCGCCCGACCTGCCTGGCGTCTCCGACCTGTACGACGTTGTCAGCGGGCCAGCGGCAGTGCCGCGATCTCCGCGATGGCCCAGGTCAGGGGGGTGAGGACGGCGAGCAGAACGCCGGCGCGCAGAGCGGCCGCGGCGCGCAGCGCCGCGGGGGGCGCGCCGATCCGCAGCAGGGCCGCCGTGGTGTCCGCGCGCGCGTCCCTCGCCTCGACGGCGGCGGTCAGGAGCGTCGCCACGGAGCACCCGGCGACGAGCAGCGCGCCGAGCGTGGTGAGCGGCCCGGCGTCGGGGTGCGTACCGGTGTAGAGCAAGGCCATGGCGTACGCACCCGACGCCACCGCGCACACCACGCCGAGCGGGCGGCCGATGCGGGTCGCCTCCTCCATGAGCACGCGCCCGGCGAGCAGCCGCAGCGCGCCCGGCCGTACCGCCTGGAGCAGCCTGCCGCACAGGTGCGTGAGCGCGGGCCCGGCCAGCGCGAGCCCGATCGCGGTGAGCACCCAGCCGACGAGCACCCCGAGCGAGCCGCCGTCGAACCCGCCGGGCAGCGTGGGCCCGCCGGAAGCGGGGGCGGTACGGCCGGCGTACGCCTCCACCGCGAGACCGGCGGCGAGCACGGCGGCGCCCCAGGGGAGGGCGCCGGG